>CAUZWC010000090.1:0-10779 GCA_963583595.1 Alphaproteobacteria bacterium | reverse complement strand
GGCAGGTCGGCCGCATCGTGGATCGCCTTGAAATGGGCGTAGAGCCCCTCCTGGGTCGGCTTGTTGTAATAGGGCGTGACCTGGAGCGACGCGTCGGCGCCGATTTCCTTGGCATGGACCGTGAGCGCGATCGCCTCGTCCGTATAGTTCGAGCCGCAGCCCGCGATCACCGGGACGCGCCCGGCCGAGGCGTCAACGCAAAGCTGATTGACGCGCTTATGCTCCTCATGGGCCATGGCCGGCGATTCGCCGGTCGTCCCGCAAGGCACCACGCCGTTGATGCCTTGTTTGATCTGCCAGTCCACGAAAGCCTGAAACGCTTTCTCGTCCACTGCTCCTCCTCGGAACGGCGTGATGAGTGCGGTCATACAGCCCTTGAACATGGCATCCTCCTGGGAAGGGAAAATTCCCCAGCGTAAAAATAGACCCAATGCCGCCGCCTCGCAACGCATCCCGCTTATGCGCCTCGGCTCGACCTCCGGGTGCCCGCTGGCCGAATCCTTCGGCCAGCACTAGAATGACCGGCAACATGGCCCCAACGGACGCATGATTATCCGGTCCCCCGTTCCGCGCCCGATCCTCGCCCTCGTCGTGCTTTTGCTCGGCGCCGCTTCGTTTTTCGGGGGCGCCGCAGGCGCCCAAACTCTGAGCAAAACCGAGCGGCGCGCCTACAAGGCCGCCTTCATCAATGTCGAACGGGGAAATTGGGATGCGGCCCGGCGCCACCGCGCCCAGGGCAGAAACCCGCTGGTCGACAAGGCCCTGCGCTGGTACGAGATGCGCCGTGGCGGAACCGAGGCGAGCTTCGGCGAGATCGCCGGATTCCTGCGGGCCAATCCCGACTGGCCCGACCGGCGGCTGATCCAGCACCGGGCCGAAGAGGCCATGCCCGGCGACATGGATCCCACCGCGGTCGTCGCCTGGTTTATCGAGTTCCCGCCCATCGGAACCGATGGGCGGATCGCACTCGCCCAGACCCAGCTGCGCCTGGGCCGGACCGAGGCCGCCGTGGCCCTGCTGCGCGAAACCTGGCGCGAAAGCGGCTTCGGCAGCCGCCAGGAAGTCGACTTCCTGAAGAGCTACGGCAAATATCTCAGGGAATCCGACCATATCGCCCGGCTCGACCGGCTGCTCTGGACCGGCTCGGAAAACGGCGCGAAGCGGGTCATGAAATATGTCAGCGAGGACCGGCGGCGATTGGCCCGCGCGCGCATGACCCTACGCGGCATGGGTCCCGGCGTGGACCGCGATATCGAACGCGTCCCTGCAGCACTCCAATCTGATCCCGGCCTAATCTATGAGCGCGTCCGCTGGCGCCGGGGCAAGAATCTCATGGAAGATGCCCGCTCTCTGCTTTTCGACCTGCCCGACACGGTGCCGCGGCCGGACCTTTGGTGGGCCGAGCGGCATATCCTGATTCGCGACGCCCTCTCCTCGGGCCATATCAGCGCGGCCTATCGTCTCGCCAAGGAGCATCGCCAGGTCGACGGCGCCGGGCTGGCCGGCGCGGAATGGCTGGCCGGCTGGATCGCGTTGCGCTTCCTGGACGAGCGCCAGACCGCCTTCGGCCATTTCAAGCGGATGTACGACTCCTGCCGCACGCCGGTCAGCAAGGCGCGCGGGGCCTATTGGATGGGCCGGGCGGCGGAAGCCGCGCGCCGGGCCGAAGGCGCCACCGAAGCCTATCGGACAGCCGCCCAGTTCAAGACCACCTTCTATGGCCAGCTGGCCAGCCACAAGCTGGGCTTGGCCGACGGCAAAGCCCAGCCGGCCGGGCCGGCCATCGACGCCCAGACGCGCGCGCGTTTCGACGGCCAGGAACTCGCCCAACTGACCCGCTTGATGGCGGAGATCGGTGCCCAGGATCTGGCCGCGCCTTTCCTTGCCGCCCTGGCCAACGACGAAAGCAATCCCGCGGCGGCGTCCCTCGCCGCCTCTCTCGCCCATGAGATCGGCCGGCCCGATCTCGCCGTGCGCGTTGCGCGCAGCGCCCGGCGCGACGGCGATATCCTCGTGGACCTGGGCTATCCGATCCGCAACCTGCCCGCCGGCGCAGGGCCCGAGCCCGCACTCGTCCTCTCCATGATCCGCCAGGAAAGCGGTTTCGACCATCAGGCCATCAGCCGGGCGGGCGGGCGCGGCATGATGCAGCTCATGCCGGGGACCGCCAAGAAGATGGCGGATCAGACCGGCCTGAATTATTCGAGCGGCAGACTGACCAGCGATCCCGATTACAACATCCAATTGGGACGCGGCTATCTCGCAGAAATGTTGCAGGGTTTCGGCGGGTCCTATGTTCTGGCCGTCGCCGCCTATAACGCCGGCCCGGGACGGGTCCGCCAATGGGTCCGGGAACTCGGCGATCCGCGCGATCGCCGGATCGACACGATCGACTGGATCGAGACCATCCCCTTCTCGGAAACCCGGAACTATGTCCAGCGCGTGCTCGAAGCCGTACAGATCTACCGTATCCGGCTGAACGGGCCGGGCACCGCGATGGGTCTGGAAAAGGACCTTGCCCTCACGCCCTCACCCGACGCGACGCAACTGGGCAATCGCGCGGCGAAATGACGGCGTGCCGGTCATGACACCAGCCCCTCTTGCCAATATTTCCGCCTGCGTCTTCGACGCCTACGGCACCCTCTTCGACTTCAACGCCGCCGCCGAGCGGTGCGGCGATGCGCTGGGCGACAAGGCAGCGCCGCTCTCCGCGCTCTGGCGCGCCAAACAGCTCGAATACACCTGGCTGCGCAGCCTGATGGGCCGCCATGCCGATTTCTGGCAAGTGACCGGCGAAGCCCTTGATTTCAGCCTCGCCGTCCAGAGAATCGAAGATAACGCCCTGCGCACCCGGCTGCTCGATTGCTATCGCACGCTGGACGCCTATCCCGATGCCAAGGACACCCTGGCGCGGCTGCGCGTGGCCGGACTGGCGACGGCGATCCTGTCCAACGGCACGCCCGCCATGCTGGAGAGCGCCGTCGAAAGCGCGGGGCTGGGCAGCCTTCTCGACGCCGTTCTCTCGGTCGAGGATGTCGGCATCTACAAGCCGCATCCCTCGGTCTATCGCCTCGCGGTCGATCGCCTGGGCGTTCCGGCCGAACGGATTTGCTTTTTGTCCTCCAACGGCTGGGACGCGCGCGGCGCGGCGGCCTACGGGTTTCGGGTGGTCTGGGTGAACCGGTTTGGCCAGCAACCGGACCGCCTGCCGGAAGACCCGGTCGCGGTCGTCGCCTCGCTCGACGCCCTGCCGGCGTTGCTGGGCTGTTGACCGTGTCATCGTCGGAAACCTGGCACAGCCGCTATTTTTCGACCCAGGACGGGTTGCGCCTGCACTACCGCGAATACGGCCCCCGCGACGCCCGGGTCGTTCCGGTCATCTGCCTGGGCGGCCTTACCCGGAACTCTCGGGACTTTCACGATCTGGCCTCATGGCTCGCGCCTGCCAGGCGGGTGATCTGCCCGGACTATCGCGGCCGGGGCCGCAGCGCCCACGATCCCGACTGGCGCAACTACGATCCGAGCGTCTATCTGCGCGACCTGCGCCATCTGCTCGACGTGGCACGCCTGCACGAAGCGGTCTTCATCGGAACCTCGCTCGGTGGCCTGTTGACGATGGGCATGGCCGTGCTCGCGCCCATGGCGGTGGCGGGCGCCGTGCTCAACGATGTCGGCCCGGAACTGGGCACAAGCGGTCTGTCGCGCATCGTCGACTATATCGGCAAGGACCATCCGGTTGCGAGCTGGGGTGAAGCGGTCGCCGCCCTGCGACGGCTGATGCCTGGGCTCGCCGGGCAGCCCGATTCGGTGCTGCTGGAATTGGCGCGCGGGACCTATCGCGAAGGCGATGACGGGCGTCTGCATGTCGACTGGGACATCGCCATCGCGAAGCCCTTGCGCGCCGGCGGCGGGCCGCTGGACCTGGATCTCTGGCCGATCTATCGGGCCCTGGCGGACCGGCCGACCCTCGCCTTGCGCGGCGCGCTGTCGGATATTCTTACGCCTGAAACCTTCGAGAAAATGGGCACGGAACTGCCCGATATCCGGCGTATCACCGTGCCCGATGTCGGCCACACGCCGACTCTGGCCGAACCCGAGGTGCGCACCGCGATCGCCGAGTTGCTTGACGAGGCGGAGGCCCGGCGCCTAACCCGCCACCGGGCCCTCGCCAAACTCGTTTAGCTGCCCGTCTAGCTGGTAGCCGTTCCACCGCCGGGCTTGGCGGCAACCGGCGTCGATACGGCGGGCGTGGCGGTCGCCCGGGAAACGGCCGAGCCATCGAGCCGTGAAACGCGGCCTTCGAGATAGGCCCCGGCTTCCATCGACAGGCTGTCATGGGCGATATCGCCGATGATCCGCGCACTCTTGGCAAGATTGACGGTCTTGGCGCTGATCCGGCCTTCGACCGTGCCGCTGATCTGGACCTTGTCCGCCGTGATCTCGCCCACAACCGCGCCATGCTCGCCGACCGTCAGGTTTCGGCTGCGCACATCGCCTTCGACCCGCCCGTCGATCTGAATATCGCCATCGCAGACCATATTGCCCTCGACTTTGAGGTCGGAACTTACAATCGACGGCACGGAGGCCTTGCTCGTCCCGGCGCTCGGCCGAGATCGGTCTTGAATCACCGTGTCCTCGGTCTTCTTTGCATCACCCTTTGAAAACATGTCGCCCCGCTCTCAGGAAAGGCATGGGATCCGTCGGCTCACCGTCAATGAGCACTTCGTAGTGCAGATGCGGGCCTGTTGTCCGACCCGAACTACCGACTTGGCCCAGCTTGTCCCTGTAGTCTACCTCTTGACCGCGCTTGACGAAAATCTTTCCAAGATGCGCGAGGCGGGTTTTGACGCCGTATCCATGATCGATTTCGACGACCTTTCCGTAGCCGCCCTTCCATCCGACGAAGGCGACGATGCCGCCCGACGGCGCCAGCACGGGCGCTCGCCTGTCGCTCGCGAAATCGATGCCGGAATGCATCGCCAGCCGGCCGTTCACCGGGTCCCTGCGCTTGCCGAAATCGCTGGTGACTCGATAGTCGTCCATCGGCGCGTTCAACGGCAACAACCGCACCATTTCCTGCAGCCGTTCGAGGCGCGTGATCTTCCGGTCCAGCAGGGTGGCGTTCTCATCCAGCGGCCTCAAGGAAGCGAAGATCGCATCGGAGGCCACGAAGGGCCCGCCCTGTCCGCCCGACACCTCTTCCGCCCGCGCCAGCAGCATCTCGGGGTCGAGCCCCGCCAACTCGATCGTCCGCTCGACCGCGCCAATATTGTCCGTCGTCGTTTCGGCCAGCCGCAGCAGCACGTCGCGCTGGGCCTGCTTGGTTTCCAGGAAGGTCGACTCGAGCTGATGCACCCGTGCGACCAGCAGCTCGCGCTCCTCGACCACGGCGATCCGCTCGCCGCTAACCTGATTGAGGGCCGTGCGCAGACCGGTCACATCGGCGCGCAGAGCCCTCTCGATCGCGGAATGCTGGTCCTTCAGCTCTTGGATCCGCTCCGCCTGCCCGGCCTCGATCGAATCGAGCGTCCGTTCATAGGCCGTCTCCTGCGTCATCAACCGATCGGTCTGGCCGACGAAACCGGCGGTAATCGCGACCAGCCAGATGCTGGCGAACGCGCCGGCGCCGACGACGCTCAGCTGCAATCTCTTGGACATGATCAGAGCCTGAACACGGCCCTGCGCGAGAATGATGATCTGGCGGTCTGGAAAGACACGCTCTATCCAGTCGATAAGGCGTTCCCGATAGGCGTGAATAAGCCCCTCCCCGCGCCGCCTCAGCGACGCTAACTCCGAGCCTGCGCCACCCCGCCGCCGGCCGCCCGGCGAGTCGCGATCGAGCCCTTTTTATGTACCTCGCCTGCCCCCTCCACAACCGGCCTCCGGCGCCCATGGAACGAGGTGTCGTGAGGGTATCCCGGCAGGCTTCCGGATGCAAGGAAACAGACGCCAAAATGCCTGTGAAAACAACCTCGACGACGGCCGAATAGAGAGGTCGGCCGGTTCGCCCCCGGTGTCCTGGCTATGCCCTTGCTACGTCCTGTCGACGCCCTTGTCGGCGGGCGCCCGGGAGATCAGCAATATCCCCGCGATCGTCACCGCAACGGCCATTCCCACGGCAAACAGGCTCGGCGCACCCATATGGATGGCGCCGTCATGCCGGTCCCAGATCAGGTCGTGCAGAAAGATGTAGTTATTGGCCAAGATGCCGAATATGGCCAAGGCCAGCCCCAGAGCCTGATTGCGCGTCACGTTCACCGACCCCGTCAACCTGTTCATCCTCGCCCCATCCCGCCGAATCATAACAGGCGATGTACGGCAGGCCAAAGCCCGACCTGAAAGGCCGATATGGCGACCATAATGGCGGACCAGGCATGGCCCGGTCTATAACGGCGGGCATGGTGATCACAGCGAGGCCGGCATGAAGATCAGAGCTGCGGTACTGCACGAAATCGGCGCGCCGGCGCCCTATGCGCTGAGCCGCCCGCTTCGCGTCGAGGAACTGACCCTCGATCCGCCGGGTCCGGGCGAGGTGCTGGTTCGTATCCGCGCGGCCGGCCTGTGCCATTCGGATCTTTCCGTCATCAGCGGCGACCGGCCGCGCCCCGTTCCCATGGCCTTGGGACATGAAGCGGCGGGCGAGGTCGAAGCCCTGGGCGCGGGTGTCGGCGATCTCGCCGTCGGCGACCAGGTCGTCATGGTCTTCGTGCCCAGCTGCGGCCATTGCATGCCCTGCATGGAAGGGCGGCCGGCCCTGTGCGAACCCGGGGCGGCGTCCAATGGCGCGGGCACCTTGCTGTCCGGCGAAAGGCGCCTGACGGGCGCAGGTGGAGCGGTTCATCATCATCTCGGCGTCTCGGCCTTCGCTGAATACGCGGTCGTCTCGCGCCGCTCCATCGTGCGCATCGAAGAGGACCTGAGCCATGAGGAGGCTGCCCTGTTCGGCTGCGCGGTCATCACCGGCGTCGGCGCCGTGGTCAACACCGCCCGGGTCGAGCCGGGCTCCAGCGTCGCCGTGGTCGGTCTGGGCGGCGTCGGCCTCAACTGCCTGCTCGGCGCAAGGCTGGTCGGCGCCCGGCAGGTGATCGCCATCGACCCAATCCCGGCCAAGCGCGAACTGGCCTCCCAGCTCGGCGCCGACATGGTCTACGATTCGGAGGAAGCGGACTGCGTCGAGGTCTTGCGCGAGGTCACGCGCGGGGGCGTCGACTATGCCTTCGAAATGGCCGGCTCGGTCCAGGCGATGGACATGGCCTATCGTATCACCCGGCGCGGCGGCACCACGGTTTCCGCCGGACTGTCCCACCCGGCGCGGGACTTCGCCCTCAAGCATATCTCGCTGGTGGCCGAGGAACGCACCGTCAAGGGCAGCTATCTCGGCGGCTGCGTGCCGGCGCGCGATATCCCGCGCCTCATCGCCCTGTATCGTCAGGGCCGACTGCCGGTCGACCGGCTGCTCAGCGAGCGCGTCGCCCTGGACGACATCAACATCGCCTTCGACCGTCTGGCGGCCGGCGCTACCGTGCGCCAGATCGTCCTGCCTTGAGACACCGTGCGCATAGCGACCCCGCGCCTGCGCGATGGGACCATGGTGCGAATAGCGCTATCATCCCATGCCGCCCCGTAAACACGACGAGGAACTGCCCATCATGCCCGCCAAACCTCTGAGCGCGGAGGCCCTCGCCCTTCCCAAATTCGACCCCGGCCCGGCCCTGGAAGGCCTTGATGGAGGCGATGGCGTCTTTTCCCTCGACAGCCATGCCCGGGCCCGCGCCGCGCTCGAGTTCGCACTGTCCGTCGACGATATCGGCTTCAACGTGTTCGTTCTCGGCCCGGACCGCAGCGGGCGCATGACCTCGACCTTGGAATTCCTGGGCAGTCACCTCCAGGGCCGGCCAGTGCCCAACGACTGGGTCTTCCTGAACAATTTCCGCCGCCCGCATCGCCCTAAGCCCTATTCCCTGCCGCCAGGCCGGGGACGCGCCCTGCGCGACCGGATGGAAGCGCTGGTCCCCCAGCTTCGCGAGGCCCTGGGCAAGGCGATCGGCGGCGAGGAGTATCAGAGCTCGGTCGAAGGCGAGAGCGCCGCCTTGCGCGAGCGGATCGGCGAGCAGATCGAGGCCTTGCGCAAGGAAGCCGGGACCCACGGGTTGGACATCGTGCAGACACAGCACGGCATGATGGTCGTCGCGGTGGACGACAAGGGCGAGGCGCTGACCCCGGACAAGATCCCCGAGGACAAACGCGAAGAGGTTGAGACGCGAGGCCGCGAGATCGCCGAGCGGGTTAACGCCGTCACGCGTGAAGCCGGCCGGATGCAGGCGGAATTCGCCGAACGCGTGGCCGAGCGGACGCGCGAGACCGCGTCGAGCGCGATCGACGGCCTAATCGACGCCCTCGCCCGCGACTTCGGCGAATACCGGAGGATTGTCCGCTGGATCGTCGAGATGCGGGTCGATATCGTCGAGAATCTCGCCAATTTCCAGCCCCTGCCCCCGGAGCGTCGGCCGCCCGGCTGGCAGCCGCCGGAGCGGCGCTACGCCGTCAATCTTTTCGTCGATCACGGCGAGGACAAGCTCCCGTCGGTCGTGGTCGAACCCAACCCAACTTACCAGAATCTGTTCGGCAGCATCGAATATCATCAGCTGGCCGGCCTGCTGGAAACCGATTTCTCGATGCTGCGCGCGGGCTCCCTGCACCGGGCGAATGGCGGAATCCTCGTGCTTCGCGCCGAGGCCCTGGCCGCCGCCGGGGCGAGCTGGCAATTCCTCAAGGGCGCCCTGCGCGACGGCGAGATCCGAGTCGAGGAGCTTCATCGCTATGGCGGCGTACCGATCGCCGGCGCGCCCCGGCCGAAGCCGATTCCGCTCGACGTCAAGGTCGTCATCGTCGGCTCACCGACCTGGTACTACACCTTCTTCACCGCCGATCCCGAATTTCAGACCTATTTCAAGATCAAGGCCGATATCGACGCCGATATGGACGCCAGCCCGGCGAACCTCGCGACCTATGCCGGGCTGATCCGGCGGATGGCCAAAAAGGCAGTGCCGGAAGGTTGCGACGAGGAGGCGCTGCGCCTCCTGCTCGGGACCTCCACGCGCTGGGCGGCCCAACGCGACAAGCTCTCGGCCCAGTTCGAGCGGATCGAGGACTTGCTCACCGAGGCCGCGCAGCTCGTACCCCCGCCGGGGCCTATCACGGCCGAGGCAGTCACCCTGGCGATCGTACAGCGGCGCGAACGCAACGAACGGGTCGAGGACCGGATGCAGGACAATATCCGGCGCGGCACGATCATGATCGCCACCGATGGCGAGGAGATCGGCCAGATCAACGGTCTGACCGTTCGGGACATGGGCGACCATGCCTTCGGCGGCCCCAGCCGCATCACCGCCCGCGCCTCGGTCGGGCGGCGCGGCGTTATCAATATCGAGCGCGATGTCGCCATGGGCGGGCCGATTCAGCAGAAGGGTGCCATGGTCATCCAGGGTTTCTTGGCCGGACGCTTCGCCCGCCGCCACCCCCTCTCCTTCGACGTTTCGATCACCTTCGAACAGAGCTATGGCGGGGTCGAGGGCGACAGCGCGTCGCTCGCCGAACTGCTCGCCATCCTGTCGGACCTCGCCGACGAGCCGATCCGCCAGGGATTGGCGATCACCGGCTCGGTCAACCAGCGCGGCGATGCCCAGGCCATCGGTGGCGCCCATTACAAGATCGAAGGTTTCTTCCGCGCCTGCCAGGGCGCAGGCGAGCTGACCGGCGACCAGGGCATCGTCGTTCCGGCCTCGAACGAGGAGAACCTCGTCCTGCAAGACGAGGTTGCCGAGGCCGTGGCCGCCGGCAAGTTCCATATCTGGAGCATCCGACGGATCGAGGACGCCTTCCCTCTCTTCATGGGACTTGAGGCCGGCGAGCCCGACGCCAGGGGCGTCTTCCCGCCCGACAGCCTCTATGGCCGGGTCGCTGCCCGGCTCGATGAGTTCGACCGCATCCTGATGGAACGCGAACGCGCCGCTGGGCTCTAGCGGCCCGGCGAAGACGCCGTCGCCATCGGCTTTTTGGTCTCCGGCGTATGGACACCATGAATCCGGATCGGCGATCAAAAGACGATGCCCCCGCGCCGCAATCGGACGCGGGGGCGCCGCATTGGACCGAGGGTATCGTTTATTCGCCGGCCGCGCGGCAGGGTCAGATAGGGAATCCCGGCGCTCGCGCCGATCCCCTCGCCCGCCTTGATCGTCACCGGATTAAGCGCAACCTGGTCGTTGCCTGCGCCGACCAGGGAGGCCACGCCCAGGTCGACACCGAAGGCCGCCGGAGCCTGGCCGCCGACGCCGATATAGCGTCCCTCGAGACCATGCCTGCCGGCCCGCACGTCGCTGCCCATGGTCAGGACCGAGCACATCATTCGCTCGTCTTTCATAATGCTAAGGTCGAGGCCCAGGCCGACGCCGGTCTCTCCGGTGTAGCGCTCGATACCGTTCGGCGTCCTGAACGCGCAGTCGAGATCGACCGAGGAATGGACGATCAGGTAGTGCCGGCTGCCGGGCACCGTAAGCAATCCAGGATGCCGATCTCAACGCCATTCTTGCCGACTTTCGCCAGCGCCGCCGACGGCGCATCGGCCTGGGCGGCGCTCGGGGCGAACGCGGCGCCCAAGGCGAGCATACCTGCAAGCACCGCCGCCTTGATGCCTCGGGCCGTCGTCTTCGTCGTTAAGTCTCGAATGATTCATTTCCCTTTCGGTGAGGGCCATTATTGTAATAAGTAAATATTTACTTA
>CAUZWC010000089.1:0-10859 GCA_963583595.1 Alphaproteobacteria bacterium | reverse complement strand
CACAATATGCGGGCGGCCGTCTCTGCGATGCGCGAGACCTCGCGTCGGATCATGGAAGAGGAAAGCCTGACCGGCGTCGAGGACGAGGTCGCCCGTCTGGGCGATATTTTTGCCCTGGCCGGCAACGAAGAGCTGGAAGCGGCGGAGAATCGCTATCTCGGGACGGCCGGAGAATCGACCCAGGCGGTGATTCTGGCGGCGACGCGGGGCGGTGCTCTGGGCGACCTGACCGCCGAAACGCCGAAATGCATGCTGGATGTGCGTGGCGAATCGCTGTTGCGCCGTCAGGTGCGGAGCTTGAACGCCCTGGGCGTGCGCGATATCGCCGTCGTTGCCGGATACCGGCGCGACCGCATCGATCTCGAGGATATCGAGATCCTACCGAACGAGGCCTACGAGACCACGGGCGAGGCCGCGTCCCTCGCCTGCGCCCGCGACAAGCTCGATGGACCTGTCGTCATCAGCTACGGCGATATCCTGTTCCGGCCCTTCGTGTTGGACATGCTGATGAAGAGCGAAGCGGATATTGCCGTCGTGGCCGACGCCGCCTGGCGTGACCGGGTGACCGGGACCGAAAGAGACAGCGTCGATCTGGTGCGTTGCACCGTGCCCTATACGACCGATTTCCTTGACGACGCACCGGCCGGGATGACCGCCATCGGGTCCGATCTGGACAATGCGGATGGCGAATGGATCGGCCTGATGAAATTGACCGCCCGGGGTGCCCGTCTGGTCGGTGCCGCGCTGGATGTCATGGCGTCGGAGGGTAAGCTGGACGAGGCGAACCTGCCGGACTTGCTGACGCGGGTGATCGAAATGGGCGAGGAGCCGGCCGTGCTCTACATCACCGGCAACTGGTTGGATGTGAACGATGCCTTCGATCTCGCCCAGGCGCGAAACGTGACCTGAGGCCATGATTTCCGCGGATGATTTTCTGGGCGCGGCGCGCCGGCGCGGCCTCGGCTTCTATACCGGGGTACCGTGCAGTTTCCTGACCCCCCTCATCAATCGAGTGATCAGCGATTCCGACACCCGCTATGTCGGCGCGACGAGCGAAGGCGAGGCGGTGGCGATCGCTGCCGGGGCCTGGCTGGCTGGCGAGGGCAGTGTCGTGATGTGCCAGAATTCGGGCCTCGGCAACACGATAAACCCCCTGACCTCGCTCAACTGGCCCTTTCGAATCCCGACCCTGATGGTGGTGACCTGGCGCGGGCATCCGGGCTTGAAGGACGAACCCCAGCACGAGTTGATGGGCGAGGTCACGGCGCAAATCCTGTCTGACGCGCGCGTGAAACATGGGCCTTTCCCGGCCCGGGTCGAGGATGTGGAACCGGCGCTCGATATGGCCCTGGCGCGGATGGGCGAGACGCACCTGCCCTATGCCTTCATCATGGAAAAGGGCTCCGTGGGCAGCGAAGCCCTGGATGAAGCCCCACGCCCGCCGGCCGTTCCGGGAGAGGTCCTCGACCTCGCATCCGGCGGCGTGCGTCCCAAGCGGCATGAGGCGCTGGAACGGGTTCTGGCCGGCATTTCCGACGAGACCGCGGTGATCGCGACGACGGGTTTCTGCGGGCGCGAATTGTTCACCCTGGCCGACCGCCCCCAGCATCTCTATCAGGTCGGCTCGATGGGCGGGGCCAGCGCCATGGCTCTGGGCGTCGCCTTGAATACGGAACGTACGGTCGTGGTGCTGGACGGCGACGGCGCGGCCCTCATGAAACTGGGCAATATGGCGACGATCGGCGCTCAGCGGCCCGAGAACTTGGTGCACGTCCTGCTCGACAACGGGTTGCATGAATCGACGGGCGGCCAGGCGACGGTTTCCGCCGGCGTCGATTTCGCCGCCATTGCCGTCGCTTGCGGCTATCGCAAGGCCATTCGCGCGGATGGCTTGGCCGGTTTCGAGACCGGACTGGCCCAATGTCTCGTGACACCGGGGCCAAACCTGCTGCATGTCAGGCTCTCCCCAGGGGCGATGGACAATCTGGGCCGGCCCACGGTCACGCCGGTCGAGGTCGCGCAGCGCTTCAAGGCCTTCGTCACCGGCGCCGGGACCGCAGTGGCATGACCCGCAACGGCGATCCTTTGCTGCTGACGCCGGGGCCGCTCACCACCACCGCGACGGTCAAACAGGCGATGCTTCACGACTGGGGTTCGCGCGACGAGGCTTTCATCGCCATGACTGCCGAGGTGCGCGCCCGCCTGCTCACCGCGGCTGGTCTGGGCGAGGGCTATACCGCCGTGCCGATCCAGGGCAGCGGCACCTTTGCCGTCGAGGCGATGCTCGGAACCTTTCTCGATCCCGGCGCGGGGGTACTGATCCTTGTCAATGGCGCCTATGGCCGCCGCATGATCGAGATCTGCCGCCGCCTGGGGCGGCGGGCCGAGGCCTATGAGGTGGCCGAGACAGAGGTTCACGATCCTGCCGAAGTCGCCGGCCGCCTGGCGGCCGATCCAGGTCTCGCCCATGTCGTTGCGATTCAATGCGAGACAACCTCGGGCATTCTCAATCCCATGGCTGAAATCGGCGAGGCGGTCGCGGCCGCTGGCCGCCGTCTGCTGATCGATGCGATGAGCGGCTTCGGTGCGGTTCCTCTCGGCTCGACACCGGTGTCCTACGACGCCCTGGCGGCATCCTCGAACAAGTGCATCCAGGGGGTTCCGGGTCTGGCTTTCGTCATCTGCCGCACTGCCGCTTTGCAGGCAGCCAAGGGCCATGCGCCTTTTCTCAGCCTCGATCTTCACGACCAATGGCGCGGCTTCGAAGGCAACGGCCAGTGGCGTTACACCCCGCCCACGCAGGTCCTCGCCGCCTTCCGCCAGGCGCTGCGCGAACATGCCGAGGAGGGCGGGGTCGAAGGGCGCGGCGCGCGCTACCGGCGCAATTGCGAGACTCTGGTCGAGGGCATGAAGGCCCTCGGCTTCGAGCCGCTTCTGCCGGCCGCTCTTCAGGCCCCGATCATCGTGACCTTTCACACGCCCGATCATCCCGGTTTCAGTTTCGACGCCCTCTACGAGGGCATGAAGGACCGCGGCTTCGTCATCTATCCCGGCAAGATCACCGAGGCGGAGAGCTTCCGCATCGGCTGCATTGGCGATCTGGACGAATCCGATATGCGCGCCGCCATCGCGGCGGCGGCCTCCGCCCTGACCGATATGGGCGTCGATCTGCGCGCCGCGGCCGCCTGACCGGTCGAGTCGCGGTTAAACCCGGTAGACGTATTCCTTATCCGGCTCGCGCTCGATATCCGGCGGATAGCCCTTGCGCTTGTCAGCGTAATACTGCTCCAGCTGGTCGCCTTCCGACAGGCGGTTATAGGTCGCGAAATAGATGCGCCGCGTCTGGTCCGTCAGGTTGGGCTCGGAGGAATGGGGCGTATAGGAATCGAACAGGATGACGTCGCCCGGCTTGGTCGAGGTCGGCACGAATTCCATGCCTTCCATTTCCTTCTCGGACAGCGGCTCCCAGGCCCGGTAGAGCCCGCGGTCGTGAAATCCGGACACGACCCGCAGGCAACCGTTCTCGATCGTCGCCTCGTCAATGCAGACCAGGGCATTGATGAAATCGCTGGCATAGCGCTCCCACCCGGCTTGGGAATCCTGGTGCGGCGCGAAACCGGCGCCACCCGGCATCTTGAAGTTGATCTTTTCCTTGAACAACAGGGCCGGTTCGCCGAAGAGCTGGGCGCACATGGCTTTGAGCGATTCCGCGAGCTCCCGAAACCCCTCATGGAAGGGCGCGATATTCTCGATCCGGCTGACGATTTTTTTGTCCGGCTCGCGCAGGCTTTTTTCCCAATAGACCCACTGCCGGCCCGGCTCTTCTGGCATGGCCAGCAATTCCTTGGCCCATCGATCCATATCCGCGGCCTCGGCCGGGCCGAAGGCGCCGCGCGCCACGAGATAGCCATCGCGCTTGTAATCCGCGAGTTGGGCTTCGCTGAGCTTGGGTGTGTTGAGCGTGGTCACCGGGGCTTTGTTGTCATTGGAATGGGACGGCACTATTTCTAGTGCCTAACGCGACCGAGACGCAAGATGGACCCCGCCCGACGATGAGCCACAATACCCTGATCCATCGCGGCGTGCGTCTGCTCGTCCGGCCCCTTGTCGACACCAAGGTCACCCCCAACCAGATCACGACGCTGCGCCTGGCGGCGGGCATCGGCACGGCCGCCGCCCTCGCGGTCGGTGCGGCGCCCTGGTGGAATATCGGCGCCGGGCTCTTCGTCCTGTCCGCTATCCTGGACCGGGCCGACGGCGAATTGGCGCGCATGAGCGGCCGGACCTCGCCCGGCGGGCATGTCTACGACCTGGTGGCCGATGCGCTCAGCAACGCGTTGGTCTTCGTTGGCCTGGGCATTGGCCTGCGCGACAGCGCGCTGGGCCTTTGGGCGATTCCGTTGGGCATCGCCGCGGGCGGGGCGATCGCCATCATCCTATGGGCTGTGATGGGGATCGAAGCGCGCGAGGGCAGTCGGGCCGCCGAGTTGAAGGGCGGGGCCGGATTCGACCCGGACGACGCCATCCTGGCCGTGCCGATCTTCATCTGGCTCGGCGCCATGCAGGAGCTCCTGATCGCCGCGACCATCGGCGCGCCCGCTTTCGCGATTTATTTCCTGATCCGCTTTCGCCGGAAGCTGTCGGGCGCAGCTGAATCCCGGCGGATTTAATCCCTGCGGGGCTGCGGGGCTTTGCCAGGGTGAAAAAAGTCCAGGCCATATATCCGATCGCGCCGGCCCCGGCGGCGGCAAAGAACCAGTCCAGCCAGCCAAACCAGGTGATCGGCGCTATCAGATAGATTCCATCTTCCAGTTCGAAGCCGGTGAAACTCGGATAGCTGACCATTTCGGCGAAATAATCGAGATAGTAGCCAAGCCGGGAGGTTTGGTTGGTTTGGAGCACAAGCTCGCCGTCGCAGTGATCGAGAAAGCGCGCGACGACGAAGATACCGGCGCCCCAGTTCAGCAAGGCGGGCAGGCCAGCGCCGCCCACCGCGATCAGCAGGGTCGCGATCGTAACCTGGTTTGGTGTGATCGACGTCCGAGCCAACGGCCGAACCAGATAGCGTGCCGCGCGTTGATCCCAGGGGGGATGATTCACAGGTATGGTCTCGATCATTTGGAAAACTAACTCGATTCCACGAGTCCGGCGGGGCCTCCCGTAATACCCTCGCACTTGACTCGGCGAAGGCGTCTGCTTGACTGACTCGGCGATGAAGCGGCGGCAGGGGCGAACAGTGAGTGACGGCGATCGGTGGCCGAGGCGGCCCATAGCGTTGATCGGCAGCGGAACCATTGGACGAGGCTGGGCCGTCGTGTTTGCGCGGGCCGGCCATCCGGTCGCGCTTTACGACCGGGAACCGCAAGCAATCGATGAGGCCATCGGGTTGATCGAAGCGAGTTTGAGCGATCTCGCCGCGTTTGGCTTGCTGGAGGAGGAGCCCGGTGCGGTGCTCGCGCGGATCCGGCCGGTGCGCGATCTGGACGAAGCGGTCGCGGGCGCCGTCCATGTCCAGGAAAGCGTGGCCGAGACGGTCGAGGTCAAGCGCACGGTCTTCGCCGAACTCGACCGGCTGGCAGCGCCGGAAGCGGTGTTGGCCAGTTCCTCCTCCGCCATCACTGCCTCCCGCTTCACCGAGGAGCTGCCCGGGCGCGCGCGCTGTTTGATCGCCCATCCGGCCGCCCCGCCCTTTCTGGTTCCCATCGTCGAGATCGTCCCGGCGCCCTGGACCGTGCCCGAGACGGTCGAGGCCACCCGCGTCCTCATGGCGGCGGCCGGACAGACCCCGATTATGGTCCAGCGGGAGATCGAGGGCTTCGTCTTCAATCGTCTGCAGGGCGCGCTTCTGCGCGAGGCCTATTGCCTGATCCGCGACGGTTACGTCACGGCCGAGGATATCGACCGCGCGGTGGTCGCCGGGCCTGGGCGGCGCTGGGCCTTCACGGGGCCCTTCGAGAATGCTGATCTGAACTATCGCGGCGGGGTGCGCGAGCATGCCGCGCGCATGGGTGCCGCCTATGCCCGGATGGGCTCGGAACGGGGCCAGGACGATCCTTGGACCGAGGATCTGGTGGCCGGGGTCGAGGCCGAGCGCCATGCCCTGCTGCCCCGCGAGGATTGGTCCGAGCGGGTCGCCTGGCGCGACCGGCGCCTGATGGCCCTGGCCGCGCTTTGGCGCCGCGATCCCGATTGAACCGGAGCTCGGCATCGCCATGCGTGTAGAGATGGGAAAGACCCACCCGGTCGGCGCAACGGCGCGCTTTACCTTCGACGGGGAGGCCCTGACCGGACTGACGGGCGAGAGCCTGGCGGCCGCGCTGACGGCGGCGGGTCGGCTGGCCTTGCGCCGAGATGGGGCGGGCGGCAGGCGCGGCGTTTTCTGCGGCATGGGCGTCTGCCAGGAATGCCTGGTCACGGCCGACGGGCTGCCCCATCGGCGCGCCTGCATGACGGCGCTACGCGACGGCATGACGGTCAAAACCGACGAGCCCCTTGCGGCGGCCCGACCCTTGGCAGCATCGGATTTGCCCCCGCCCTCTTTTCCGCCCGACTACCCCAGCTCGCCCGATGTCCTGGTGATCGGCGGTGGCCCGGCCGGCCTTTCCGCCGCGTTGGCGGCGTGTGAGGCCGGGGCGGAGGTGGTGCTGCTCGATGAGCGGCCGATCCTGGGCGGGCAATATTTCAAACAGCTCTCCCTCGGCCATGCCTTTGCCGCGGGACGGCCAAGCGACCGCCAGTATGACGACGGTGCGCGGCTGATCGATGCGGTCGGTGCGGCCGGCGTTCGCGTTGTTTCCGGGGCCCAGGTCTGGGGCGCTTTTCCCGGGCCTGAGATCGCCCTGGCCGGGCCGGATGGCGGGACGACCCTCCGGCCCCGGCGGCTGATCCTGGCCACTGGGGCCTATGAGCGGGGGCTGCCGGTGCCGGGTTGGACCCTTCCGGGCGTCATGGCCACCGGCGCGGCGCAGACCTTGCTGAGGGCCTATCGGGTGCTGCCTGGGCGCCGGGTCCTGGTCGCGGGCAACGGTCCGCTCAATTTCCAAGTTGCAGCCGAACTGCTCGATTCGGGGGCTGAGGTCGTCGCGGTGGCCGAATTGGCGTGCCGTCCGGGGCCTCGGGCGCTGCCTGATCTGGTCAAGGCGGTCATGGCCTCGCCCGATCTGCTGCGCGATGGCGCCGGCTATCTGGCCCGGCTGCGGCGGGCCCGGGTGCCGGTGTTCTGGGGACATGTCTTGGCGGAGGCGGTCGGGCCGGAGGGCGGCGCGGTCGAGGAGGCGGCCCTCGCGCCCCTCGACGGCCGCGGCGGGCCGCGACGCTTTGCGGTCGATGCGGTCTGCATGGGCTACGGCTTCCTGCCGCAGAACGAGCTTGCCCGCGCCATTGGCTGCGAGCACGAGGCGGACCCGCACAGCGGCGCCCTGCTGACGGTTCGGGCCGAGGATGGCCGGACCGGCCTGCCGGAGGTCTTCGTCGCCGGCGATGCCGGCGGACTGGGTGGGGCGAGGGCGGCCCAGGTTCAGGGCCGCATGGCAGGGTTCGCGGCCGCGCGGGACCTGGGGTTTCCGGGTGTGGAGACGCGGCGGCTCTCGACCGCCCTGCGTCGCCATCGTCGCTTTCAGGCTGCGCTATGGCGGATCTTTGCGGCCGATTTGCCAATGCCGGCCGCGCCCGGCGTGACGGTCTGCCGCTGCGAAAATTTGACCCTGGCGGAGGTCGAGGCGGCGCTGGAGACCGGCGCGCTGACCCCTGGCGCGTTGAAACGCATGACCCGCCTCGGCATGGGGCGTTGCCAGGGGCGTTATTGCATGCCGGTGCTGACCACCCTGCTGGCGGCGCGCCGGGGCGGTTCGCTTGCCCCTGCGGACTATCCCGCGTCCCGGGCGCCGGCCAAGCCCACGCGCATTGCCGATCTGGCGGCACGGCCCGATTCGGGCCATGTCGCCATCACCGAGGAGTCCGGTACCGTCGGCGATTGACCTGCAGAATCAGCCCAACGTCAACCTTGCGTTGGCGAGCCGAATGACCCCGCCAGCAGATGCGCGGGCACGCGGAAGCGACCGACGATATCGCCCAGGGTCTCGCGCTGGGTGGTGACGTCCGAACTCGCGCCGTTGACCAGCACCATCGCCGGCCGCGCCTGGGCGTTGTAGACCCCGGCATGGGATTCGGTATAGCCGCCGGTATCCAGCATCGCGATCAGGTCGCCGCGCTCCAGCCGGGGCAGCTTGCGCTGCTTGCCCAGTTCGTCCGCGTTGCACAGCGGGCCGACGACATCGACCGTCTCGGTCGCCTCGGCGCCGGTATCGACCACGGGCACGATCAGGTAGTGCCAGTCGATGGCGAAGGCCCAGGGCACGTGGTTCGAGGATAGGTCGACATTGACCCATTTCTTGTAGCCCAGATCCTTGACCGCGCCGACCCGGCCGATGGTCACCCCGGTCGGGCCCGAGATCACGCGCCCCGGCTCGACCCGCAGTTTGGGCAGGGGCAGGCCGTGCTTTTCGCATTCCTCCTTCACCGCGGCCGAGACGTCGCGGGCATAGTCCTCGGCCGTGGGCGAGCTGGCGTCGTCCACCCCGCCCGGGCCGGTGCCGTAGTCGCGGCCATAGGTCCAGCCGCCGCCCAGATCGATGGCGTCGGGGATCCAGCCCGCCTCGTCGCGCAGCCGTGCCGACCACTGGACCATCTCGCGCGCCATGACGGCGAAATCCTCGGTCAGCTTGTCCATCCGGCTGAGGTGATAATGGGTTTCCTTCAGATGCAGATGCGGCATTTCCTTCAGCACCCGCTTGGCGATGTCGCGGGTTTGCTCGAAGGACATGCCCCATTTATGGCCCATCGACTGGTCCTGCATGGTGCCTGGGCCGTGCATGGCGACGCCATGGCGTTCGGCCAGGGGGGCGAGCTCCAAATTCAGGCGGATGCCGATATCGGCATGTTTGCCCAACCGGCGCGCCGTCTCGTCGACGATGTCGAGTTCGTCCTCGCCGTCGATATTGATGCAGACGCCGTTGGCGAGCGCCAGTTCGATCTCCTCCGGCTGCTTGTTGGAGCCGTTGAGGACCAGGGTCTTGGGATCGGTTCCGGCGAGCAGGGCGAGATACATCTCGTTATAGCCGAAGCAATCTCCGCCCGCGCCTTCCTGGTTCATGATATGGCGGTAGGCGAGGCCGTTGTTGCTCTTGTTCGCGAACAGCACTTCGGAATTCGGATAATGCCGGGCGAAGGCATCGCGCCAGCGCCGATACTCCCAGCGGAACTGTGACTCGCTGATGATGTAGAGCGGCGTGCCGTAGCGTTCGGCCAGGGCGGCGCAGTCGCAGCCCTCGACCCAGAGATTGTCGTTCTCGCCGATGCCGATGAATTCGGTGAAATTCTTCTTGAACTTGATCGGCTCGAGCTTCGCGACGGGCTTCGCGGTGACGACGGCCATGGATCGGACTCCCCTGTTGCCTGCCGCCCTGTTCCGGACGGTCTTTGATCGCTCATAGAATAGCGCAACTCGGGCTGCGAATTCGACCGTCAGACATATTTTCCATTTCAAACCGGTGTCGTCCCGGGAACCAGTCCCGGGACGACACCGGGGAGGGGGATGCGGGTCGTCCGACCTGCCAGGGATCTCTTTCGCCGTCATGCCCCGGCGAAGTCCGGGGCATCCAGTCCTGGCGGTTGGATTGACCGGGCTTCGCTGGGCAATGACGATCAGATGAAGGAGTGTGTTGGGTCGGTGGACATCTGCGCGGCTCCGAAAAACATGGAACGCGTCAGGCGTGCGGCGCTCCGGGCGCGAAGGGTGCCAGGTCTAAACCCGGATCGCGGCCCAGGATCAGCTCGGCCATCAGGCGGCCGGACAGCGGGCCTGCCGTGAAGCCGAACCAGGGGAAGGCCCCCACAAAATAGCCGGGCAGGCCGGGCGCCTCGCCGAGGATCGGGCGCCAGTCCTCCGTGCCGTTCACGAACCCGGCCCAGGTCCGCACCACCTGCAGCCCGGCCAGGCCCGGCACGGCGCGCATGGCGAGCCAGAGATTGGCCTGGATCGATTCGCGCAGGACCAGGGGATATCCGGCCTTCGGGTCGATCCTGGCGGGCCAGCCGCCGCCGATCAGGACGGTGCCGTTGGCTGCCTGCTTGATGGTCAGCCGCCCGGCCGCCGAATAGATCAGATGGCGCACCAGCGGGGCGGCCGGCTCGGTTACGTTCATATGGATGGGATAGCCGTGCACGGGCAGGTCGATACCGACCATCCGCCCCAGCCGCCGTGCGCCGGTTCCGGCGGCGTTGAGCAGCCGCGCGCAGCGGATCGGCCCCGCGGACGTCTCGACCCGGTAACGGCCGTTTTCGCAGGCAATATCCATCACCTCAACGCCCCGCCGGATCCGCGCGCCGTGGCGCTCCGCCGCCTGGGCCAGGGCGCGCGCGGCGAGCAGGGCGTTGGCTTTGCCCTCGCCCTTGCAGAAGGCCGCGCCCACCGCGTGCTCGGCGAGATAGGGCGCCAGGTCGCGCAACGCCGCCCGGTCCAGCATCTCGGTTTCGATGCCGAATTCGCGCTCCATCGCCGCCTTGCGCGACAGCCAGGCCATTTCCTCCTCCGTCTCGGCGACGACCAGCCCACCCGGGGTCGCGACCTCCAGATCGGCGCCGATCTCGGCGGAGAGGCCTTGCCAGGTCTCCACCCCCGCGACCATCAGGCGCAGCACGGGCAGGAAGGCCCGGCCCCAATCTTCGCCATGGGCATGGAACTCCTCGGTCGGGATCTGGGCATGAAGGCTGCCGCCGGTCGCGCCCGAGGCCTGGCTGTTGAGATCGCCACGCTCGACCAGCAGCACCTCCGCCCCGGCCTTCGCGAGATAATAGGCGGC
>CAUZWC010000088.1:0-10875 GCA_963583595.1 Alphaproteobacteria bacterium | reverse complement strand
CCGATGGTGATCTACAACATTCCGGGCCGGTCGGTGGTCGATATGGCCGTCACGACCATGGCGCGGCTTGCCGAGCTGCCCAATGTGGTGGGCGTCAAGGACGCGACCAACGACCTGGCGCGCCCGGTTCAGACCCGCGAGAAGATCGGCGCGAATTTTTCCCAGCTTTCGGGCGAGGACGGCACGGTCGGCGCGTTCCTCGGGCAGGGCGGACACGGCATTATCTCGGTCGTCTCCAACATCGCGCCGGCGATCGCCGTGAGCATGCACGACGCCTGGTGGGCGGGCGATATCGCCACCTTCTCGGCCGTGCGCGATCGGCTGCACCCCTTGTCCCGCGCGCTCTTCGTCGAGACCAGCCCGGCGCCCGTCAAATACGCGGCCAGCCTGCTGGGCATCTGCGAGGAGACGGTGCGTCTGCCTCTGGTCACGCCGACCGAGCCGACTTGCGCCCTGGTGCGCGAGGTCGTGGCGGAGCTGGGTCTTCGAGGGCCGTCGGCAACGGCCAAGGCGGCTGAGTGACGGTCGGTCAGATTGTCGCCCGCAACAGGCGGGCCCGGTTCAACTACAGTATCGAGGAGACCCTCGAGGTCGGGCTCATGCTGCTCGGCTCGGAGGTCAAATCGCTGCGCAGCGGCCGTGCGAGCATCGGCGAAGCCTATGCCGAGGCGCGCGGCGACGAGCTTTTTCTGGTCAATGCCCATATCCCGGAATACGGACCGGCCGAGCCGTTCAACCACGCGCCGACCCGACCCCGGAAACTGCTGCTCCATCGTCGCGAGATGCAGCGCCTGGCGGGCAAGGCGCGCGAGCAGGGCGTGACCCTGGTGCCGCTGAACCTCTATTTCAACGACAGGGGCCGGGCCAAGCTCGAACTGGCCCTGGCCTCCGGCAAGCGCAGCTACGACAAGCGCGAGACCGAAAAGAAACGCGACTGGCAGCGCAGCAAGGCGCGCCTGCTGCGAGATAGAGGCTGAGGCGCTAGGCCAAATCGTCCAGCCGAGCGCGCACCGTCGCGATGATGGCATCGAACATGTCGGGGGTCAGACGGCCGGTATTCGTGTTGTAGCGCGAGCAGTGGTAGCTGTCGGCGAGCCGCAGGCCATTGGGCAGATCGTGTTCGGCGGCATGGCCGAAACGCCGGGCGGAGAGAGGCAGGGCGCCCGTCGCCCGCAGGACCTGATCATGCGCGCCCTTGCCCAGGGCGAGGATAACGGCAAGCCGGGGCATGGCCGCGATCTCAGCCGCGAGGAAGGGCAGGCAGGCCTTGAATTCTCCGGTGGTCGGCCGGTTCTCGGGTGGCACGCAGCGGACCGCGTTGGTGATCCGGCAATCGACCATGAGGAGACCGTCATCGGCCCGGGCATCGAAGGTGCCCGAGGAAAACCTGTGGGCGGCGAGGGTCGGATAGAGCAGATCGCCGGCGAAATCGCCGGTAAAGGGTCGCGCCGTCCGATTGGCCCCGCGCAGCCCGGGCGCCAGGCCGACGACGAGCAGGCGGGCCGAGAACGGGCCGAAGGATTCGACTGGGGCATTGTGCCAGTCGGGATGGGTCGCGCGGATCTCGCTGCGAAAACCGGCGAGCCGAGGGCAAAGCGGGCAATTCGCGCCCGGCGACACCAAACCGATCATCGGGGAGCCCTCGTCACGCTAAGCCGATTCGCCGATCAGGCCGATTCGCTATTGGGCACGTCGCCCTCGTTATCGTCTTCGTAGCCGTCATCCTGGTCGAAGGTGCTCTCCCGCCTTTCGCCATGCGAACGCTCGATATCCGGTATCAGCCTCTGCAGTTCGATAAACTGATCGGCCTGGCGGCGCAGCTCGTCGGCGATCATGGGCGGCTGGGAGCGGATGGTGCTGACGACGGTGGTGCGGACGCCGCGCCCTTGCACGGCTTCGATCAGACGGCGGAAATCGCCGTCGCCGGAGAACAGGACGACATGTTCGAGCTTATCGGCCATCTCCATCATGTCGATCGCCAGTTCGATATCCATGTTGCCCTTGATCTTGCGCCGCCCCTGGGAATCAGTGAACTCCTTGGTCGGCTTGGTCACCATGGTGTAGCCGTTGTAATCGAGCCAATCGACCAGCGGTCTGATCGGCGAATACTCGATATCCTCGATCAAAGCCGTGTAGTAATAGGCGCGGATCAGCCGGTTCTTGCCCTGAAAGAGTGTTAGCAGGCGCTTGTAGTCGATATCGAAGTTGAGAGATTTCGCGGCTGCGTAAAGATTGCTGCCATCGATGAAAAGAGCGGTGCGTTCGTTCGGATAAAAATACATGCTTTGGTCCAATCTAATTAATTACTATGCAATACGAGGAGCCGGGCGAAGGTGTTAAAATGATGAAGATGCAAATAAAGACAATCGGTCAAAATTTCAGAGCCGGCCATCCTGCCTTTTACTTAGGCGGAGGCCATGGCGAAGGCAACCGCAATTTGGCTGGGCAAGGAATATGATTTTCGTCGGGCTGGGCGCCAACTTGGCGACGGCCGAGCACGGCGCACCGCGCGAGGCCCTGGCGGAGGCCCTGGCGACGCTCGGCCGGGCCGGGCTGCGCGTTATCGCGCGCTCCCGCTGGTATGAGAGCGCAACGGTTCCGGCATCCGATCAACCCTGGTTCGTCAATGGTGTGGCGCGGATGGGGGGTGATTTGGATCCGGCAGCGCTGTTGGCCCTTTTGCACCGGACGGAGGCCGAATTCGGCCGCGTCCGACGGTGGCGCAACGAGGCCAGGGTGCTCGATCTCGACCTGCTGGCTTATGGCGATCTGGCCTCCGACGGCGCCGATGGCGGTCCGGTCCTGCCCCATCCGCGCATGGCGGACCGTGCCTTCGTTTTGCTGCCTCTGGCGGAGATCGCGCCCGGCTGGCGTCACCCTGCGACGGGGCAGACGGTCGAGGCGTTGATCGCGGCCTTGCCGATCGGCCAGGCGATCCGGCCGATGGCCGAGGAAACTTAAGGGCTTCAGGGTGCTTGCACCCGGCGGAAAGCCTTCTATATTCTATTCAATGAATGCGCCCGCGCGCGGGCGGCGTCGCCCGCAGCGTTTGGCGCTGGGCGGAAGGCTTTCGCCGGCGCGAACGGATGGCGCAGAAAACGCGCAGACAGCGCATAGACTTTCGAGGATTTGCCCATGGCCCGCGTGACCGTCGAAGACTGCATCGATAAGGTACCGAACCGTTTTGATCTCGTCGTTCTGGCGGCGCATCGCGCTCGCGAGATTTCCGCCGGCTCTCCGATCACCGTGGATCGCGACAACGATAAGAACCCCGTTGTCGCCCTGCGCGAGATCGCCGACAACACCCAAGAGGCCGACGATCTGCACGAGTCGGTGATCAACAGCCTGCAGAAATACGCCGAAGTGGACGAGCCCGAGGAAGAGGGCATGGAGATGCTGACGGCGGAGGCCCTGGCCGAGGCGATGGCCGCGGAAATGGGTCAGGAAATCGAAGTCCCGCCGGCCCAGGCGCCGGTTGATGAGGAAGCCGCAGCGGAGCAAAAGGCGGCGCCGGATGGCGACGACAGGGACAGCGCCGCTAACTGACCTGGCGACTCCTCCGCTAGAGGCCGTAGCGGCCGACGCCGCTCCGATCGAGGAAAACTCGCGGCTCGATGACGGGGTTCAGGCGTTCCGAACGGCGCCGCCCCCGGGTCGAATCATTCGCCAGTTCGAACTGGTCGAACGGGTCATGACCTACGATCCGGGCGCCGATGAAGATGCCCTTAACCGAGCCTATGTCTTTTCCATAAAGGCCCATGGCTCCCAGTTGCGGGAGTCGGGCGATCCGTATTTTTCCCATCCTCTCGAAGTCGCGGCGATCCTGACCGACTACCGGCTGGATGCGAGTTCGATCATCACTGCGCTGCTCCACGACACGGTCGAGGACACGGTCGCGACCCTGGACGAGATCGAGTCCCTTTTCGGGGCCGAGATCGCGGGGCTGGTCGACGGCGTGACCAAGTTGTCGCGGATCGAACTGCAGTCGAGCCACACGAAGCAGGCCGAGAATTTCCGCAAACTTCTGCTGGCGATGAGCGAGGACCTGCGCGTCCTGCTGGTCAAGCTGGCCGACCGCCTGCACAACATGCGCACGCTCCATTACGTGAAGAAGCCCGAGAAGCGCGTGCGCGTCGCGCATGAAACCATGGAGATCTACGCGCCGCTCGCCGATCGAATCGGCATGCATGACATGAAGGACGAGCTCGAAGACTTGGCTTTCGCGCAGATCAACACCGAGGCACGGGATTCGATCCTCCGGCGCTTGGAATATCTGCGCGAGGAGGGCGGCGACCTCATTCCGAAGGTCAGCGACGGGCTGAAGCGCACCCTGGCGGAAGCGGGGATCGATGCCTGGGTATCCGGGCGCGAGAAGCAGCCTTTTTCGGTCTGGCGCAAGATGCAGCGCAAGAATCTCAGCTTCGAGCAGTTGTCCGATATCGTCGCCTTCCGCGTCGTGGTCCATGATCTCGACGAATGCTACCGCGCCCTCGGTGTGATCCATCGCGGCTACCGCGTCGTTCCCGGCCTGTTCAAGGATTACATCTCGACCCCGAAGCAGAACGGCTATCGCTCGATCCACACGGTCATCATCGGCCCGTTGAAACAGCGGATCGAAGTCCAGATCCGCACGGTCGAAATGCATGACGTGGCGGAAAACGGCGTGGCCGCCCATTGGGAATACAAGACCGGCGGGCCACGCACGGACGGGCCGCGCTATCGCTGGCTGCGCGAGTTACTCGACATTCTCGATCATGCGGCAGGGCCGGAGGAGTTTCTCGAACACACCAAGCTCGAGATGTTCCAGGATCAGGTCTTCTGTTTCACGCCCAAGGGCGACCTGATTTCGCTGCCCCAGGGCTCAACCCCGGTCGATTTCGCCTATGCCATCCATTCCGAGGTCGGCGATGCGACGGTGGGGGCGAAGGTGAACGGGCGGCTGGTGCCGCTGCGCACCCAGTTGCAGAACGGCGACCAGATTGAGATCGTGACGGCCCAGGCCCATGCGCCGTCGCCGACCTGGGAATCCTTCGCGGTGACGGGCAAGGCCAAGGCGCGGATCCGGCGCTATGTTCGCAGCCAGCAACGCGAGCAATATTCCAGCCTCGGCAAGTCGATCCTTGAAAAGCAGTTCCGCCACGAAGGCTACGAGTTCGACGAGACCGCCCTGGCCTCTATCATCGAGCGTTTCGCCTGCGACGAGCTGGACGATCTCTATATCCGGGTCGGCGACGGTAGGCTGCCCGCGACGGACCCGTTCAAGGCGGCGGTCGAGACGATCCGCAGCGAATCGCGCTGGTCGAATATCGTCCCCATCCGCTGGGCTAAGCGCCAACTCGACCGCGACGAGCCGATCTCGATTCGCGGGTTGATCCCCGGCATGGCGGTGCATTACGCGGGCTGCTGCACGCCGATGCCGGGCGACCGGATCGTCGGCATCGTTAGCCCGGGCAAGGGCATCACGATCCACACGATCGACTGCGAATCCCTGGAAAGTTTCGCCGCGACGCCGGAACGCTGGATCGACGTCACCTGGGACAAGGACCGGGATGTCGAGGGCGAAATCTTTACGGGACGCCTGAACGTGTTGGTGGAAAACCGGTCGGGCAGCCTGGGCTCCATCGCCACCTTGATCGGTGGCAATGGCGGCAATATCTCGAACCTGCGGTTCACCAATCGCCAGGCCGATCTGTTCGAGATGACCATTGATGTCGAGGTCAAGGACCTGAAACACCTGACCAATATCGTCGCCGCCCTGCGCGCCGCGCGCGAGGTCAACACGGTCGAACGGGCGCGCGGCTGAACCGCCCGCGATAGGGCCGCTCTTATTCCTGGCCGAGCGGCCGGGCGAAACTCAATTCATGACCATCCGGGTCGCGCAGATGGAAATAGCGCTCGCCCCAATCGGCATCGCGCGGCGCAAAATCCGGGCGCAGGCCCAGTTCCAGCGCGCGCGTATAGACGGCATCGACATCGGAGACATGGAAGATCAGCCGGCCCCACCAGCCGATGGCTTTTCCCGCGGGTATGGCGATCAGGTTGAGATGGGTCGCGCCGAGCCGAAAGCTGGTAAACGGAGCGTCACGACCGCCATAGTGGATCGGGAAGCCTAAGGCTTGGTAGAAGGCGACGGCGCGGGCCATGTCATGGGTCGCCAGGGTGACGGCGTTGATGCTCTCGATCACGGGCGTGTCGGGGTTCATGGGGCGCGTACCTCTTCCGAATGCCTCGGCCGGACGACCAGAAGGGCCGCGCCGACCAGTGTGGCGATGGGGGCGGCCAAAGCCTTGCCACATCACCAATTCCCAGGCCGTCGCGCCGCTGGCCAGGGCCCAGAGGACCAGGATGACCGCCAGATAACGCGCCGGTCGGACGGCCATCAGCAGGAAGCCGATAGTCGCCAGGGCGGTCGGGTCCGGTGCTGTGCCGGCCAGCGCGATCTCTGGCCAATGGCGCGCCGCGAGCAGGTCTGCGAGGGGCAGGCCGGCCACGGCGAAGGTGATCAGGGCGAGTCCCGCCCAGCGGCGCAATGGTATCGCGGGCGCGAATGTCAGGCCGCCGCGCAACAACCCGCTCCAGCAGAGCAAGGCGCCTTCGGTCAGGAAGGCGACGCCATAGACCGGTGCGGCGAAATTGATCGTCGAGAAATGGCCGAAGTGATAGGTGGCGGCGGTCCATAGCCAAAACGCAGCCAACGCAATCGCGACAGCGCGCCCGCCGTCCGGTACCGGGCGAAAGGCGAGGCCAATGGCGCCAAGACCCAGCAGGAGGTTGACGTTCGGCATGGGCTGGATGGCCAGATTGTATTGACCGAGATTGGCCCAGAGGACCTCGACGTCGAAGGACAGCATGGGTCTTTTCCGTCCCGGCCTCAGAGGTTCTCGATATGGTCGATCGTGCGCCGGCGCATGGCCGCGTCCGGCAGACGGCCGTGGAGCGCGCCCATATTCTCATTCATATGATCGACCCGGCTCGTCGCGGGAATGGCGCAGGTCACGGCCGGGTGCGAGACGATGAATTTGAGGAAGAACTGCGCCCAGTTCCCGGCATCGAACTCGCGGGCCCATTCGGGCAAGGGGTGGTGCGCGAAGGCCTCGAACAGCGCCTGGCGTTTGAAGGGCCGGTTGACGATCACCGCCAGGCTACGCTCGGCCGCCAGGGGCAGCAGGCGCCGCTCGGCCTCGCGGTCGACGATATTGTAGGTGAGTTGCACCGCGTCGATCGGCTGGCTCGCCATGATCTCCTCGAATTCCTCATGGCGGCGGCCGTGGGAAGTGGTGATGCCGATATGGCGCAGCAGACCCCGTTCGCGGTCCGCGAGCAGGGTTTCCAGATGGCCCTCCCAGCCGAGCAGATTGTGGATCTGCATGGGGTCGAAAGTGGGCACGCGCCAAAGGCGCCGCGACTCGGCCATCTGTTCGGGCCCGTCGCCCTGCAGCCAGGTCCAGGCCTTGGTGGCGGAGAAGAGAGCGTCGGCCCCGGGCACCCGGGCGAGGCAATAGCCGATGACCTCCTGCGACGAGCCGTACATGGGCGAGGAATCGACCACCCGCCCGCCCTGCGCGAAGAAGGCTGCCAGGACCAGCGCCCGTTCGTCGCGCAGGGGCCTGGCCCGCGCCGACATTGAAGGTGATCCAGCTGCCCATGCCGATCACGGGCAGCCGCTCGCCGGTCGCCGGCATGGGGGGTGGGTCAGCATGTCGGAGGGCGCGGCGATGGCGGGCCGAAGGAGAGGGCCGGGCAGGCTCGCCAGGGCGGCGGTCGCCCCCATGCGCTTGAGCAGATCGCGCCGTCGGAGCTGTTCGTTCGTCATGATCGTTTTCGCCGTGGCTTCGTCATCCATCCCGTGACCATAGCGCGCAGCGGGGTCGCGCCGAGTCCCGATTGCCCGTTTGGGGCCGGATGGCCTAGAATCGGCTTATCGCGCGGGCCGGCATGCGGTCCGATCGGCAAGGGAGGCAGGCTATGAGCAGGAAACTCAGACTGGGCGTGAACATCGACCATGTGGCGACCATCCGCAACGCGCGGGGCGGACGCCATCCCGATCCCGTGCGCGCGGCGCGCCAGGCCGCCCAGGCGGGAGCCGACGGCATCACGGCGCATCTGCGCGAGGATCGCCGCCATATCTCGGACCACGATATCGCGCGGCTCAGCCACGATATTGACTTGCCGCTCAACCTCGAAATGGCAGCGACGGACGAGATGCTGGAGATCGCGCTGCGTCACAAACCGCACGCCGCCTGCATCGTGCCCGAGAAGCGCGAGGAGCGGACGACGGAAGGCGGCCTGGATGCCGCCGGCGGGTTCGACCACCTGAAGCCCTATGTCGAGACCCTCGGCCGGGCGGGCATCCGTGTCTCGCTCTTCATCGAGGCCTCGCGGGAACAGCTCGTAGCGGCCGTCGCCTTGGGCGCGCCGGTGGTTGAGCTGCATACCGGCGCCTATTGCGAGGCTGAAGGGGAGCGGCGGGCGGCGCTGCTGCACCAGCTCGCGGAAGCCGCGGCGCTGACCGAGACCCTCGGTCTGGAATGCCATGCCGGCCACGGCCTTAGCTTCGACACGGTCGCCCCCATCGCGGCGCTGCCCGCGGTGATGGAACTGAATATCGGCCATTTCCTCGTTGGCGAGGCGATCTTCGGCGGCCTCGATTCCTCGATCAAGCGCATGCGCGCCCTGATGGACCGGGCGCTCGAAGAATTGGACGGCGAGATGAGCGCATGACGACGAGCCGACCGGCCCGGCGCGCGCGATCATGATAGCGCCTTCATGATTTTGGGCCTGGGCAGCGATCTGGTCGATATCCGGCGGATCGAGCAGACCTTGGCGCGTTTCGACGAGCGCTTTCTCGCGCGGATCTATACCGAAGAGGAACGCAGGCGCTCCGATCGGCGCCCGGCGATTCGCGCGGCCAGCTATGCCCGGCGCTTCGCGGCCAAGGAGGCATGTTCAAAGGCTCTCGGCACCGGGTTTCGCCGGGGGGTGTTCTGGTGCGATATGGGCGTCGTAAATTTGTCCTCGGGCAAGCCGACGATGGCCCTGACCGGGGGCGCGGCGCTGCGCCTGGCCGAGATGCTGCCGCCCGGGATGGCCGCGCAGATCGACCTGTCGATTACCGATGATCCGCCGATGGCTCAGGCGATCGTCATCATCACGGCGGTTCCGACGGGTCAGGGTGCCGATCCGGGCACTGGCGAGCGCGCCCGTGACCGCGAATGACCATGGCTCTCCTTGACAGGAACCGCGCCAGGCGGCTTGATCGCCCCCGTTTTCCTGCCCGGCCGGATTGCTCCGTCGGTGCCCATTTCCTTGAATCGGTGTAGAGACCCATGGCCCGAAGGACTTCCCACGGCCTTACCGGCTCATTGCGCGACTGGTTCTCCGGCAGTTCGCTGCGGACCATCCTCTATGCCGTCGGCATTGCCATACTGATCCGCAGTTTCGCGTACGAGCCGTTCAACATTCCGTCCGGGTCGATGGTTCCGACTCTGCTGATCGGCGACTATCTCTTCGTTTCCAAGTTTTCATACGGTTACAGCCGCTATTCCCTGCCCTTCGGCATTGGCCTTTTCTCGGGTCGCATTTTCGCCGAGCAGCCGGAACGCGGCGATGTTGCGGTCTTCAAGCTGCCGCGCGACAACCGGACGGACTACATCAAGCGGATCATCGGCCTGCCCGGGGACACGGTCCAGATGCGGGGCGGGCGCCTCTACATCAACGGCGAACTGGTCAAGCGCGAGCGGATCGACAATTTCGTGCCGGGAGGTTCCGGCAATCCGCTCCCTCAATATATCGAGACCCTGCCCAACGGAGTCAGCCATCCCATCCTCGAGATGAGCGACGAGGGCCCTCTCGACGACACGGCTGTCTATACCGTGCCGCCGGGGCATTATTTCGCCATGGGCGACAATCGCGACAACTCGCTCGACAGTCGCGTGCTGAGCGGCGTCGGCTACATCCCCGCCGCGAATTTGATCGGCCGGGCGGAGTTCCTGTTCTTTTCGACGAGCGGCAAGGCGAAGCTCTGGGAGATTTGGAACTGGCCAACCTCCATCCGCTTTGACCGGCTGTTCACGCCGGTCCAGTAAGTGGCCCGGCAAGCGCTCTCGCTTGAAACTCTGACGGCTCGTCTGGGTCATGAATTTGCCCAGCCAGAACGTCTCCAACGCGCACTGACCCACCGCAGCGCGGCTCAGGAAGCCGGGCTTCTGGTGGATAACGAACGCCTAGAATTCCTGGGCGACCGCGTGCTGTCGCTGGTCGTTGCGGATCTTCTGATGGCGCGCTTCCCGGTCGAGAGCGAAGGCGACCTGTCGCGCCGGCACGCCGCCTTGGTGCGCCGCGAGACCCTGGCCCGGATTGCGCGCGAGACGGAAATCGACAAGGCGCTCCTGCTGTCGCGCACGGAGGAGGATGGCGGCGGGCGCGAGAATCCCGCGCTTCTTGCCGATGTCTGCGAGGCGATCATCGGCGCGCTCTACGTGGATGGCGGCCTCGACGCGGCGCGGCGCTTTATCGAAAGCGAATGGCCGAGGCTGATGGAGGAGAATCCGCTGCCGCCCCAGGACGCCAAGACAGCGTTGCAGGAATGGGCGCAGGGATCGGGTCGTCCGCTGCCGCGCTATCGCGAGATCGCGCGCAAGGGTCCCGCGCATGTACCGGTTTTCACCGTCGAGGTCGAGGTGGCGGGCAGCAGTCCGGCGCGCGGCGAAGGCGCTTCCAAGCGCGTGGCGGAACAGGCGGCCGCGGCGGCCATGCTCGCGCGGTCCGGAAAGGGCGGTAATGGCTGAGACGGAAACAGAGAGCGAGAAGGAGGCGGGACTGCGCTTCGGCTTCGTCGCCCTGATCGGGGCGCCCAATGCCGGCAAGTCGACCCTG
>CAUZWC010000087.1:0-10933 GCA_963583595.1 Alphaproteobacteria bacterium | reverse complement strand
GCCACGGCTGGGCAGGACACGCCCGAAATCTCTCGAAAGAGCCGGTCGTCCTGGCCCAGGGTCAGGGGCAGGAGGGCGGGGCGGGGCGTCACGACATCGAGACCAAACTGCGCCGCGATCTCGTAGGCCCGACCGGTCGCGCCCATCTTCGGGATCGAGGGGCCGCCCGTGGCGATGACGAGTTGCGGCGCGCTCGCGCCACCGACCGTGAAACGCCCATCGGCATGACCAATCTCGCCGAGATCCGTGGCCAGCCGGATTTCCGCGCCGCCGAGTTCGCATTCTTCCAGCAGCATCGCAACGATCTGCCGGGCGGAGCCGTCGCAGAAGAGTTGCCCGAGGGTCTTCTCGTGCCAGGCGATGCCGTGGCGCTCGACCAGGGCGAGGAAATCCCAATGGGTGTAGCGGCTGAGCGCGGATTTGGCGAAATGCGTGTTCTCGGAGAGGAAGCAGCCGGCTTCGGTCCGCATGTTGGTGAAATTGCACCGCCCGCCGCCCGAGATCAGGATCTTCTTCCCGGGCTTGTCCGCGTGATCGATGACAAGGACCCGCGCCCCGACCTGCCCGGCGGTCGCCGCCGCCATGAGGCCCGCACCGCCTGCGCCGAGAATGATCGCATCGTATTCCATGGCGACTTTCTAGATCAGGGCGAGGGCGGCCGGAAGCTTGCGGCCAGTCGCAAGAAACGAAGGACCGTCCGTCGCCGGCGGCGGACTGGCACGATTTCCTCGGTCACGGGAGCCATCTCTCTTTTCCGTCGCTGCGGGGTGCGCTACTCCCTTGGAGATCGGGCCGTCGGAGTCCGATGCCAGTGATCGCCAATATTTCCTATGCTGGTCGGAAGCTACGCGATAACGATGCTTGAGGAGAGAGGGGTAGGGTGATCGAAGCCGTGAAAACTGGCATAGAGCGGGGCCGCGCGCTCGGGGCGGTCGTTTTGTTCGCTGCATTCGTGATGGCGGGAGTCCGTCCGGGCCTGGCATCGGAGAAGGCTCTGCCCGTTCCGCATTGTCCTCCGCAATCCGGCGATCGGGGCAATGTCCTGATATGCCTGAGCTTATCGATGTGCTGGCTGGGGGACCTGGATTCGAACCAGGACTACACGGGTCAGAGCCGAGTGTTCTACCGTTAAACTATCCCCCAAGCGGGATGCGCGGGCGGTCGACGGGGTTGCGCGCGCGGCTTTCTCTATCACAGCGTTTTGGCTTTTTGAACCCCCGGGCGGCGGCGGGTTTTTCGGGCTTGGCGGGTCGCTGGCCGCGCCGGGCAGCTTCGCGCTATAACAGGGGCGATTTGGAACCGAGCGTTTCGCGTCGGCCGGCAAGCGGCGGCGGTCGAAGCGCGGGAGATATGAGTTGGTGGACGGCGAACCGGAACGGCGCCGCCGAGGCGGGCGTCGTCGGCACAGGCGCCCCGAAATCTATGCTGCCTTGGATCTGGGCACCAACAACTGCCGCCTCCTTGTGGCGCGGCCGACCCAGGACGGCTTTCGCGTGGTCGATGCCTTCTCGCGCATCGTGCGCCTGGGCGAAGGGGTGCGCGCCAACGGCGTGCTGTCGGAGGCGGCGATCGGGCGCACCATCGAAGCCTTGAAGGTCTGCGCCAGCAAGATGGCGCGGCGCGGGGTGCGCCGGGCCCGCCATGTCGCGACCGAGGCCTGCCGCCAGGCGGGCAACTGCAACGACTTCCTGGCCCAGGTCGCGGCGGAGACCGGCATCGACCTCGAGATTATCGATTCGGAAGAGGAGGCGCGCCTGGCCTTCGTCGGCTGCGCCCCGTTGCTCGACCAGGGCCGGCCTTACGGCGTGATGTTCGATATCGGCGGCGGCAGCACCGAGGTGATTTGGGTCGATTGCGGCGAGGGCCGCGAGGCGCGTATTGTCGAATCCGAATCCCTGCCCTGCGGTGTGGTCGATCTCTCCGAACGCTACGGCGGCCGGGACATTTCGCGTGAGACATACGAAGCGATGGTCACCGAAGTGATGGAGCATCTTGGCGCGATCGATCTGCGTCACGGCATCGCGGCGCGGGCGGGGCAGGGCGAGGTCCAGATGGTCGGCACCTCGGGCACGGTGACCACTCTGGCGGGTATCCACATGGAACTGCCGCGCTACAATCGGGCGCAGATCGACGGCTGCCGCCTCAGTTTCGATCATGCGATGGGCGCGGCCGACCGGCTGCTGGCGATGTCCTACGAGAATCGTTGCAACCATCCCTGTATCGGAACGGACCGGGCCGACATGGTGATCGCCGGCACCGCGATCTTCGACGCGATTCGCAGGCGGTGGCCGGTCGGCGATCTGCGTGTCGCCGATCGCGGCCTGCGCGAGGGGATATTGCTGGGCCTGATGGCGGAGCGCGAAGCATGAGCGACGGCGACAGCTCCGATGGGAAACCGGGCGGGAGGTCGGTGGGCGGCAAATCCGGGGGCGGCAAGTCCGGTGCCGGGTCCGAAGGTGCGCGCGTCCGCTCGCGCGGCGGGCGCGGCGCGGCGATCAGGGTCAAGCGCGGCAAGGGGCGCAGCATTTCCTCGCGCCGCTGGCTGGAGCGTCAGCTCAACGATCCCTATGTCATCGAGGCGCGGCGCCAGGGCCTGCGCAGCCGGGCGGCCTTCAAGCTGCGCGAACTCGACGAACGTTTCGGCCTGTTGCGCCCGGGTCTGCGGATTCTCGATTTGGGCGCGGCGCCCGGCGGCTGGACCCAGGTGGCACTGGAAGCCGTGCAGCCCGCGCGGAGCGGCGGCAAGGTCGTCGCCGCCGATATCAACGAAATGGAAGGCATGGGGGAGGCGGTCGTGCTGCTCCTCGATATCTTCGACGAAACCGCGCCGGTGGTCCTGGCCGAGGCGCTCGGCGCCATGGCGGATCTGGTCTTGAGCGATATGGCGCCGGCCGCCACGGGCCATGCCTCGACGGATCATCTGCGCATCGTCGGCCTGGCCGAGGCGGCGCTCGACGTCGCCCTCACCGTGCTCGCGCCCGGCGGCGGCTTCGTCGCCAAGGTCTGGCAGGGCGGGACCGAGGGCGAACTGCTCGCCCGGCTCAAACTGCGCTTTGAGAAGGTACGCCATTTCAAGCCGCCCTCCAGCCGGGCGGAATCGGCCGAAACCTATGTTCTGGCGACCGGATTCCGGCCCGAAAAAACGCCCGACCCCGAGAAAACTCCCGGCGAGGCCGAAGACGAGGCCTAGGCCGGGGTGACCTCGGCTAGGCGCGGCACCAACTCAAGCAGCGGCATATGGGTGAGGTCCTTGCCCAGTTCGGCGACGATCTTGGTTTGGGCGTGGTTGCCCAAGGCGGCGCGCAGATCGCCCAGGGCCTGGGGTGGGGCGACCAGGACGAGGCGATCGAACTCCCCCGCAATCACCGCCTTCTCGACTTCCTTGGCGAATTGGGCCTTTTCGAACCGGTGCCAATCGGTCTTGGGTTCCATGCTGCTGGATTGGCCGTTGGCGGGGGAGAAGGCCTGGCCGGGCCGGTCGCTGCCGATTTCCTGGCTGGGCGGGTTGTCGGCGGCCATCGCCTGATCGAGGGCCTGGGTCAGGCCGTGGCCCCAGCCTTCGGAGCGCAGGAAACGCGCTCTTGCCCCATCGGCAACGACAATCCAGGTAATTTCCTTCTGTATGGCAGCCGTTCCTTAACAATGAAGGACATATCCTTGAAGATCGGTGGTTTTTGAAGGGTTTCCAGGACTCATTTCGAAAATTTCGGCGAAATCGAACAAAAACCGCGCTTTGGTTTCGCCATGACGATGCGCTTGTGTATGATGGCCGCGCCATCTGGCCAGGGAGGCAATATGACATTCCCCGAAGCGCTTACCTTCGACGACGTGCTGTTGAAACCGTCGCGTTCGGCTGTTCTTCCCGGCGAAACCGCCACGGTGACCCGGCTGACTCGCGAGATCGAGCTGCGCATTCCGCTCATTTCGGCGGCGATGGACACGGTGACGGACAGCCGGCTGGCCATTGCGATGGCCCAGAACGGCGGCCTCGGCGTGATCCATAAGAATATGGAGATCGGCGAACAGGCGAACGCCGTTCGCAAGGTCAAGAAGTACGAATCCGGCATCGTCGTCGATCCGGTGACGATCCATCCGGACCGCCCGCTCTCCCATGCCCTGGCGCTGATGGCCGAGCATTCTATTTCCGGCATTCCGGTGGTGCGTCGCACCGGTCGCCTGGTCGGCATTCTGACTAATCGCGACGTGCGCTTCGCCGACGATCCCAACCAGCCCGTGCGCGAGTTGATGACCAAGCGCCTGGTCACCGCCAACGAAGGTGTGACCATGGAGGAGGCCAAGCGGCTTCTCCACAAGCACCGGATTGAGAAGCTGCTGGTGGTCGACGACAACCGCCAATGCATCGGCCTGATCACGGTCAAGGATATCGTGAAGGCTCAGACCCATCCGGATGCCTGCAAGGATGCCGCCGGTCGACTGCGCGTCGCCGCCGCGACCGGGGTGGGCAAGGCCGGGATCGAACGGGCCGAAGCCCTGTTCGCGGCCGGGGTGGACGTGGTCTTCGTCGACACCGCCCATGGCCATTCCGAGGGCGTGCTGGGCGCCGTCGCCGAGATCAAGCGCCTGTCGAACTACAGCCAGGTGATCGCGGGGAATATCGCGACGGGCGACGCGGCGCGCGCTCTCATCGAAGCGGGGGCCGATGCGATCAAGGTCGGCATCGGGCCGGGCTCGATCTGCACGACCCGGATCGTCGCCGGAGTCGGCGTGCCCCAGCTTTCCGCCGTGATGGAGGTGCGCGCGGCCGCCCGCGAGAGCGGCACGCCGGTGATCGCCGACGGCGGCATCAAATATTCGGGTGATCTGGTCAAGGCGATCGCCGCGGGCGCAGATTGCGCCATGATAGGCTCTCTGCTCGCCGGGACGGAGGAAGCGCCGGGCGAGGTCTTTCTCTATCAGGGGCGGTCCTACAAGGCCTATCGTGGCATGGGTTCTCTGGGTGCCATGGCGCGCGGCTCGGCCGACCGCTATTTCCAGCAAGAGGTGCGCGACCAGCTCAAGCTCGTGCCCGAGGGGATCGAGGGCCAGGTCCCCTACAAGGGCCCGGTCTCGGCCATCCTGCATCAGCTCGTCGGGGGCCTGCGCGCCGGCATGGGCTATACCGGCAATCCGACGATCGCCGATATGCACGAACGCTGCGAGTTCCAGCGCGTGACCGCCGCCGGCATGCGCGAAAGCCATGTCCACGACGTGACGATCACCCGCGAGGCGCCGAACTATCCGGCCCAGGGCAGTTAGGAGCCGTCAGACCATGCCCGCCGATTTGCCCAACACGACCGGATGACCCCCGGCGCTCGCCTGCAGGCGGCCATCGAGGTTCTCGAATCGATCGAGGGAGAGGGTGGCGGCGCGGCCGATCGGGCCGTCGGGGCCTATTGCCGCGCGCGGCGCTTCATGGGGTCCAAGGATCGGGCGGCCTTGCGCGAGCGGGTCTACGGCCTCTTGCGCCGGCGCGCCCGGCTCGACTGGTGGCTGCTCAAGACCGGCGCGGCGGAGGTTTCGACGCGCAGCCGGGCGCTGGCCGATCTGATGCTGCATGACGATCTCGATGCGGCGGGGGCCGCGAGCCTGCTGACCGACGGGGCCTATGCCCCCGGCGCGTCGGCCGAGGCGGAGACAGCCTGGCTCGCCGTGCTGGCGGGCCAGCCCCTGGACCATCCCGATCAGCCTCCCGCCGTGGCCGCCGAATGGCCCGTCTGGCTGGGCCGTGCGCTGGATCGTTACGGGGTCGAAGAGGCTCGCAAGCTGAACCAGCCCGCGCCGGTCGATCTGCGGGTCAACAGCCTGAAGGGCGACCGGGAGGCGGCGCGCGCCGCCCTGGCCGCCGAGGGGCTGGAGGCCGTGCCGACGCCCTATTCGCCCTGGGGCCTGCGCCTCCCGCCGCCCGCGCCGGTCGAGCGCTCGGCGGCCTGGACCGGCGGATTGGTTGAGGTGCAGGACGAATCCTCCCAGATCGCGGCTCTGCTGGTCGATGCGCGACCAGAGATGACCGTGCTGGATTTCTGCGCGGGCGCGGGCGGCAAGACCCTGGCCTTAGCTGGCACGATGGAAAATCGTGGCCATCTCGTCGCCTCCGATCCCGATGTGCGGCGCCTGTCGCGCATGCGGAGCCGGCTCGAGCGGGCGGGTGTCGGCATCGTCGAGACCCTGGCCCCCGAGAAGCTGGCAGGCCGGGAAGGTGGCTTCGACCGGGTGATGACGGATGCGCCCTGCAGCGGCGTGGGCACCTGGCGCCGCCATCCCGAATCGAAATGGCGGTTGGATCTGGAAGTGTTGGACCGCTACCGCACGACCCAGGCCAAAGTGCTCGATACCGCCGCCGTCTTCGTCCGGCCCGGCGGGCGCCTGATCTATGCGACCTGCTCGCTGCTCGAGGAAGAGAACGAGGCCCAGGTCGCGGCTTTCCTGAAGCGCAGCGAAGGCTTCTCCCTTCTGCCGGTCGGCGCGGTTTGGGTCGAATGCCTGCCCGGCGGGACGCCCATCAGGGCCGAGAACGAGGCCGAGGCCGAGACGCCAACCCTGACCCTTACACCCGGCGGGCATGGCACCGACGGTTTCTTCGCGGCGATCATGGAGCGGGCCGGGTGAGCGGGGCCTTAGAGCGCAATGCGGTTCCCCTTGTCCGGTCGGGGGGCCTGAAGGATGCCAAGGCGCTCGCCGGCATTTATATCGAGACCTGGCGCAGCGCCTATCCCGGGATTCTCGCGGACAAGGTCCTGCTCGATCTTTCGCCAGCGCGGCAGGAGGCGGTCTGGGCCGAAGTCGCGATCCGGGGCGGGAATTCGATCCTGCTGGTTTCCGAGGACGAGACGGGCGCGGTCGCCGGCTTCGTCTCGGCCGGACCGGCGCGGCCGCGGGTGCCGGGCTACCGGGGCGAAATCTATACCCTTTATGTCGATCAGGATCGCCAGGACCGGGGCCATGGAAGGGCGCTGCTGCGCGCCGCCCTCGACGCCCTCGCCGGGCGCGGCTTGGCGCCCGCCAATCTCTGGGTCCTGGCCGAGAACCCCGCGCGCTTCTTCTACGAGCGGCTCGGCGGATCGATCGTCGGTCGGCGGCAAGACCGCCTCGGCGGACAGGAGCATGACGAAATCGCCTATGGCTGGGACGATCCGACGGGCGCGACCGCATCCGCCGGCACCGCCCGCCCGGCCCGACCAAACCCGATAAAAGTCCGCCCATGACGGACCGCGTTCTGATTCTCGACTTCGGCTCGCAAGTCACCCAGCTCATCGCGCGCCGGGTCCGCGAGAGCGGGGTCTATTGCGAAATCCACCCCTTCAACAAGGTGGATGCCGCCTTCCTGAAGGGTTTCGATCCCCAGGCGATCATCCTCTCCGGCGGCCCGGCCTCGGTGATCGGTGAGGACACGCCGCGCGCGCCCCAGGAGGTCTTCGAGACGGGCAAGCCGGTGCTCGGCATCTGCTACGGCCAGATGACCATGGCGGCGCAACTCGGCGGCCGGGTCGAGACCGCGACCCACCGGGAATTCGGCCGCGCCTTCGTCGATGTGCTGGAGGACAGCCCGCTGTTCGAGGGGGTCTGGCCCCAGGGCTCGCGTGACCAGGTCTGGATGAGCCATGGAGACCGGGTGATCGATCTGCCCACCGGCTTCCGCACCATCGGCGTCTCGGAGAACGCGCCCTTCGCCGCCATCGCCGACGAGAGCCGCCGCTTCTACGGGCTGATGTTCCATCCCGAGGTGATGCACACCCCCAAGGGCGCCGAACTGATCGTCAATTTCGTCCACCGCATCGCCGGCTGCACCGCCGATTGGACCATGACCGCCTTCAAGGACCGGGCGATCGCGGATGTGCGCGCCCAGGTCGGCGACGGCAAGGTGATCTGCGGCCTCTCCGGCGGCGTCGATTCCTCCGTCGTCGCGGTCCTGCTGCATGAGGCGATCGGCGACCAGCTGACTTGCGTCTTCGTCGATCACGGCTTGATGCGCCAGGACGAGGCGGCCCAGGTCGTGGACCTGTTCCGCGACCATTACAACATCCCGCTGGTCCATCGCGACGCCGAGGAGATGTTCCTCGGCAAACTGGAGGGGGTCGAGGACCCGGAGAAGAAACGCAAGATCATCGGCGCGACCTTCATCGACGTTTTCGAGGAGGAGGCCGAGCGCATCGGCGGCGCCGAATTCCTCGCCCAGGGCACGCTCTATCCCGATGTGATCGAAAGCGTGTCCTTCACCGGCGGGCCCAGCGTGACGATCAAGTCCCACCACAATGTCGGCGGCCTGCCCGAACGCATGAACATGAAGCTGGTCGAGCCCCTGCGCGAATTGTTCAAGGACGAGGTGCGGGTGCTGGGTCGCGAGCTGGGCCTGCCCGACTCCTTCGTCGGCCGCCATCCCTTCCCTGGCCCGGGCCTGGCGATCCGTGTGCCCGGCGCGATCTCGCGCGAGAAGCTGGCGATCCTGCGCCAGGCCGACGCGGTCTATCTGGACGAGATCCGCAAGGCCGGGCTCTACGACGCGATCTGGCAGGCCTTCGCCGTGCTGCTGCCCGTGCGCACGGTCGGCGTGATGGGCGATGCCCGGACCTACGACCATGTCTGCGCCCTCCGAGCCGTGACCTCGACCGACGGCATGACCGCCGACTACTACCCCTTCGACCACGAATTCTTGGGCCGCGTCGCGACCCGCATCATCAACGAGGTCAAGGGCATCAACCGCGTGGTCTACGACGTGACCTCGAAGCCGCCGGGGACGATCGAGTGGGAATAGTTGACGAACGCTAACTTATTGATTTAACTATATTAAAGTAAGGGGGTTATTGATTTAGCGCAGATACCTCACCCCCACCAGAACAGTTTGACGTCCGTGCGATCCTTCGTGGTGGAATACCCGTCAGTGAAATTGAGGACGATTATATTCAGGAAACCCTGCAAGGAATGGATGTTAGTGGGGTGTTCGTTCGCAGGGACAATGAATATTACGAGTTCAACGGAGACGAACCATGTCAACAACCGGCAGCTGTCTGTGCGGGAATATCCGATGGGAGTGCGACCCCGACGCCGAGTCGGGCATGCATCATCACTGTCACTGCTCCATCTGCCGGAAGGCGCACGGTTCCCCATTCGTCACGTTTGTAGGGGTGGGGGCCAGCGACTTTCGCTGGCTGGCCAGTGAGGAGGCGCTCGTCCGCTACCGGGCGAGCCCTAATTCCGTCTACGAGCGGACCTTCTGCCCCCGCTGCGGCTCCGCCGGCCCGATCCACGCGGCCGGGCGAGTGTACATGCCCGCGGGGTGTCTGGACGGAGACCCGGGAGTGCGGCCGAATCGTCACATCTTCTCCGGCTCACAGCACAATCCGCCATGGTTTCCGGTCACCGATGGTCTGGAGCAGTTCGAGAGCTTCGGCGGAGGCTCGCCGCCGCTGCCGGTGGTCGAGCGGCACGCGCCGCCCGGCGCCTCGGCCGGGGCTGAGGCGTCCTAACCCGTCTGCGTCACCAGATGGGGGAGCTTGTTGATTTGGGCCAGCGCTTCGGCGAGGGACCCGCCCTCATACAGTCTTCCGCGCCGCGATTCGATGCGAAACCGTTCGCCCCCATTGCCGGGTAGTTTGGTCTTGGTGATGGTGAAAAGCGGCGCGTCGATCGAGCGTCGATAGACGGAAAAAGCAGCCATTCGTTCGCCGTGATCGATGGCGTAATCGCGCCATTCGCCGCGAATGACGTGTCGGCTATACAGGGAAAAAAGCTGGTTCAGTTCAGAGCGGGTGTAGGCGATTCGTGTTTTGCGTCGGCGGTGCTCCGCCAAGCGGACGACCTTGCCCATCTACCGCGCCCTCTCCGCTGCCACTACATCCGTGACAAGTATTCTCGACTGGCCGGCCAGGGTTGTCCAGTGGCGAAGGACGGCTATTCGACGATCACGCCATTGTCGCCATAGGGATCGGGGCAGTCATAGCAGGTGATCGCACCCAGGCTGCGTTAGCAGAAGGACGGCGTGGCGCTCTCTTCATCCTCGACGTCGTTGCAGTAGGAATATCCATTGGCTGAATGGATCGACGAGCAATCCATGCCCGTGACGAAGGAGGCGGCGTGGTTCACCAGGGTCTTGTCCGTGGTGATGCTGCTCGCCATTTCCGCGCCGGTCACGGCGACGGAGTCGGCCATGCAGGCGTTCAGAGCGAATAGCGCGATGGCGCCGAATGCGAACGATCGTATTGTTCCAGCCATACTTGCCTTGCCCCTGCACTCATTGTGTGGACCGAAATCTAGGCCAGCGATCGTTAACAACCTGTTAGAGCTGGACAGGACGGCCGGGTTAACCGGGGCTTTACCTTGACCCGCGATACTGCGTCCGAGACACCGAGATTGTTGCCGCGATCGAGGAGAAATCGGATGTTCGTCTGTTGCACCGGCATGGCCCGTTCGGGGTCGACCTGGTCCTTCAATGCCTGCCGGGAATTGTTGGAAGAGACCGGCGAACCGTTGATCGCAGTTTATACGGCGAGGGGGAAACCCTCGACGATTTAATCGATTCGCGTGGGCTCGAGAGGCATTTCCCGGTCACGTCCTGCTCAAGCTTCGTCAACCGGCGGAACGTCTTCTGGACATGGATCTGTAAGGGCCAGGCCCGTAACGTCTTCACCCTGCGCGATCCGCGCGATTGCCTCCGCTCGCGCATGGCCTTTGAGGACAAGCCTTTCGAGGATGCCTTGATGGGCGTGGCCAGCAATCTGTTCATGTACAACCTCTTTGCCGGCGTTACCTATACGCTGTTTGCTCGCTACGAAGAGATGGCCGTCGATCCCGCGGCGGAAGTCCGGCGGCTCGCCGGTTATCTCGACCTGGCGCCTGACGAGAGGGAGGTGTCGCGGATCGCCGCGGCGATTGCTCTCGAAGCCGTGCGGCGCAAGGTCGCGGGCCTCGATCAGCGCCCCGACGCCGGCTTGATGGAGAT
>CAUZWC010000086.1:0-11016 GCA_963583595.1 Alphaproteobacteria bacterium | reverse complement strand
AGATCTCAACCGGATTTGCCTTCGCGACCCGATCGAATTCCAGCAAGGTGTCCAGCAGGTCTTCGAGCTGGTCGAGGCGGACCATGTTAGGGCCGTCCGACGGTGCGTTGTCGGGGTCCTGGTGGACTTCCATGAAGACCGCGGCCACACCCACGGCGAGGGCCGCACGGGCCAGGACGGGAACGAATTCGCGCTGGCCGCCGCTCTTGCCGCCCAGCCCGCCGGGCTGCTGCACCGAATGGGTCGCGTCGAAGACCACCGGATGGCCGCTGCGCGCCAGGATCGGCAGGCTCCGCATGTCGGAGACCAGGGTGTTGTAGCCGAAGCTCGCGCCGCGCTCGGTCACCAGGATGCCGCTGGCGCCACCGGCTTCCAGCTTGGCGACGACATTGGCCATGTCCCAGGGCGCGAGGAACTGGCCCTTCTTGACGTTGACCGTCTTGCCCGTCGCCGCAGCGACCAGCAGCAGATCGGTCTGGCGGCACAGAAAGGCCGGAATCTGGAGAATGTCCACTGCCTGGGCCGCGACGGCGCATTGTTCTTCAGTGTGAACGTCCGTGAGCACCGGCAGGCCGGTCTCCTCGCGCAGCGCGGCGAAGATAGGCAGCGCGCCATCCAGCCCCATGCCGCGCGGGCTGTCCGCGCTGGTCCGGTTGGCCTTGTCGAAACTGGTCTTGTAGACGAGGCCGATGCCGACCCGGTCCGCGATCTCCTTCAACACGCCCGCCATCTCGAAGGCATGGTCGCGCGATTCGAGGGCGCAGGGCCCCGCGATCAAGGTGAAGGGCAGATCGTTCCCGAAGGCGACATCGCCGACCTGGACATGTTTCACGGCGGTCATGGCTTAGGCATCGCTTGGGAACTTTCCGGTTGCGCCGCGCTCACACCAGCCGCGACTGGGTCACGGCCGCGCCGATGAAGGCGGTGAAGAGCGGATGTGGCTCGAAGGGCTTGGACTTGAGCTCGGGGTGGAACTGCACGCCGACGAACCAGGGATGGGCGGGCAGTTCGATGATCTCGGGCAGCACGCCGTCCGGCGACATCCCGCTGAAGCGCAGCCCCGCCGCCTCCAGCTGTTCGCGATAGTTGATATTGACCTCGTAGCGATGGCGATGGCGCTCGCCGATCTCCTCTTGGCCATAGACGCGGTGCACCTCGCTGCCCTCGGTCAACTTGCAGCCATAGGCGCCCAGCCGCATGGAACCGCCCAGATCGCTCTTCGAATCGCGGGTCTCTATCCTGCTGCCGCGCCGCCATTCGGTCAGCAGGCCGACCACCGCATCGTCGCAGGGCCCGAACTCGGTCGAGCCCGCGCCGGGCAGACCGGCCAGGTTGCGCGCCGCCTCGATCACCGCCATCTGCATGCCAAAGCAGATGCCGAAATAGGGCACGCCGTGGGTCCGGGCGAAGGTCACCGCCTCGATCTTGCCTTCCGAGCCGCGCTCGCCGAAACCGCCCGGGACGAGGATCCCGTCGACCCCCTCGAGGCCGATCACCGCATCCTCGGTCTCGAAAAACTCGGATTCAATCCAATTCAGATTGACCCGCACATTGTTGGCGATGCCGCCATGGGTCAGGGCCTCGGCCAGGGATTTGTACGAATCCAGAAGATGCGTGTATTTGCCGACCACGGCGATCGTTACCTCGCCGTCCGGCTCCAGCACCCGGCCCACGATCTTCTCCCAGCCTGACAGGCTCGGCGCCGGCCCCTCGATGCCGAAATAGCGGCAGACCTCGGTATCGAAACCTTCTTCGTGATAGCGGATCGGCACCTGATAGATCGTCGTCGCGTCGAGGGCCGAGATCACCCGCTCCTCGCGGATATTGCAGAACAGCGCGATCTTGCGCTTGGCCGAGGCGGGAATTTCCTGCTCGGCCCGGCACAGCAGCATGTCGGGCTGGATGCCGACGCTCAGCAGCTCGCTCACCGAATGCTGGGTCGGCTTGGTCTTCAGCTCGCCTGCGCTGGCGATATAGGGCAGCAGGGTCAGATGGACATAGAGGCAGCGCTCGCGTCCCAGCTTGTAGCCGAGCTGCCGGATCGCCTCGAGGAAGGGCAGGCTCTCGATATCGCCGACCGTGCCACCGATCTCGCAAAGCACGAAATCCGCGCCATCCGTATCGCGCTGGATGACCCGCATGATTTCGTCGGTGACATGGGGGATGACCTGGACCGTCGCGCCCAGATAGTCGCCCCGCCGTTCGCGCGCGAGCACGCTGGAATAAACCTGGCCCGCGCTGACGCTGTCCGAGCGGCGCGACGGCAGGCCCGTGAAGCGTTCGTAATGGCCCAGGTCGAGATCCGTCTCCGCCCCATCGTCAGTGACGTAGACCTCGCCATGCTGATAGGGGCTCATGGTTCCGGGATCGACATTCAGATAGGGATCGAACTTGCGCAGGCGGACCTTGAATCCGCGCGCCTGCAAGAGCGCGCCGAGGGCCGCCGTCGCCAATCCCTTACCGAGTGAGGAAGCCACGCCGCCGGTGATGAAGATAAACCGCGTCATGGACCTACAGTGTAACGACAGGCGCCCTCAGCCCCAAGCAAAAGAGGTGGCTGTTTTCCGCTTTCGGTGATTTTTTTTGCGATCGTTCCGCCCGGACCCACGTGAGGATCAACGGACAGGGGCGCTGGGCGAGGACGGAACGCCCTCTTCCTGGGCCGGGGCGGGCATATCGACGATCGATGCCGGCTCGTCCGACGATCCGGCGAGAATCGCCAGAATCAGGCTTGTCGCGAAGAAGCAGGCGGCCAGCACGGCCGTCGCCCGAGTCAGAATGCTGGCGGCACTGCGGCCGGTCACGAAGCCCGACATGCCGCCACCCCCGCCGCCGCCCATACCGAGGGCGCCGCCCTCGCTACGCTGGAGCAGGACGACCGCGACCAGGGCGACCGCGATGATCAGATGAATGACGACGACGATGATTTCCATGACGAATCCGCTTTGCCGGGCCGAGTCCGGGATATGGCTCTTCAGCGGCGCTTTTTAACCCCTGCACGCCGTCGCCGCTAGTGGCAACTGCCCGCGATGGTCCAGAAATCCTCGATCTTGAGGCTCGCGCCGCCGACCAGGGCGCCATCGACATTCGCCACCGCCATCAGATTTTCCGCGTTGCCGGCATTGACCGAACCGCCGTAGAGCAGCCGCACGGTGGCGAATTCCGCACCCCGCGCCGCCAGCAGACCGCGCAGATGGCCATGCACTTCCGCCACCTGTTCCTCGGTCGCCGTGCGCCCGGTGCCGATCGCCCAGACCGGCTCATAGGCGATCACCAGCCGCCCGGGCATGGCGCCCGCCGGCGCCGATTCGGCCAGTTGCGTCTCGACCACCGCCAGGGTGCGTCCGGCATCGCGCTCCTCCAGGGTTTCCCCCAGGCAGACGATGGCGGTCAGGCCCTGGCCCTGGGCGGCGGCAAGCTTCGCGGCCACCTGGGCGCTGGTTTCGCCGTGGTCGCGCCGCCTCTCGGAATGGCCGAGGATGACATGGGAACAGCCGATCTCCGCCAGCATCGCCGCGCTGATATCCCCGGTATGAGCCCCCGTCTCCGCGCTGTGGCAGTCCTGCGCGCCCAAACCGATGGCGCTGCTCCGCAGGATTTCCGCGACGGGCGCCAGCAAGGTCGCCGGCGGGAAAAGCAGGATTTCTGCGTGCGGCGCGCCCTTACGCTCGACCAGAGTCAGCAGATCGCGCGCGCGGTCGGGGCCGTCGGCGAGCAATCCGTTCATCTTCCAATTGCCCGCGACGAGGGGGCGAAGCTCAGCCATGCTGAACCTCCAACTAGCTGGGGACAGGGCCTGAATCGGCGCGCCGCACTCTTTATCACAGCGGCCGGAACGCGCAAAACGCGAATGGCTAAGTCGGGCGACAACGGACACGCGTTTCGCCTCATGCTGAGCCTGTCGAAGTATGAGGCCGTGGCACAGTCTCCCATTGCGCCACCCCCGTCCTTCGACAAACTCAGGACGAGGACGGCAAAAATCCTTCCGGCCTCACAATCCGTGTTGCCCCCGCTCGGGCCGCGCCTCTATGATGCGCCGCACTCGGCGGGCCGGTCGATCCGTCGAAAATTCAAAGGGTTACGGGGTGTCCCGCCATGATGCAGACGATGCGCAGATATGCCAAGGGCGCGATGGCGTTCGTCCTCTTCGGCGTCCTCATCATCAGCTTTGCGATCTGGGGCATCGGCGACATCTTCCGCAGCGGCTCGGGCGACCCGGAAGTCGCCAAGGTCGGCGAAACCGAAATCACCGTGCGCGAGTTCAATGACGAGTTGCAGCGCGAGCTGCGCCGTCTCGAATCCGTCTTCGGCCGGCGTCTCGATGCGGCCCAGGCCCGCGAATTCGGCATCGTCGAACAGGTTCTCTCGGGCATGATCAGCCGGGCGCTGATCGACCGCACGGCGCTGGATTTTTCGCTGACCGCGGGAGACTCCCTTATCCAGAAGACCATCCTGGCCAATCCCGCCTTCGCCGGGCCGGACGGCCGGTTCAACCGCGATGCCTTCCAGCGCCGGCTCTACAATGTGGGGCTGAACGAGGCGGGCTATGTCGCGGCGATTCGCGGCGCGATCATGCGCGATCAGCTCACCGGCTCCCTGACGGCCGGCGCTGCGACCCCCCGCCTGCTGCTCGACGATGTCTATGGCCACCGGCGCGAGCGCCGGGGCGGCACCGCGGTCACGGTCGAGGCCGATGCGATGACCGGCATTCCCGCCCCGACCGAGGCGGAACTCGCCGCTTTCCACACCGAGAATGCCGCCCTCTTCATGGCGCCGGACCTGCGCGCCGTCACCGCCATCGTCCTCTCCGCCGACGATGTCGCCAAGACGATCGCGGTGCCCGAGGAGGATATCCGCGCCGCCTATGACGACCGGACCTCGGATTTCAGGACGCCCGAGCGGCGGCGTTTCGAACAATTGCTGTTCCTCGACGAGGACGCCGCGACCAAGGCCGTCGACATGCTGGCCCAGGGCCGGCCATTCGCCGATATCGGCACGGAACTCGCGGGCGCCCCGCCGATTCGCCTCGGCCCGATGACCCGCGGCGAACTGGCTGCCCAAGCGCCCAATCTGGCCGAAGCCGGTTTCGCCCTCGCGGCCGACGCCACCTCCGCGCCCCTCCAATCCGCGCTCGGCTGGCATATCCTGCGCGCCGTGGAGATCGATTCGGAGGTCGTGCAGCCCTATGAGTCGGTCAAGGACCGGATCGCCATGGAGATCGCGCGCGAACGCGCGATCGAGGAAATCTTCGAGATTTCCAACGAGGTCGACGATGCCCTGGCCGGCGGCGCCACCCTCGGAGAAGCCGCGCGCAACCTCTCCCTGCCTTTGCGGACCATAGCCGCCATCGACACGGCCGGGCGCGACGCGGATGGTCAGCCGATCCTCGACCTGCCCCAGGATAACGGCGAATTCACCGGCACCGTCTTCGATACGGCGCCCGGCCAGCAGAGCCTGATGGTCGAGGTCGGCCTCGATCGCTACTTCGTGCTGCGCGTCAACAGCGAAACCCCCGCCGCCCTGCGCCCGCTCGATACGGTGCGCGATCAGGTCGAAGCCGCCTGGCGAACCCGCCAGCGGCAGGAGGCCGCGGAGAAGGTCGCCCAGGCCCTGCTCGATCAGGCCCGCGCCGGCGGCGATCTCGCCGCGCTGGCCGCCGAGAAGGGCTATGCCCTGCGCCGGATCGAGCCGACCGTGCGGACCGCCGACGATCCCGCCGCCGGGGCGAACGAGCCAGTCACCGCGACCCTCTTCACCCTCGATCCGGGCCAGGCGGCAGTGACGCCGGCTGCCGGCGGCTATGCCGTCGTGCGCCTCGACACGGTGGCGGCCGCCGATCCCGTGGCCGATGTCGAAACCTATGAGACCCTGCGCGGCCAGCTGCGCGACCAGATCGCCAACGACATCATGAGCCAGTTCACCCAGGCCGTCCGCGCGGACTATCCGGTCACGATCAACCAGGCGGCCATCGAGAACTTCATCCAGTAGGGGCAAGTGCCGTGAATCCCGATTTCGACAGCTTTCGCGACCAATACGACTCCGGCCGCGGGCAGCTTGTCTGGAACACCCTGATCGCGGATCTGGAGACGCCGGTCTCCGCCATGCTCAAGTTGGCGGACGGGCGGACCAACAGCTTCCTCTTCGAATCGGTCGAGGGCGGCGAGACCCGCGGACGTTATTCCTTCCTGGGCATGAAGCCGGACCTGATCTGGCGCTGCCGGCGCGACCGCTCGGAGATCAACCGCAAGGCCCGTATCGACCCCGATAGCTTCGTGCCCTGCGAGGGCCATCCGCTCGACACCCTGCGCGCCCTCATCGCCGAATCCCGGCTTGAAGTGCCGCCCAGCCTGCCGCCCATGGCTTCCGGCCTGTTCGGCTATATGGGCTACGACATGGTGCGGCTGGTGGAAAAGCTGCCCGACGACAATCCGGACGAGTTGGGCCTGCCGGACGCGATCTTCCTGCGCCCCACCGTCGTCGCCATCTTCGACTTGATCGAGGACCAGGTCTCGATCTGCACCCCGGTCTGGCCCGATCCGGCGATCAGCGCCCAGACAGCCTACGATCTGGCCTGCGAACGGCTCGCCGACGCGATGGCGGATTTCGGCCGCAGCCTGCCCTATCGGCGCGAGGCCCCGTCGCGCACGGCTGACCTGCCCGAGCCCGAATCGAACATGTCCCAGCAGGAATTCGAGGGCATGGTCGAGCGGGCCAAGGACTATATCCGCGCGGGCGACGTCTTCCAGGTCGTCCCGTCCCAGCGCTTCCGCGTGCCCTTCCGCCTGCCGCCCTTCGCGCTCTACCGCGCGCTGCGCCGCCTCAACCCCTCGCCTTTCCTGTTCTATATGGATTTCGGCGATTTCACGGTGGTCGGGTCGAGCCCCGAGATCATGGTCCGCTCGCGCGACGGCATCGTCACGATCCGCCCCCTGGCCGGCACCCGCAAGCGCGGCGCCACCCCCGCCGAGGACCAGGCGCTGGAGGCCGAGCTCTTGGCCGATCCCAAGGAACGGGCCGAGCATCTGATGCTGCTCGATCTGGGCCGCAACGATGTCGGCCGCGTCGCCAAGATCGGCACCGTGAAGGTGACCGCCCAGTTCGAGATCGAGCGCTACTCCCATGTCATGCATATCAGCTCGAATGTCGAGGGCGAGTTGGACACCGCCAAGCATGATGCGCTCAGCGCCCTGACCGCCGGCTGCCCGGCCGGCACCGTCTCGGGCGCGCCCAAGATCCGCGCCATGGAGATCATCGACGAGCTGGAGCCGACCCGGCGCGGCATCTATGCCGGCACGGTCGGCTATTTCGGCGCCGACGGCTCGATGGACACCTGCATCGCCCTGCGCACCGCCGTTGTGAAGGACGGCGTGATGTATGTCCAAGCCGGCGGCGGCGTGGTCACCGACAGCGAACCCGAGGCCGAATACCAGGAAACCCGCAGCAAGGCCCGCGCCCTCATAAGGGCCGCCGAGGAAGCGGTGCGGTTCGCGGCGCGGAGCGGATAGCCGTCCGGCCAGAAAAGCGACGCCAGGCTCCCAAACCTCATCCGTCTCGCCGGACTCGACCGTCGCCTAGCCGTAATTCCCACTCTATCCCCGCTGTCGTCCCGGGACCCAATGCCGTATCCGTCTCCACAATCGCCGAACCGATGTCCGGGACACGCGCCAGGAGCCTACCGGACCTTACCATGATGCGCCGCCCATGGGTCCCGGGGACAAGTCCCGGGACGACACCGGAATTTTAGAGGCGGAATCTTACAGACAGCGTCTGTGCGGAATACCCGCACCGCGCGCTTCTTCGCAGCAGTCAGTTCCTCCCGTCGCCCGCGTTGGCGGTCGGCCTTGTTGTGGACGAGGTAGCCGTCGGCGAAATAGGTGTGGTCGCCGTCGAGAAGCAGGTTGTATACCACCACGTCCGGATCGGCCCGGACGGTCGCGATCGCCTCGATCGCAACATCCCAGACGCGCACGGGCCCATAGGACACGGGCGTCGCTCCCGAACGCGCGGCTGAAAACCCGCCGCCGCCGCGATCCGGTCGCCCACCGTCAGCGCGCCGACCCGCAGGCGCGGGTTCTCGCGCGCCGTGGCCGCCAGGTCGATGGCCTTCCAGCCCTCGGCGGTTCAGAACGAATGTTCCGCCGTCACGAAAGCCGGGCCACCGTCAATCTCGATCTGCCCGATCAGCGCCATTCGATGGAGAACCCTAGCGTCCCTGACGCAGGCCTTTGACGAATTCGGAGAGGCCGACCTGGCGGTCGCGGCGCAGGCGTTCGGCGGCCAAAATGGCCTGGACGGAGGCCACGCTTTCGTCCACCGCGCGGTTCACGACGATATAGTCGTATTCCTGGTAATGGGTCATCTCGTCCGCCGCCTCGGCCATGCGCCGGGCGATCACCTCGTCCGAATCCTGGGCCCGGGTCTTGAGCCGGCGTTCCAATTCCACCGTCGAGGGCGGCAGGACGAAGACGGTGACGAGGTCGGCGCGCGCCGTTTCCTCAAGCTGCTGAGTGCCCTGCCAGTCGATGTCGAACAGCACATCCTGGCCGGCTTCCAACGCCTCGATCGCCGGTTTGCGGGGCGTGCCGTAATAGTGGTCGAAGACCTTGGCGTATTCGAGCATTTCGCCGCGATTGACCATCAGGTTGAAATCCTCGCGGGCAACGAAATGGTAGTCGACCCCGGCGACCTCGCCCGGTCGCTTGGGCCGGGTCGTGCAGGAAATCGACATCGTCAGATTGCCGTTCCGATCGAGCAGCTTGCGCGAAATCGTGGTCTTACCCGCTCCGGAGGGCGAGGACAGGACCAGCATCAACCCCCGGCGGCGAATCTCGACGAAGCTCATCGCGTCGCGCTCCCCTACTCGATGTTCTGAATTTGCTCGCGCATCCGGTCAATCGCCGTCTTGAGCTCGAGCCCGGTATTGGTCAGGTCCATGGCCGCGGCCTTGGAGCAGATGGTATTGGCCTCGCGGTTGAACTCCTGACACAGGAAATCGAAGCGGCGGCCGACAGCGCCACCCTCGGCGAGCAGGTCCCGCGCCGCCGCCACATGGGCGCGAAGGCGGTCGAGCTCCTCGCGCACATCCGCTTTGGCGACCAGCAGGGCGATTTCCTGGGCCAGCCGTTCTTCCGGCAAAACCGTCTCGCCGGTCTCCAATTCCCGCAGCCGTTCATGCATGCGGGCGGACAGGGCCGAAGGTTGCGCTTCCGCCGTGGCCTGCGCGCGCGCGACCAGGGATTCGATTTCGGCCAGAAGCTCGGTCAGGACCTGGGCCAGACGGCCACCCTCCTCCCCGCGCGAGCGGATGAGCGCGGCCACCGCCGTTTCGAGCCCCGCCAGCATGGCGGTGTCCCAGGCGGCCAGAGCCGTCTCGTCCAGCGCCTCTTCCTCACCGAACTCGACGACTCCGCGCACGGACAGAAGCCGGTCGAGGCGCGGCGGGGCGGAATCGACTCGCCCGACATAGGTTTTATGAAGCGCGATCAGCTGGTCGAGAAAGGCGCGGTCGACGGTCAGGCGCGCGCCCTCGCGGCCCGACCGGGTCGAAAGCTGGGCCTGCACATTGCCCCGCGAAAGACCCCGCGACAGACGTTCGCGCGCCGGCCCGTCCAGCCGGTCGGCGCCGGCCGGCAAGCGACAGCGCAGGTCCAGGCCGCGCCCATTGACGCTCTTGACCTCCCAGACCCAGGCGGTGCCCTCATGCTCGCCCGCGACGCGCGCAAAGCCCGTCATGCTCGAAATCGACATGCTGTTCCGCGTCCCCGAATCGACCGTATCTTGTGTTGGAAGCTTTGGGCTGCGACTATATCCGGCGCTCCCTATCCCAACAAGCCGCCCGCCACCGCGCATGACAGCTTCCGGCACTCCACCCGCCACGATCCTGATCACTGGGGCCTCGAGCGGCATCGGCGCCGCCCTCGCCCGTTGCTACGCCGCGCCGGGTCGTCAACTCGCGCTCCATGGCAGGAACGCCGCGCGGCTCGGCGCCGTCGCCGCGGCATGCATTTCAGCGGGCGCCACGGTGCGCAGCCTCGCCCTGGACGTGACCTGCGCGGCCCCGCTCGCCGATTGGATCGGCAGCGTGTTTTCCGACAGCTACCTCGACCTCGTGATCGCGAATGCCGGCGTTTCGGCGGGCACGGGTAGCGGGGGCGAAGACGCCGATCAAGCACGCCGCATCTTCGCCGTGAATGTCGACGGCGCCCTCAACACGGCGCTGCCCGCGATCCAGAGGATGCGCGGACAGCCGGCTCGGGGCGGCCGGCGCGGGCAGATCGCCCTGATGAGTTCGCTGGCGGCGTTCCGCGGCTTCCCCGGCGCGCCGGCCTATTGCGCGAGCAAGGCGGCGGTGCGGATCTGGGGAGAAGCCCTGCGCGGCGGGCTGCAAGCCGACGGCATCGCGGTCAGCGTCATCTGTCCCGGCTTCGTCGAGAGTCCGATGACCGCGGTCAACGACTTCCCCATGCCCTTTCTGATGCCGGCCGAGCGTGCGGCCCGGATCATCCGGCATGGCCTGGCGCGCGACCGGGCGCGCATTGCCTTTCCCTGGCCGAATTACGCGGCCGCCCGCCTGATCGCCGCCCTGCCCCCTGCTTTCGCGGATCGCTTCCTGGTACGGCTGCCCAAGAAGGCCTGAGCGACTATTCCTGGACGGCCCGCTCGCGCTGGATACGCCGCCAGTCGCGGACATTGTTGTTGTGTTCTTCCAATGTCCGAGCAAAGACATGGCCACCGCTGCCATCGGCGACGAAATAGAGGTCGTCGGTCTTGGCCGGGTTGAGCACGGCGGCGACCGATGCACGCCCGGGATTGGCGATCGGCGTCGGGGGCAGTCCGGCATAGCGATAGGTGTTGTAGGGGCTGTCCACGGCCAGATCGGCACGGGTCAGCGGCCGGTCCAGAACCCCGGTGCCGTCGGACGCCGCGTAGGCCACGGTCGGATCGGCATCGAGCTTCATGCCCTTGCGCAGGCGGTTGAGGAAGACCGCCGCGACACGGGGCCGCTCGTCCGACCGC
>CAUZWC010000085.1:0-11100 GCA_963583595.1 Alphaproteobacteria bacterium | reverse complement strand
GCGCTTCTGGCGTTGGTCGAGCGTTACAATGAGACCGGGCTGTTCGAAGAGATTTTCATGATTTCGGCGCTGACCGGCGATGGGGTCTCGGACATGCGCGACTATCTCGCGGCCCATGTCCCGGCGGGTCCCTGGCACTATCCCGAGGACCAGGTCGCCGACATGCCGATGCGCCTGCTGGCTTCCGAAATCACGCGCGAGAAGCTGTTCCTCCAGCTCCATGAGGAACTGCCCTATGCCCTGACGGTCGAGACCGAGGACTGGCAGGAGCGTAAGGACGGCAGCGCCCGGATCGCCCAGGTGATCTATGTCCGACGCGAGAACCAGAAGGCCATTGTGCTGGGCCGCGGCGGCGCGCGGATCAAGGAGATCGGCGCGGCCTCGCGCAAAGAGTTGGAGACCCTGCTCGATCGCCGGGTCCATCTCTTCCTGTTCGTGAAGGTGCGCGAGAACTGGGTCGACGATCCGGCGCGCTACCGCGAAATGGGTCTGGATTTCGAGACCTGAGCCAAGTTGCCCCGGTCGATTGGGTCAGGCCAGGCGATAGATGCGGGCGGGCTCGAACCGGCCCGGGACCTGGAATTCGCCGACCGGTTCGGCAACGGAATCCTCGTCCAAGGCATGGATCACCGCGTCGCTCGCCAGGCCGCAGATATTTTCCTCGGGAACCATGATCGTCTTGGCGATCTGCTCGACCCGGTTGGCCGTGTTCACGGCATCGCCGACGATCGTGTAGTTCATGCGCCCGGGCGCGCCGATATTGCCGACGGCAACGGGGCCACCATGCAGGCCGATGCGCATGCGAATAGGCGGTTTGCTCTCTTCCTGGCGGCGTGCGTTCAAGGTCGCGAGCGCGACGGCGATGGCGCGGGTTGCCCGAACCGCGCGTTCGGCATGATCGGGTTGGGCCTCGGGCGCGCCCCAGAAGGCCATGACGGAATCGCCGATGAACTTGTCGACGGTGCCGCCCTCCGCCTCGACCGCCTCGGCGACCATGGCGAAATGGCGGTTCAGAAATGCGGCGACCTGCGCCGCGCTGCGATCCCCTGAATAGCGGGTGAAGGCGACGATATCGGTGAACATGACGGTGACGATACGCGCTTCCGTGGCCATTTCACTTTCGACGCCCGCGGTCATCAAGCGTTCGAGAAGTCGGCGCGGGACATGGATTTCCAACCTTCGCAATCCGCGCAGCATGGCGTTGAAGGCGCGGGCCTGTTCATTGAGTTCCCGGAAGATCGAGCCGGTCAGGGGGGCGATCTTTTCCGGATCCAGCCGGCTCACCTCGGCCACCGCGGCGGCCGAGGCGGACCACGGGACCGGCGATGCGCCGGGCCAGAAGCAGGGCGATCAGCAGCGAGAGGACGAGCGCCCCGGCGCCCATGCCGGCCATGAGAAAGAGGCGGCGGCGCTCCTCGCCGATGGCGTCGCGGTTGACGTAACCGCCGACCAGCCAGGGTTTCGGCCCATAGCCGTCGAGTTCCCGATAAACGAAGAGATAGGTCGTGCCGAAGGCATTTACGGCATGGCCCTGGATCCCCTTGGGCATCTGGATATAGAGCGGGTAGCGGTCTTCGGACCACATGGAGACCAGGACGCCGTCGTCGAAATCGGCAACCGTCGGCAAGGGTTTCGCCCGATCTGTCTGGCGGCCGCTCTTTCGGACCAGTGCCGGATGCGCGAGCACCTGATCGCGGCCGTAGAGAACGAAGTCCGTGGCGCTGCCGTCACCTGCGATGATGCCGATCATTGCCCGGGACAGATCGCCGACGGAGACGGTCGCGATCAGGACACCGAGGAAAGTGTCGTCGCGCCAGACCGGTTGGTGCGCCACGATGAAGGTGTCGGCTGTATTGTTCGATCCAGGTCGGCGGCCCCAGGCGGGCGTTCGTCTCGCCGCGGCCTTGTCGACGGCGGCGTGCACTTCGGCGTTGTCGGCCATCGGTTTGTGGCAGAGCAAAACGCCTCATTTCGTTCGCTCGACCTCGACTGCCTCGTAGCGGGTTTTGGAGAAAGCGACGGAATGGATCTGCGGCGCGGCCGACATGGCGCCCTCGGACATATCCTGAAGGCGAGGACGGTTGGCGGGATTGAGGCGGCGCTGGGCCACCTGATCGCTCAGGTAGCGAAGCTGCCGCACCACCGGGCGCAACTCGTCGCGCACCTTACCTTCGGCGGCATCGGTCAGAAGCTCGATATTCTTCCGCACGAGAGAGAAAGTATTGGCCGTGCTAGTATAGATACCCATGGCGAGGACGGCGCCGACGCCGACCAGCACCAGCAGGCCGACCGCGAGCGCCAGGGTGACGGTCAGCGGAATGCCGCGGCGCAGTTCGGGATCGATCACTCGCTGGGGTGTCTGCTGCGCATCTTGCCGGTATGAAAGAGGGTCGCGGACGATAGCTCGTTGACCGGGCGCGGTGATCATGACTTCCGTAGCGGTCCGTAAGCAACAAGACCGCAACAAAGGGAGTTCGGCTGGTATGGAATGGACCGACGACGGCATCGTGCTGTCGGCGCGGGCGCATGGCGAGAGCGCCGCGATCGTCATGCTGCTGACTCACGGCCATGGCCGCCATGCCGGCCTGGTGCATGGCGGGGCGGGGCGGGGCAAGCGCGGCATGCTCCAGCCTGGCAACCGGGTGAAGGCGGTCTGGCGCGCGCGCATGGCGGATCAGTTGGGCACCTTCGCCTGCGAGCCCGCCGGCGCGCCGGGCGCCGCGTTGCTGGATGATGCCCAACGACTGGCGGCGTTGTCCTCGTCCTGCGCGGTGGCGGAAGCGGCCCTGCCCGAGCGCGAACCCCATCCGGGTGCCTATGACGGTCTCGGCGCACTGCTGGAGGCCCTGGCGGGGGAGGTCTGGGCCGAGGCCTATATCAGCTGGGAAGTCGAGATGCTGCGCGAACTGGGGTTCGGCCTCGATCTGTCGCGCTGCGCGGCGACGGGGACGAATGACGAGCTGGCCTATGTTTCGCCGCGCACCGGGCGGGCGGTCTCGCTTTCCGCCGGTGCGCCCTATCGCGATCGCCTTCTCGCCTTGCCGGGTTTCCTGCTGGGGCGGTCAGGGCCGGAGCGCGAGGCAGAAATCGCCGCGGGTCTCGCCCTGACCGGTCATTTCCTCGAACGCCATGTCTTCCACCCTCAGAACCGGGGCGTGCCGGCCGCCCGCCAGCGTCTGGCCGAGCGGTTTCCGTTCGCGCATGCGCCCGCCGCCGATACAGTTTCTTGACGAGAAGCCTGGACTTGATACCATATATGGTATTCAGGAGACAGAATGGCTGATCCGACCCCCGCGGGCGAAATCCGCACCGCACCGCTTGCCGATGCGCTGGGCGAACGCTACCTGTCCTATGCACTGTCGACGATCGTTTCGCGCTCGCTGCCGGATGTGCGCGACGGGCTGAAGCCCGTGCATCGCCGCCTGCTCCATGCCATGCGGCTGTTGCGCCTGGACCCCGATTCCGGGTTCAAGAAATGCGCCCGCGTCGTCGGCGAAGTCATCGGCAAATATCATCCCCATGGCGATGTGGCGGTCTATGACGCCATGGTCCGCCTCGCCCAGGATTTCGCCGTGCGCTACCCGCTGGTCGAGGGGCAGGGCAATTTTGGCAATATCGACGGCGATAACGCCGCGGCCATGCGCTACACCGAGGCGCGGCTGACCGAGGTCGCCAAGGCCCTTATGGAAGGCCTCGATGACGACACGGTCGATTTTCGCGATACTTATGACGGCGAGGAGGAAGAACCGGTCGTCCTGCCGGCCTCCTTCCCGAATCTGCTGGCCAACGGCGCCACCGGCATCGCGGTCGGCATGGCGACCAGCATCCCGCCCCATAATGCGGGTGAGCTGTGCGACGCCCTGCTGCATCTGATCAAGTTCCCGCGCGCGACGGTGGAAAAGTTGGTCGAGATGGTCCCCAGCCCCGATTTCCCGACCGGCGGAATTCTGGTCGAAAGCGCCGAGAGCATCCGCGACGCCTATGCCACAGGGCGGGGCGGTTTCCGCGTGCGGGCGCGCTGGGAGGTCGAGAAGATCAAGGGCGGCGGCTTTTCCGTCATCGTCACCGAGATCCCCTACCAGGTTCAGAAAGCGCGCCTGATCGAGAAGATCGCTGAGCTGATCAACGCTCGCAAGCTGCCGGCCTTGGGCGATATCCGCGACGAATCGACGGATGAGATGCGCCTGGTGCTGGAGCCGCGCAGCCGCAATATAGAACCCGAAATGTTGATGGAGTCGCTGTTCCGGCAGACCGATCTGGAAACGCGTATTTCTCTGAATCTCAATGTTCTGGACAAGGAGCAGACCCCACGGGTGATGACCCTGCGCGAGGCGCTGCAGGCCTTCCTCGACCACCGGCATGAGGTCCTGCTGCGCCGGGCGAACCATCGTCTCGGGCGGATCGACCACCGCCTCGAAGTGCTCGCCGGCTATCTCGTCGCCTATCTGAATATCGACGAGGTTATCCGCATCATCCGCGAGGAGGACGAGCCCAAGGCCGTGATGATGAAGCGCTGGGACCTGAGCGAGGTCCAGGCCGAGGCGATTCTCAACATGCGCCTGCGCGCCCTGCGCCGGCTCGAGGAAATCGAGATCCAGAAGGAGCACGACGCGCTTTCGGCCGAGCGCGAGGGCATCATGGATTTGCTGGGCGACGAGAAGAAGCAATGGTCGGAAATCGGCGATCAGATCAAGGACATCAAGAAGCGCTTCGGTGGCAAGGATGCCTTGGGCGCGCGGCGCACCGGTTTTGGCGAAGCGCCATCGGCCGAGATCATCCTGCTCGACGCGATGATCGAGCGCGAACCGATGACGGTCGTCTGCTCCGAGAAGGGCTGGATCCGCGCCCTCAAGGGCCATCTCTCTGACACCTCGGAACTGCGCTACAAGGAGGGCGATGTCGAAGGCTACACCCTCCATGCGGAAACGACGGACAAGCTGCTGGTCTTTGGCACCAACGGCCGCTTCTACACGATCGGCGTCGACAAACTGCCGGGCGGGCGCGGTCAGGGCGAGCCGCTGCGTCTGATGATCGACCTGCCCAACGACCATGAACCGGTGGCGATCTTCGTTCATCGGCCCGACCTGCGCTATCTGGTCGCTTCGAGCGATGGCAGGGGCTTCGTCGTGAAGGGCGAGGATGTGACGGCCCAGACGCGCGCCGGGCGCCAGGTCCTTAATCCCGGTGCCGGGGCGGAGGCGGCGGTCTGCCGCCCGGTCGGGGGCGATACCGTCGCGGTGATCGGCGAGAATCGGAAACTGTTGCTCTTCCCGCTCGACGATGTGCCGGAGATGGGCCGGGGGCGCGGCGTGATCCTGCAGAAATACCGCGACGGCGGGCTTTCGGACGCGATGACCTTCATCTTGGCCGAGGGATTGGTCTGCCGGACGGGCGAGCGCAGTCGGACTTTCGGCAAAATCGGCGAGTGGCGAGGGAACCGGGCCCAGGTGGGCCGTCTGGCCCCCCCGGGCTTTCCCCGTTCGAATCGGTTTTCCTGACCTCGCGCGGGGGCTATAAATAGCATTCTTACCGCCCAGCAGATTGCCAGAGAGGAAATAAAATGACCATCAGTCACTCCAACGTCAATGCAGGCGCGCGTCTGGCGACCACCCTTTGGCCCGCCGACGAAACCCAGACACGCCTACTGCGCGGCGCGGTTCTGGCGGTGTTCGGCACCTTGATCCTTTGGGCTTCGGCCAAGGTCAATATCCCCATGTGGCCCGTGCCGATGACGATGCAGACCTTCGCGGTCTGCGTCCTGGCGATGGCCTATGGCTTCCGCCTCGGCACGGCGACCGTGTTGCTCTATCTGCTCGAGGGCGCGCTGGGCCTGCCGGTTTTTGCGAGCACGCCGGCGCACGGCATCAGCCTGGCCTATATGGCCGGTCCGACGGGCGGCTTTCTCGCCGGTTTCGTGGTCTGCGCCGCGATCGTCGGCTGGCTGGCGGATCGTGGATGGGACCGCAATCTCGGTCTGGCGCTTGTCGCCTATACGCTGGGCACGGTCGCGATTTTCGGTCTGGGCGTTTCCTGGCTCTCCTATCTGATCGGTTTCGAGAAGGCGGTGACGGCAGGGGTCTTGCCCTTCATCCCGGGCGAGGTGCTTAAGATCGCCCTGGCGGCCGGTTTGATGAGCGCGATCTGGCGCATTTTGGACAAGCGTCCGCGCTGATCTTTCTGTCGTATTTTCAAAGGAAAGGCCGCCCCTTGGGGCGGCCTTTTTCTTTCTCGCGTTTTACCGCGCATCGGCGGGCGTTTAGAAGTGCAGGGAGACGTCCTTGTGGGTCGAGAGACAGCTGGCCATCGATCCGGCGAGATCGGAGGGCAGGCGGTCGAGCTGGCGCACGCCGATGGAACCCCTGATCGCCAGGTCGTATTCGGAGAGCGGTTCGGCGAAGTTGCTCGCAGCGGCCTCGCGCCAGGCAATCTCGGCCGCGAAGAAGTTTGCGGCCTTGTCCAGATCGGCGCGCACCGCGGCGATATCGGCATTCTGTTTGCGCAGGCTGCGCCGGGCATCGGACAAGGCCGTGCGGATATCGCCCGTGCCCGCGATGCGGGCGAGCGTGTTGTAGACCGCCATGATCGCCTCGGAGGCAGCCTCGGGGCTTTCGCTTCGTACGGTCTCTTCGAGCGCATTGGCCCGATCGGCCAGGGCGGCCAGATTGCTACCCTGGCGGATCTCCGCCAGGACCTCCTGGACCGGGGTATAGGCATCGTCGACCGTCCGTTGATAGGCTCGGCGTGTCTTGTCTTCGGCATCCTCCAGGGCAGTATAGCCCTTGCGCGCTGGGCCCCAACGATCGGGGATGCGCTGTTCCATCTCGCCTATCTCACGCTCGAGAATCGCGATCTCGTATGCCATCTCGCGCCGGTCCGCGTCGGTGTCGTCGGTGCGCCCGCTCTGGGACAGTTTGCGTTGGAGCTTCTTGATATCGTGGCGATGGTGGCGGATATCGCTCTGGATCCCGCGGACCTCTTGGTGCAAGGGCTTGTAATCGACGATATAGGCGTCAAGGGCGGCACCCGCGGCCCGCACATCGGCGACGCGGTCGAAACTGGCTAGGGCCAAGGAGAAGCTTTCGGACAGTTTCTCGCGCCGGGGCTCGGGCAGAACGCTCAGATCGCGGGACGAGATGCTTTGGATCGCCGCGCGCAGGGTTTCGCCTTCCTCGTCGTAATAGGTGAAAAGATTTTCTTCCATACAGGCTTGCAAGCGCGGATTCTTGGGCGGCGGTGCCGTTTCCGAGGTCAGCGAACTGTAGGCCGGCAGGTAGTTCGCCAGGGGCGGAAAGAAGCCGACGACGGCGAGGCCCAAGAGCTGCAGGCCGATGAAGGCGACGACGCCGCGATAGATATCGGTCGTCCGCACCTGGGGCGGCGCCACGCCGCGCAGGTAGAACAATGCGAAGCCGAAGGGCGGGGTGAGAAACGAGGTCTGCATATTGACCCCGATCATCACGCCCAGCCATACGGCCGTGATATTGGCGCTCGGGTCGGCCAGCAGGATGGGCGCCACGATCGGCACCACCACGATGGCGATCTCGATGAAATCGAGAAAGAAGCCGAGGATGAAGATCACCGCCATGACGACGATGAACTGGGTCCAGAAGCCGCCGGGCAGACCGCCCAGAAAATCCTTCACCAGCTCTTCGCCGCCGAAGCTGCGGAAGGCGGCGGTCAGCATCGCCGCGCCCAGAAGGATGATGAAGACCATCGACGTGGTTTTCGCCGTCTCGATCATCACCCCGCGCAGGGTGTCGTCGATGCGGTAGGCACGCCAGCCGCTCCACAGCACGGCGACGACCAGGCCGATGACGGCGATGACCGCCAGGACGATCCCTGCCGAATCGGCCTGCTCTTTGACGTTCTTGACGTTGAGGTCGAAGAATTGGATCAGAACGAGGATGGCGAGGATCGACACGATCGCGAGAATGGCGGGCAGGAACGAGCCGCGCTGGCCGTCGGTCAGGCGGTAGCCGGCCATGATGGTGGCGCCGACGGCGCCGATCGCGCCGGCCTGATTGACGGTGGCGATGCCCATGATGATCGAGCCGAGGACGACCAGGATCAGGGTCAGCGGGGGCACCAGCGCCAGGAAGACGCGCAGGGCGAAAGCCCAGTCATATTTGCCTTCGTATGGGATGGCGGGTGCCGATTTGGGCCGGATCAGCGCCAGGATCAGAATGAAGCCGACATAGAGCCCGACGAGGACGAGGCCCGGCAGGAAGGCGCCGAGGAACATATCGCCCGCGCTGGTCGAGGTGATGTCGAACTCGGTCGGCATGGAGCCGGGGCCGTTCGCCTCGCGGAATTCGAACTTGCGCGCGGTGCTGGCCTGATTCGTTGCGTTGGCAAGCTGATCGGCCAGGATGATGAGCACGATCGAGGGTGGGATGATCTGGCCCAGGGTGCCCGAGGCGGCGATCGTGCCTGTCGCCAGGGCGGGCGAGTAATTGCTGCGCAGCATGACGGGCAGCGAGATCAGTCCCATCGCGATCACGGTCGCGCCGACAATGCCGGTGGTCGCGGCGAGCAGCGCGCCCACGAAGACGACGGAGATGCCGAGGCCCCCTGGGATCGGGCCGAAGAGCTGGGCCATGGTGATCAGCAGGTCCTCGGCGATCTTTGAGCGCTGGAGCATGATTCCCATGAAGATGAAGAGAGGAATCGCGATCAGCGTGTCGCGCTCGATCTCCCAATAGACGCCGCGGAAATTGGTGACTCCGGCGGAGAGCCATTGGTCCGGCCCGCCTTGCGAGAAAAAAGTCGAGGTATCGCCGGCAACGAGATATCCGGCGAGAGAGGCAATGGCGATGGACAGGATGGCGGAGCCGGGCAGGGCGAAGGCGACCGGGTAGCCCATGGCCAGGGCGCCGGCCATGAGGAGGACGAGAACAAGGACGAAATAGGCTTCCATGACGTTTTCTTTTCGCCTCCCCTGGCGGCGTTACTGAGCGGGCTCTTCGGTGGCACGCGAAGAGCCGGATTCGCGCCCAGGCTCGCCTCGGAGTTCCGCGGCGTTGGATAGGAAATAGCCGACGAATTGAATCATCATCGAGACGGCATAGACGGCGAGAAAGCCGGCCATCAGATATTTCACATACATGCCGAACCCGCTCTGAGTCGTTTCGAAGGACAACAGCGGGCTGTTGATGATGCTGGCCTTGCCGCGCATGCCGAGCGACAGGATGATCCAGCAGATCGGCAGGCCCAGAAGGCCCGAGCCGATCACATTCACCCATGCCTTGCCGCGCTCGCTGAAGCCCGTATAGAGCACATCGACGCGCACATGGCCTTCCTCGATCAGGTTGTAGGCGCTGGCGAAGAGAAACAGCGCCGCGTACCAGAAGCGCACGAGATCGCCCATGAAAGCCTGTTCGTAGGAAAAGATGAAGCGCGCGAGAACGATCAGCATCTCGGCCATGACGACCAATGACGCGAGCCAGATGAAGCCCAGAGACCGGTTGAAAAAGGCGATGACGAAGCCGACCAGGATCAGCGGGTAATGGACATACATGCCGCGGAAATGGGACAGGCCCAAGTCGTTCGTCAGGCCGATGCCGACGAACTGCTCGAGATAGCCCTCGATCCGTAGGAACGAGATCAGCGCGTCAGTGACGCCGACCAGAAAGACACCCCAGAAAGCCGCACGAATGATGTAGGCCGCCAAGCCGCGCATGCTGGCGGCATCGGCGCGCAGGCCACGTTCAGGCCTCCACAGAACCAGGCCGATCGCGCCGGCCAGTGCCGCGACATAGATGGCGACCTGGATCCAAGCGAGAGAAACCGCCTCGGGGCTCATTTGCGACCCGGTATTGCCGAACCAGCCCTGATAGGCGAAGAAATCGGACAGCCCCGGCCAGTCGCGCCAGAAGCTGAGGTAGTTGTTGATCAGGAAGGCGAACATTATCCCAATGACGGCCAGGCCGAACCCGCGCAAGGCGAGATCGACAAATTCGCCTCGAGGCGGGGTCGTCTCGTGCATCGTGGTCGTCACTGCGTCACCTCTTGGCGGTACTCGCCGAATCAGGGCGCGATCTCTACGCCAACCACCGGTATCCAGGTTGCGTTGCGGTTATCGGGACGCAGGTGCGGCGAGTCGGGTTTCGGAACGAAAAAGCGGAGCCCTGCGGGGCTCCGCTTCATCGTTCAATCGCGCATGTATGCCCGAGTCCTAAAGGCCGAGAACCCGGTTGCGCTGCTGTAGATAGGCGACATCCGATATTTTCGCCCAGGCGCCGACCTCGGTCCGCGCCTTGACGAAGCTCTCGTGGATGCGCTTCGTGAGGTCGCCGTGCTGGATGACCTCGGCGAAGACCTCGTCGGCCGCTCGGCCGAAGCTGTCGTAGATCTCGTCGCTGAACTCCTTGAGGATCACGCCCTGATCGTTAACCAGCCGCTTGAGCGCCGCGCCGTTCTTGGCGTTGTATTCGGCCATCATGACATCGTTTTCCATCGCGGCAGCCGCCTCGATCTGGAGCTGTTCGGTGGTCGTCAGCGAGTCCCAGAACTTCTTGTTCATGCCCATGGCGAGCATGGAGCCTGGCTCGTGCATGCCTGGGTAGTAGTAGTATTTGGCGGCTTCGTAGAACTTCATGAACTCGTCGTTCCAGGGGCCGACCCATTCGGTCGCGTCGATCGCGCCGGATACCAGGTTCTCGTAGATCTGGCCGCCCGGCAGGGAAACCGGCGAAGCGCCAAGCTTGGCCATGACGTCGCCGCCCAGGCCCGGGATGCGCATCTTCAGGCCCTTGAGATCGTCGGCCGTGTTGATTTCCTTGCGGTACCAGCCGCCCATCTGCACGCCGGTATTGCCGGCCATGACGCCCTTGACGCCGAATTCGGCGCCCAGCTCGTCCCACAGCTCCTGGCCGCCGCCGAAGCGGATCCAGGCGTTCATTTCGGTATAGGTCAGGCCGAAGGGCACGGCCGTGAAATAGGCATAGCCGGGATGCTTTCCTTTCCAATAGTACTCGGCGCCGTGATAGGCCTCGGCATTGCCTGAGGCGACTTCGTCGAAGGAATCGAACGCGCCGACACGCTCGCCGGCCGCGAAATACTCGACCTTGACGGCACCTTCCGTCATATCGGTGATGCGCT
>CAUZWC010000084.1:0-11111 GCA_963583595.1 Alphaproteobacteria bacterium | reverse complement strand
ATCCCGGAGGAAGAGATCGTCGTCTGCGGTCTCGCGCTGGGCCATGCCGATGAAAGAGCTCCCGCCAACGAGCTCTATACCCGGCGCGAACCGCTCGAGACCTATACGACCTTCCGGGATCTATAGCTCCGCCAATATCGTTATTGCCGCGGGAATCCACCGGCCTGTGTCCGCCGTCAAATCGGGCCGCCGCGCGGTTGCTTAGCGTGACCCTGCGACGAGATGATAACGGGGAGAGCGGCCCATGCCCGAAAGCGGAGGGCGTGACATTTTCCGTGAGGAAATCAATGCGGGCACGGCGCGCTTTCCTTTCGAGGAAGGCACAGCAGATTCTGCCGTGGTCGTTTCGGAAGACCGGCGGAAGAGCCGGCAGCTCCTCGTGCGCTGGCGCGATGCGCGCGGGATGCGCGCCATGCCGTCCAGGGAATGCCATGCCGGGGTCGTCGAAGATCTCGGGGACTATTGCATCACCGGCCATTTCGACCATGGCCGCACCCAGGCTGTGACCTGTCGTATCGGCACCTTTTTTCTCGACCGGCTCGAGCCCGATCGTGGCGCCGGTCCCGTCGACCCCTATTCCGCCGCCGTGGTCATGGGCATCGTCCGTTCGCTTGGCACGCAGCTGCTGCACAAGGCTTCGCCGATCCTTCATGACGGTGAATTCCAGACCGATGCGGGCGCGTTGATCCGTTTTCGCACGGTGGTCCTGCCCCGGGCCAGGGCCCCGACCATTGGCTGGCCCTGGGAGGCTGGCGCCCGGCGGTACCCGAACAGGCGCGCCGCGTGGCCTAGGCGGCGCCGAGACTCCGCTCCATCACCTTCGCCAGCCGGCGGCCGAAGGCCGCCACGTCGCGCACCGGCTCGCCCTCGGCGAGGCGCGCCTGATCGAGCAGCAGTTCCGCGGCATCGGCGATCATATCCGCCGAAGCGGCATCGGCCGCCATGCCGGCCAGAGCCCGGATCAAGGCATGGTCCGGGTTCACCTCCAGAATCCGCTTGGATGTCGTGTCGAGCTGCTTGTGCTGCTTGAGCATCCGTTCGAGATGCATATCGAGATCGCTGTCATCGGCAACCAGACAGACCGAACTGTCGGTCAGACGCTCGGACCGGCGGACATCCTTGACCGTGTCGGCCAGGGCCAGACGGAAGGCCGCGATCAGCCCGTTGATGGGCGCGTCCTCGGTCGTCTTCGCCTCGTCCTCCTTCGCTGCATCCTTGCCTTCCGCCTTGGCGCCGAGGGCGGAAAGGTCGATATCGCCGCGCGTCACCGAGCGGAAAGGCTTGTCCTCGAAAGCGCCGACGGCCTGGATCCAGAAATCGTCGATCGGATCAGCCATCAGCAGGACTTCGACGCCGCGCGCCCGGAAGCCCTCGACCTGGGGGCTGCGGGCCAGGGCTTCGGCATCCTCGCCGGTGATATAGAAGATCGCGTCCTGACCTTCTTTCATGCGCGACACATAGTCGGCGAGGCTGGTCTGTCCTTCGACTTCGGTGGAGCGGAAGCGCACCAGGGGCAGCAGGCTTTCGCGCTGATCGCCGGCCTCGTAGAGACCTTCCTTGAGCACCCCGCCGAAATTATCCCAGAAGACGACATAGTCCTCGGGTGTCTTCTCGGCCTTCTTCTTGAGTTCGCCCAGCACCCGCTTGACCAGCGCCTTGCCGATGCGCGCGATCACCGGATTGTCCTGCAGGGTCTCGCGGCTGATGTTGAGAGGCAGATCCTCCGAATCGACGACGCCCTGCAGAAAGCGCAGCCAGCCGGGCACGAGTCCTTCGCAATCGTCGGTGATGAAGATGCGGCGGACGTAGAGCTTCACGCCGGCGCGCTGGGCCGGGTCGAACAGGTTGAACGGCCGCGCCGAGGGCACGAAGAGCAGGCTGGTATATTCGATCCGCCCCTCGGCCTTGTTGTGCATGACCAGCCAGGGCGTGTCGAAGCCGTGGCCGACATGGTGATAGAATTCGGTGTACTGCTCCTCCGTGATCTCGCTCTTGGGCCGGGTCCAGAGAGCGGAGGCGGTGTTGAGAACACGCTCCGCGCCGCCATCCTCGATCAGCACGACCGGCAGGGCGACATGGTCGGAATAGCGGCGCACGATCTCGGCCAGACGCTCGGGCTCAAGGAATTCCTTGGCGTCCTTGCGCAGCTTCAGGCGGATCGTGGTGCCGCGTGCGGGCGCGTCCTCGACCTCCTCGACGGTGAAGGCGCCCTGGCCGTCGGAGGTCCAGCACCAGCCCTGCGTCTCGCCGGCTCGCCGGCTCGTCACCCGAACCTCGTCCGCGACCATGAAGGCGGAATAGAAGCCAACGCCGAACTGGCCGATCAGGCTGGGCGATTCGCCGCCTTCGTCGGCCAGCCGGTCGACGAAGGCCGCCGTGCCCGAGCGCGCGATGGTGCCCAGATTCTCGACCATCTCGTCGCGCGACATGCCGATGCCGTTGTCGGAGATTTCCAACACTTTGGCCTTGGCGTCGGGGCGCAGGGCGATGCGGAATTCGGCATCCTCGGCGGTCAATTCCGGCCGGGTGATCGCCTCATAGCGAAGCTTGTCGCAAGCGTCCGAGGCGTTCGAGATCAATTCGCGCAGGAAGATTTCCCGTTCGCTGTAGAGCGAGCGCGCGACGATATCCAAAAGCTTCGAGACTTCGGCTTGAAAGGCGAGGGTTTCTGCGGCCATGGAGGTTCTTCCGATTCGGTGAGTACGTGCGGTTCGATTGTGACGGACGGTATGAGGGCGATATGAGAACGCTCGCCCGCGCCCGCAACCCCGCGTTAGGCTCGAACCCATGACGAAGGACGGAGCGGGCGACAGGACGGCGGCCGCCGCGCAGGATGCCATGATGCACGAAATCGCGCGGGATGTGCGCCTTGTCGCGGATCGTCTGGGCAAGGACGAGTTCGACCCGGCGGTGATGGCGGTCTTGGGCCGAGTGCCGCGCGAAGCCTTCGTGCCCGAGGGGCGTCGTGCCGCCGCCTATGTCAACGCGCCGCTGCCCATCGGCCACGGCCAGACCATCTCGCAGCCCTTCATCGTCGCGGCGATGAAGGACATGCTCGCCCTGCGGGCGGAATCGCGGGTGCTCGAGATCGGGACCGGTTGCGGCTATCAGACGGCCGTGCTGGCCGAGATCGCGGCGCGGGTCTACACGATCGAGTTCGTTGCCGAACTGGGTGAGTCCGCGGCGCGGCGGCTCGATTCCCTCGGCTACACGAATATCGCGTACCGGACGGGCGACGGTCGCGCCGGCTGGCCCGAACACGCGCCCTATGATGCGGTCATCGTGACCGCGGCGGCGGAGACTCCGCCGCCGGCCCTGGTCGAGCAACTCGCGCCCGGCGGGCGCATGGCGATTCCGTTGGGGCCGCGGCGCGAGGGACAGGAACTGTGCCTGCTGATCAAGGGCGCGGATGGGCAGGTGGCGCAGCGCGCGATCCTGCCGGTCGCATTTGTTCCTCTGGTGTCGGGCCCCCGGTGTCAGGATTAACCGCGTCTTGGCGAATCGAGGGACGGACCCCACTTAGTATCAGGGCGGCAGAGAGGCGAGCGACGATGACGACGGACCAGGGGTCGCAGACCGGGACATTACAGATTCTGTTCGATAGTCTGACCGCGCATGGCGAGGCGACGGCGGTCGTCGCCCTGCGCGACGGCGCGGTCCGGCGCTGGAGTCATGGCGATCTGAACGACACTGCGCGCCGCCTCGCGGGGGGAATCGCGGCGCGCGGCGTGGGCCCGGGCGACCCCGTCGCCATCCTCGCGCCCAACAGCCCCGAATGGATCGTCGCGCGCCTCGCCCTGATCGCCGCATCCGCCCTGGCGGTGCCGCTCGACGACCTGATTGCGGATGACGAAATCCGCCGCGCCTTGACCGATAGCGGGGCGAAACGGCTTTTCACGACGGGAGCCTATGTCGCGCGGATCGAGGCTCTGGGCCTAGCCGAAGGGCTGGAAATTTGGCGCCTGGATGAGAACCCGGCCGGGTCCGGCACCCCCTGGCGCGATCTTCTGGGTGCGCCCTTGGCGGCCCTCGCCGCGGCGGCGCCGTCGGATATCGTTTCGCTCTTCTACACCTCCGGCACGACGGGGGCGCCCAAGGGCGTGCCCCTGAGCCACGGTAATATCCTCGGCAATCTCGGCACGATCCGCGACCAGGGTTTCCTGGACGGCGAGGACCGGGTTCTGGTGCCGCTGCCCCTGCACCATTCCTATCCCTTCATCGTCGGCATGCTGCTGCCGCTGCTCTGTGGTGCCACGATCATCCTGCCCGCCGGCATCACGGGGCCGGAGATCGCCAAGGCCCTGGCCGAGGGGCGGGCGACCGCGATAGTCGGCGTGCCGCGCCTCTACCGCGCCCTGGTCGAGGGTATCCAGGGGCGCGCCGCAACCGGCGGCGCCGTCGCGCGCCGCGCCTTTTCGACCTTGTTCCGTCTTTCCGCGATGCTGCGCCGGCGCTTCGGCATCCGCTCGGGCCGCCGGCTTTTCGCGCCGGTCCACAGGCGCCTGGCGCCGGATCTCGTCACCCTCGCCTGTGGCGGCGCCGCGCTCGACCCCCAGGTCGAGTTGGCGCTCGAAACCCTGGGCTGGGAGGTCATCAACGGCTATGGCCTGGTCGAGACCAGTTCCATCGCGACCTACAACCCGCGCGGCGACGGCCGCCCAGGCACCGTCGGTAAGCCGGTGCCTGGCGTCCAAGTGCGCATCGCCGAAGCCGATGACGCCGGGGGCGTGTCCGAGGCCGGACAGGGCGAAATCCAGATCAAGGGGCCAACGGTTTTCGCCGGCTATCGCGGCAATGACGAGGCCAACCGCGAGAGCTTCACGGCGGATGGCTGGTTCCGCTCGGGCGATATGGGCCGCCTCGATGCCGACGGCTATCTCTATGTGACCGGCCGGTTGAAGGAACTGATCGTCATGCCGGGCGGCAAGAACGTCACGCCCGATCTGGTCGAGAAGCACTACGCCCAGAGCCCCTATGTCGCGGAATGCGCTGTGCTCGAATTGGACGGCGCTCTGATCGCGCTGATCGCGCCCGATCTGGCGGCGCTGCGCGAGTCTTCCTCCGGGCGCTACGACGAGGTCATCCGGGTCGAACTGGCGCGCCTCTCCCAGGCTCTGCCGTCCTGGCAGCGCATATCCGGCTTCGCGATCACCCGCGAAAGCCTGCCCAAGACCCGGTTGGGCAAATACCGTCGCTTCGAACTGGCCGATATCTACCGGCGCGCGAAAAGCGGCGAGGCGGCGCCGGGCGCGGTGGGCATGGGCGCCGAGGACCGGGCCCTTGTGGAGAGTCCCGAGATCGCGCCGCTGTGGAAATTTCTCCAGGCGCGCTTCCCCGAGCGCCAGCTGACCCTGGACACCGCGCCGCAGCTCGATCTCGGCATCGATTCCCTCGGCTGGGTCAATCTCAGCGCCGAGATGGAGGAGCGGCTCGGCATCGGCCTGGATGAGGAGGCGATCGCCCGGATCATGACCCTGCGCGACATGATCGAGGAATTCCGCGCCGCCCAGGGACGGGGCGCGGCGGCATCGTCCGGCCATGCCGGGACCCTCATCCTGCGCGACGATCAGGCCCGCTGGATCCAGCCCAAGGAGGTGTTCCACCGGGTGATGGGCCGGGTCATTTACACCGTCAACAAGCTGCTCATGCGCGGCTATTTCACCCTGGAGACGCGGGGGGTCGAAAATCTTCCGCTCCAGGTCCAGGTCGTCGTCGGCGCCAACCATGTCAGCGATCTCGACGCCTTCCTGATCGGCGCGATGCTGCCCTGGACGCGGATGCGCAATGTCTGGTGGGGCGGCGAGATCACGCGCCTGTTCCACACCCCGCTGCACCGCTTCCTGTCGCGCTCGGCCGGCATCTTTCCGGTCAACGACCGGGCCGGGGGACAGGCGGTGGCGGCAGCCCGCTCCTTGCTGGGGCGGGGCGGTTGCATCTTCTGGTTTCCGGAAAGCTGGCGTTCGCCCGACGGGCGCATCCAGCGCTTTCTACCGGGCATCGGCATGATGTTGGAAGGTTATGACGGCCCGGTCGTGCCGGCCTTCATCGAAGGCGGCTTCGAGGCCATGCCGCGCGACAGCCACCTGCCGCGCCGCGTGCGCATCGTGATCCATTTCGGACCGGCGCGGACGGTCGCGGACCTCGTCGCGGCGGGAACCGGCGAGACCGAGGCCGAGCGGGTCGCCACCGGGTTGCGCGCCGCCGTGGCCGAACTGGCGCCCGAAAACCTGCGGGGCGACAGGCGCTGAGGCTTCGGCCCTTGCCAGGGATGGCCTGACGCCCAATTCTCCCCCCATGGCCGCGTTCGATTCCGGCGGCCGCGTCGTCGCGGTCCTCGGTCCCACCAACACCGGCAAGACCCACCTGGCGGTCGAGCGCATGCTCGGCCATGCCACGGGCATGATCGGCTTTCCGCTGCGCCTTCTGGCGCGGGAGAATTACGACCGGGTGGTGCGCCTCAAGGGGCGGAGCCAGGTCGCGCTGATCACGGGGGAAGAGCGCATCCTGCCAGCGCGGCCGCGCTGGTATGTCTGCACCGTTGAATCCATGCCGATGGACCGCGAGGTCGATTTCCTGGCGGTCGACGAGGTGCAGATGGCGGCCGATGCGGATCGCGGCCATGTCTTCACCGACCGCCTGCTCCATGCGCGCGGGCGCGAGGAGACGATGTTCCTGGGCGCGGAGACCGTCCGCGGCCTGCTGCGCCGCTTGGTGCCCGAGGCCGTGGTCGAATCCCGGCCGCGCTTCTCCAAGCTGACCTATGCCGGGCCGCGCAAGCTCACCCGCCTGCCCCGGCGCAGCGCCGTGGTCGCCTTCTCCGCTGCCGAGGTCTACGAGATCGCCGAGTTGATGCGCCGCCAGCGCGGCGGCGCGGCGGTCGTCCTCGGCGCCTTGAGTCCGCGCGCACGCAACGCCCAGGTAGGCATGTATCAGGCCGGGGAGGTCGATCATCTGGTCGCGACGGATGCGATCGGCATGGGCCTCAACATGGATATCCACCATGTCGCCTTCGCCCGTCTGAACAAGTTCGACGGGCGCGTCATGCGCCGCCTGACCGCGGGCGAACTGGGTCAGATCGCCGGCCGCGCCGGGCGCTATATGCGCGACGGCACTTTCGGCACGACCGAATCCGTCGGCGCGCTCGACCCGGAACTGGTCGAGGCGATCGAGAACCATCGGTTCGAGCCATTGCGGCGCCTGGCTTGGCGCAACGCCGATCTGAACTTCGCCTCGCTTCAGGCCTTGCTGGCGAGCCTGGAGGAGGCGCCGCCCGATCCGGCGCTGTGGCGCAAGGCCGATGCCGAGGATCACCTGTCCCTGATCGCCCTGGCGCGGCGCGGCGAGGTGGCTGAGCGCGCCCGCCATCCGGCCGCCCTGCGCCTGTTATGGGATGTCGCCCAGGTTCCTGATTTCCGCAAGATCCTGTCGGACACCCATATCGGCCTGCTGGCCCGGCTCTACGGCCATCTCTCGGCGCCTGCCGGCCGCCTGCCGGTCGACTGGGTCGCCGAACAGGTCGCGCGCATCGATCGGGTGGACGGCGATATCGACACCCTGACCGGCCGCATCGCCCATATTCGCAGCTGGACCTATATCTCCCACCGCGCCGACTGGCTCGACGACGCCGCCCATTGGCAGGAGCGCGCGCTGGCGATCGAGGATCGCCTGTCCGACGCCCTGCACGAGCGACTGACCCAGCGTTTTGTGGATCGCCGCACCGCCATTCTGGTGCGCCGCATGGATGACGACGAAAAGCTCGTCGGTGCGGTCCGGCAGAATGGCGAGGTGCTGGTCGAGGGCGAGCATGTCGGGCGGTTGGACGGCTTTCGCTTCCTGCCCGATGCCTCGGCCGAAGGCGAGGATGCGCGGGCTATCCTGACCGCCGCGCGGCGCAGCCTGCGCGACGAGATCATGCGCCGGGTCGTCGCGCTGGAAGCCGCGCCGGACCGGGCCTTCGGTCTGCGCGGCGATGGCCGGGTGACCTGGCAGGGCGCCACGATCGCCCGCCTGACTGCGGGCGAGGGGTTGCTCTCGCCGCTGATCGCACCGCGCGCCAGCGAATTGCTCGATCCCGATCTGCGCGACCGCGTGCGGATCCGGCTCGCGCGCTGGATCGAGGCGCATCTGGCGCGCGCCTTCCATCCGGTTCTGCGCCTCGGCGCGCTCGCCCTCGGCGGGGGCGGCCGGGGTCTCGCCTATCAACTCAAGGAAACCCTGGGCTCGCTGCCCCGTTTCCAGGTGGCGGACCAGGTCCGCGCGCTGGGTCCGGCGGAGCGCAGCGCCCTGGCGGGTGCGGGTCTGCGCATCGGGCTACACGCGGTCTATCTGCCCGCCCTTTTGAAGCCCGAAGCCCTGCGCCTGCGCCGGCTGCTCTGGTCGGTCCATCACGATTTCGACGATCCGCCGCCTGCGCCGTTCGACGGGGTCGCTTCCGCGCCGCTCGACACGGCATTGCCAGAATCTTTCTTCGCCACGGTCGGCTGCGTCGCCCTCGGCGGCAGGGCGATCCGGGTCGACCGAGCCGAGAAGCTGGCTGAGGAGGCGCGTCGTCTGGCCGGGCAGGGGCCCTTCGTCGCGACGCCCCTGCTCGCCGCCACGGTCGATTGCGAGACCGAAGCCCTCGGCCCGGTCCTGTGCGCCCTCGGCTTCCGCGGCAGAACCGAGCAGGACATCGAAACCTTTTCGCCCAGCCGATCGAATCGTCCCAGCCGGTCGGCGCGACCGGCGAAGCAGGATGCCGGCCGAAACGGACCCGCCATGGTCGAAGGCGGTCGGGCGGGCTCCGGGCCGGCCGTGCCGAAGAACGGCGCCACGGCGGGAGCGAAAGCCAAACATCGGCCGCGCCCGTCCCGTCCCGCGGCCGATCCCGATTCGCCTTTCGCCGTCCTGCGGGGGATGAAGTTTGGTCGCTAGGTCTGGTCCGGCCGAGGGAGGCGGGGAGACGCGCCGTCTCGACCGCTGGCCGTGATTTGCCCGTTTCTTCAAGGCCCGACGCCTGGCGACCCGCCTCCGCGAGGGCGGCGCGTGAGTGTCAACCGCTTCAAGACCAGGAAGCCGAGCCATGCCCTGCGCCCGGGCGATGTCCTGACCTTCCCCCAGGGCCGCGTCATCCGAGTCGTCCGGGTGGTCGGGTTGGGCGAGCGGCGCGGTCCCGCCGCTGAGGCCCGCGCCCTCTGCGAGGATCTTTCCCCGCCGCCGGCGGGGTTCGACGGCACTTAGGCCCGGCGGAAAACCAGGGACAGGTTGTTCGAGGGCATCTCGATAATCTCTTCCAGAATCAGGTCGCCCGCTTCGCCCAGCCGGGTCACGGCTTTGAGGTCGCGCACGCCCCAGGCCGGATTGTGGCGGCGCAGCAGGGCGTCGAACTGCTCGTTGCTCGGTGCCGCATGGCTTCCGCCACGCCGGTAGGGACCGTAGAGGAACAGCACGCCATTCGGCGCCAGGGCATCGCTCGCTCCGGCGAAGAGATGCTCGGTGGCCGCCCAGGGCGCAATATGCACCATGTTGATTGCGGCAATCGCGTCCAGGGGCGGCTCGGCGATCCCGGCCCGGGCAGCCCAGTCGGGCGCCTCGATGGCCAGCAAGCTCGCGTCGCGGAGATTGGCGAGACCGGAAGCCAGCCGGCGGGCTTCGATCTCGGGCAGCATGCGCGGATCCGCTTCCGTCGGCAGCCAATCCAGGCCGGGCAGGGAGCCGGCGAAATGGACCGCGTGATCCCCGGTTCCAGCTGCAATTTCGAGGACCCGGCCCGAAGCGGGCAAGACACGGCGCAGCACCTCCAGGATCGGGCCGCGGTTGCGGGCCGTCGCCGGGGCGAGGAAGCGAGGTTCGGTGGTCATGGCCGGCGGCAGCCTAGGACTGCGCCTTCCGGGCGGCAAGGCCGCGGCGCCGTGCGGCTCTCGTGTTCGGAAACCTTGAAGACCGTCGAGTCGCGTGATAACCCGCGTTATGCTCGAAAAGATGAAATGGCTGTTCGTCGACGACCGTGCCGAGGACGAGCACAGCCGGGATGAACTCGAGGTCGCGGTCTGCGTCCTGATGTGCCAGGCCGCGCGCATGGATGACGATTTCGACATTCGCGAGCGCGTCATTATCCGCCAGCTCATGCGCGAAAGGTTCGGCTTGCCGGAGGCCGAGGCGGAAGCGCTGGTTGAGGCGGCCGACGCCAAGGCCGAAACGAGCGTCGATCTCTGGCAATATGCCCGGCTGATCAAGGAACGCTTCACCCATGACGAGCGGATCGAGATGATCGAGATGCTCTGGGAGGTGGCCTATGCCGATGGCGTGTTGCACGATTATGAGGCGCACTTGCTGCGCCGGATCGCCGGGCTTATATACGTGACCGATCAGGAGCGCGGGGCCGCGCGCAAGCGGGTTCTCGCGAGGCTCGGGATGGATGATCCCGCCACCTGATGACTCGACCGGGTTTGTCAGCGGCGCGAGGCCGCCGCCCGGCGCCGGATGGGACCGACTACCGGAGAAGAGCATGACCTACGTCGTCACCGATTCCTGCATCAAGTGCAAGTACCAGGACTGTGTGGAGGTCTGTCCGGTGGACTGCTTCTACGAAGGCGAGAACATGCTCGTCATCCATCCGGATGAGTGCATCGATTGCGGAGTCTGCGAGCCGGAATGCCCGGTCGAGGCGATCATTCCCGACACGGATGGCGATGTCGAAGCCTGGGTCGAGCACAACCGCAAATTCTCGGAAGCCTGGCCCAATATCACCCGCAAGGGCGAGCCGCCGACCGATGCCGAAGCCTGGGAAGGCGTGAAGAACAAGCTCGAAGAGCAATTCAGCCCGGATCCCGGTAAACAAACTTAGCAGTCGCGGGAGAAACCGCCGAATTCGCGGATTTCGAAAGCGAGACTTTCCGGAATTGTATCGAATAACGCTTTTTTCTCATTGATTTGGGCGGAATTGTCTCCAATTGGGCTGTTTTTTTGCCCTGCAATGTGATATATATGTGACAAGGCGTTACGGCACAGCTTTGCGGCCGTGCTTTCTTCTGTCCGGACCCCCGACGACAGGAGCTTTTGGTGTGTTCGATCCGGTGCCGACCCCAATCTCGGCGCCGGGCGAAGGGCCGTTGGCTGTGTGCCGACCCGAC
>CAUZWC010000083.1:0-11354 GCA_963583595.1 Alphaproteobacteria bacterium | reverse complement strand
GGTGGGGGTGGACGACGGTTCCCGCCGGGAAACCCGCCGTTTGACAGGGCTCGGCCCGCGGCTATACTTCGCGCCCATTTCGGGGAATGTGGAGCGGCCTCGAGAAGTCGCCTCCCGCACCTGGGAAACCAGGGGCCTACCCGGACACCAACAACGCCGTCAATGAACGGGAGAATACGTCATGTCGAAGCGCATTCGCGCCAAGCATAAGATCGACCGGCGCCTGAAGGTCAACCTTTGGGGCCGGCCCAAGTCACCCTTCAACAAGCGCGAATACGGCCCCGGCCAGCATGGTCAGCGCCGCCGCAAGCCGTCCGATTACGGCACGCAGCTCGAGGCCAAGCAGAAGCTGAAGGGCTATTACGGCAATATCACCGAGCGCCAGTTTCGTCGCATCTATGACGAGGCGAACCGTCGCAGGGGCAACACCGAGGAAAACCTGATCGAGCTTCTCGAGCGCCGCATCGATGCCGTGGTCTACCGCATGAAATTCGTGCCCACGGTCTTCGCCGCGCGCCAGTTCGTCAACCACGGCCATATTCTGGTCAACGGCAAGCGGCTGAACATCGCCTCGGCCCGGGTCAGCGACGGCGACGTCATCGAGATCAAGGAAAAGAGCCGCGAACTGCCGCTCGTCCTCTCGGCCGTCGATTCGCCGGAGCGCGAGATTCCCGACTATCTCGACGTCAATCACGACCAGATGCGCGGCACCTTCGTGCGCGGCCCCAAGCTGGCCGACGTGCCCTATCCGGTGCAGATGGAGCCGAACCTGGTCGTCGAATTCTATTCGAGCTGATCGGGCTTAAAGCCAGAATCACGAACGGCGCGTCCCGAGGGACGCGCCGTTTTCGTGTTTCCTCATGCTGAGCCTGTCGAAGCATGAGGCCCGCGCACTCACGGCGCCGCGTATTCGACCTTCTTCTCGTCCAGCATCTCGACCAGTTCGCCGGACTGGGCCATTTCGCGGATGATGTCGCAGCCGCCGACGAATTCGCCCTTCACGTAAAGCTGTGGAATGGTCGGCCAGTTGCTGAATTCCTTGATGCCCTGGCGGATGCCGTCGTCCTGTAGCACGTCGACGCTGTGATACTTGACCTGGAGATAGTCCAGAATCTGGATCACGGTGGCGGAGAAGCCGCATTGCGGGAATTGTGGCGAGCCCTTCATGAACAGGGTCACGTCGTTGCCGTTCACGGTGCCCTGGATACGCTCGAAACTGTCCTTGTCGATCATGGTCTGCCCGTCCCCGAGTTCGAATGAGTCTTGTGAGTAGTCCTGCGCCGAGAGGTAGGTCGCCGCTCGCGCCGCGTCAATCCTGCCCGTCCATCTTCGCCGCTTCAGTCCTTGGGCGCGCCAGTTTCCAGCGCCAGGGCGTGCAATTCGCCGCCCATGCGGCCCTGCAGGGCCTGATAGACGATCTGATGCTGTTGAACCCGGCTCTTGCCCCGGAAGGCCTCGCTGACGATGCGCGCCGAATAATGGTCGCCGTCGCCCGCCAGGTCGTCGATCTCGACCACGGCGTCCGGCAGGGTCTCCTTGATCAGACGCTCGATTTCCGTCGCTGCCATCGGCATGGGCATCCCTTTCTGCAATTCTCGCGGCACTGTGCCATCCCCCACCTCACCCCCTCCCTCTCCTCCGCATATGGGGAGAAGAGGGAGGGGGTGAGGTGGGGGATGGCACAGTGCTCAATTCAAACTATGCGGCACGCGCCGAACTCTATTCACCGTCCATATAGCCCGGCAGCCAGCCTTCATGGGCTTCGCGCAGGGCTGTCAGGGATATGGGTGCGGCGCCGGGCAAGGTCAAAGCCTCGCCGCCCGTGCGCCCGATAACGGCAACGGGAATGCCCGCCGTCTCGGCATGGGCGAGGATGGCCGCCGGGTTCCGGGTAGCGATCAGATAGCGGGCCTGGTCCTCGCCGAACAGCCAGGCATGGAGCGGGACTCCCTCGGGCGCCCCAGCGATCTCCGCGCCGATATCGCCGGCCAGGGCCATCTCGGCCAGGGCGACGGCCAGACCGCCTTCCGAGAGGTCATGGCAGGCGGCGGCCCGGCGCGCCAGGATCTGCATCCGGGTGAAATCCCCGTTGCGGAGTTCGGCAGCCAGATCGACCGGCGGCGGCGCGCCGTCCTCCCGTCCCAGGATCTCGCGCAGATAGGCTGAACAGCCGAGCCAGCCCTGGGTCTTGCCGACCAGCAGGATGCTCAGGTCCGGGTCGGTGAAACCGATGCCCACGGCCAGGGCGACATCGTCGAGAAGACCCACGCCGCCGATCACGGGGGTCGGATGGATGCCCTTGCCGCTGGTCTCGTTGTAGAGCGAGACATTGCCCGAGACGATCGGGAAGGAGAGGGCGCGGCAGGCCTCGCCCATGCCCTCGATACAACCCGCGAACTGGCCCATCACCCGGGGCCGTTCGGGATTGCCGAAATTCATGTTGTCGGTCGCGGCCAGGGGTCGCGCGCCTGTCGCGGTCAGATTGCGCCAGGCCTCGGCCACCGCCTGCGCGCCGCCGCGTACCGGATCGGCATAGCAGTAGCGCGGCGTGCAATCGGTCGTCACTGCCAGGGCCTTGCTCGTGTCGCGCACCCGCACCACGGCGGCATCGCCGCCCGGGCGGATTACCGTGTCGTTCATGACCAGATGATCGTATTGGTGCCAGATCCAGCCCTTGCCGCAATGGTCGGGCGAGGCGAGCAGGGCCAGGAGGGCCTCGTCCCCCGGCTTCGCGGGCAGGTCAACCGCTGCGATCTCCGGCGAGGGCGGTGTCGCCTCCCAGGGCCGGTCGTATTCCGGGGCATTCTCGACCAGGGGCGCCACGGGGATATCGGCGACCGTCTCGCCGTTTTCCGTCAGGACCAGCCGGCCCGTGTCCGTGACCCGGCCGATCACCGCGAAATCGAGTTCCCATTTCTCGAAGACCGCCCGCGCCGCGTCCTCGCGCCCGGGGCGCAGGACCATCAGCATCCGTTCCTGGCTCTCGGACAGCATGATCTCATATGGGGTCATGCCCTCCTCCCGGCGCGGCACCGCGCTAAGGTCCAGCTCGATTCCCACGCCGCCCTTGGACGACATCTCGACCGAGGAACTGGTCAGCCCGGCCGCACCCATATCCTGGATCGCGATGATGGCGTCGGTCGCCATCAGTTCCAGGCAGGCTTCCAGCAGGAGCTTCTCGGTGAAAGGGTCGCCAACCTGGACGGTCGGGCGTTTCTCCTCGGAATCCTCGCTGAATTCGGCCGAGGCCATGGTCGCGCCATGGATGCCGTCGCGCCCGGTCTTGGAGCCGACATAGACCACCGGATTGCCGATGCCCGCGGCGGCGGAATAGAAGATGCGGTCGGTGGGTGCTATCCCCACTGTCATGGCATTGACCAGGATGTTGCCGTTGTAGCTTTCGTGGAACTGGCATTCGCCGCCCACGGTCGGCACGCCGATGCAATTGCCGTAGCCGCCGATCCCCGCGACCACGCCGGCCACCAGATGCCGCGTCTTGGGATGGTCCGGTGCGCCGAAGCGCAGGGCGTTCAGGTTCGCGATCGGCCGCGCGCCCATGGTGAAGACGTCGCGCAGGATGCCACCCACTCCCGTCGCCGCGCCCTGATAGGGCTCGATGAAGCTGGGATGGTTATGGCTCTCGATCTTGAAGATGCAGGCCAGGCCGTCGCCGATATCGACCACCCCGGCATTCTCGCCCGGCCCCTGGATGACCTGGGGTCCCTCGGTCGGCAGGGTGCGCAGCCATTTCTTCGAGGTCTTGTAGGAGCAATGCTCTGACCACATCACCGAGAAGATGCCCAGTTCGGTGATATTCGGCGCGCGCCCCATGATCGCCAGGACGCGGGCGTATTCCTCCGCCGTCAGGCCATGCTCGGCGACGAGTTCGGGTGTGATCTCGGGGTTTTTGGCTTCAGCCATACTGTGAGCGATCGGTCAGTGCAGGGCCGCGACCAGGCCATCGAATAGAGCGGCGCCGTCGGTCCCGCCCAGTTGCGGGTCCGTGGCGTTTTCCGGGTGAGGCATCAGGCCGAGCACCGTCTTGGTCTCGTTGTAGATGCCGGCGATATGGCGGGCCGAGCCGTTGGGATTGGCCTTGTCGTCGAACTCGCCCTCGGCGGTGCAATAGCGGAAGGCCACGCGGCCTTCGCCTTCCAGCCGGTCCAGGGTCTCGTCATCGGCGAAATAATTGCCGTCGTGATGGGCCACGGGCACGCGGATCACCTGGCCGCTCTCGTAGCCGGCGGTGAACAGGCTCTGCGCCGTCTCGACCTTCATATGGATATCGCCGCAGACAAATTTGAGCCGCGCGTTGTGCAACAGGGCGCCGGGCAGCAATCCGGCCTCGGTCAGGATCTGGTATCCGTTGCAGACGCCCAACACCGGCACGCCGGCCTGGGCGCGTTTGGCGACCTCGCGCATGATAGGCGAATGCACGGCCATGGCGCCCGCACGCAGGTAGTCGCCGTAGGAAAAGCCGCCAGGCACCACGATCAGGTCCACGGGCTCGAAATCCGCATCGCCATGCCAAATCGCCAGGGGCGGCTTGCCCGCCGCGCGCTCCAGGGCCATCAGCATGTCGCGGTCCCGGTTCGATCCGGGAAAGACGATAACGGCGGCCTTCACACCTTCACCCTCACCCTTCGACTTGAATCGAATAGTTTTCGATCACCGGGTTGGCCAGCAGTTTCTTGCACATTTCTTCGACCGCCGCGCGCGCCTTCGCGGGATCGCTCTCGCCGGTTTCCAACTCGATGAACTTGCCCTGGCGGACCTCGCCGACGCCGGCGAAGCCCAGGGCGTGCAAAGCGTGCTGAACGGCCTTGCCCTGGGGGTCGAGTACCCCAGTTTTCAGGGTAACGTGAACTTTTGCCTTCATAATCGTCCGGGTCCGTCGCCGTTCTAATCCGTTGCCGTCGTCCACCCCGCGGTCCGGCCCTATTGCAGGGTCACGGGGCCCTTCATGTCGCGCGGGCCGGCCTCGGGCATGATACCGAGGCGGCGGGCCACTTCCTGATAGGCCTCGACGACATTGCCGAGATCGAGGCGGAAGCGGTCCTTGTCCATGCTCTCGCTGCTCTCGATATCCCACAGCCGGCAGCCGTCGGGGGTGATCTCGTCGGCGAGGACGATGCGCATCTCCTCGTCGTTCCACAGCCGGCCGAATTCCAGCTTGAAATCGACCAGGCGGATGCCGACACCGAGGAACAGGCCGGACAGGAAATCGTTCACCCGCAGGGCCATCGCCATCATGTCGTCCAGATCCTGGGGCGTGGCCCAGCCGAAGGCAGTGACATGCTCTTCCGCGACTAGCGGATCGCCCAATTCGTCGTTCTTGTAGTAGTACTCGACGATGGAACGGGGCAGGGGCGTCGCTTCGGCGATGCCGAGGCGCTTGCAGATCGAGCCGGCGGCGATGTTCCGCACCACGACCTCGACCGGGATGATCTCGACCTCGCGCACGAGCTGCTCGCGCATGTTCAGGCGGCGCACGAAATGGGTCGGCACGCCGACCTCGGCCAGCCGCGTCATCAGGTATTCCGAGATGCGGTTGTTGAGCACGCCCTTGCCCGTGATGACGCCGCGTTTCTGGTTGTTGAACGCGGTCGCATCGTCCTTGAAATACTGGACGAGCGTTCCCGGTTCCGGTCCTTCGAAGAGAACCTTCGCCTTGCCCTCGTATATCTGCCTGCGTCTGGCCATGGTTTTTCACCGGAGGGGGGAGGAGATCGGTCACCGGGTGATTCCGGTTGCGTTCGCGTCCCGGTGGGCCTGTCGGGCGCGGCTGACAGGCCGCACCGCAAGATATAGCAACTCCCGATGGGCGAAACAATGAACCCGGGCCGCGACGCTGGGCCATTCGGGGGTCGTGATATCGCCGGCCCGGCGCAAGGTCCTCAGCCGAGATCGACAGGGGTATAGGCGATGCGGTCCGGCCGTCCTTCGGCATAGAGCCAGATCGGGGTTGCGCCCTTGCGCCCAGCGGCCGGCAGGGCGAGCAGAGAGCCCGAAACCGTGCTGAATCCCGTATCCGTGTCGATCAGCACCGCGTCCTCCGCCCCCCTGCCGCGCTGGGTCAGCTGGTCGCGCCAGGCGTCCCAGTCGCCGGTTTCGGGATCGGGCGGCGGGGCCGCGCGGAAGGCGGGTAGATGGCGGCGGACCCGGGCGCTCTCCGTCGAATCGATGTCATAGGCGGTCAGCATCGAGACCCCGTCGCCGACCGGCACGACGCCGGGGATGGCCGGGCCGTCCTGCCCCAGGCTCTTGATCCAATAGGCGTCGCGGTCGTCGGCGACGAGCAGGTTGAAGCTGCGATAGGCCCGCGCGTCGAGATCGGTCAGGGCATTGGCGGCATCGGCCGCATCCGCATGGTCCAGGGCCTCGAGCACCAACTCGCCCCGGCTGCGCGCGTCCGGGGCCGGACCCAGGCTGCCGTGACGGTTGAGGACGCAGGCGACCACGCCCGAATCGTTGAGCCCCATCCAGGAACCGCCGGCCAGTTCGTCCAACCCCGCCACGACCTCGCTCCGGTCCGGCCAGTGGCGGCCCGGCGGCCGCGACGGTCGGCCGCGCATTTCGTCTCGGTTCGCGCCCAGGATCAGGGGCCAGTCATGACCGGGGCGGCGGAGGATGACCAAGGTGCACATGCGATTTCGCCTACCATCCTTGGGCTCGGGCCACTACATATATGGCCAGAAGAGTGGGACGCTGAACGGCGCCCAGGGAGATCACGAAAGATAAGGAGGCAATCCGAGATGTCGAGCTTCGACAACCGCGAAAAAGGCTACGAGGCCAAGTTCAAGCGTGACAAGGAGCTTGAATTCAAGGTCATGGCCCGGCGCAACAAGCTTCTCGGCCTCTGGGCCGCCGAACTGATGGATATGGACGCGGCCGAGGGCGCAGCCTATGCCAAGCAAGTCGTGATCGCCGATTTCGACGAGCCAGGCGAAGAGGATGTCTATCGCAAGGTCTTCGGCGACCTGACCGCCAAGGGCATCGAGGTCACTGAACACAAGGTCCGTGCCGAGATGGGCCGTCTGGTCGGCGTCGCCCATGACCAGATCGTCGCGGAGTCGGAAGCCTAAGCACGGCCGCGCGCACCGCACTGGCTTTCCTCATCCTGAGCCTGTCGAAGGGTGAGGATTGCATGGCTCAAGGCGTGCCAGGCCCCCATGCTTCGACAGGCTCAGCATGAGGCCGGATGGAATCTTGGCCGCCCCGTCCCTGAAATGATACTTGCGAAGGGGCGGGTTCGGCGCCAACCGGGCTGAATCGGTCCTCTCACCCTCCCACGCCTGACGGCGCGGGCCCCTCCCTCTCCCAATGGGAGAGGAGTTTCGCGACTGGGCCGCGCCTTACGCCGCCCTGAAGACCCGTGCGAAGATCGTGTCGACATGCTTGGTGTGGTGGCCTAGATCAAACAGGGCCTCCAGCGCGGCCGTGTCCATATGCGCGGTCACGGTCTCGTCGGCCTTGAGCAGGTCGAGGAAATTGGCGCCCTGCTCCCAGACCTTCATCACGTTGCGCTGGACCGCGGCATAGGAATCCTCGCGGCTCATCCCGGCCTGGGTCAGGGCCAGCAGGATGCGCTGGGAATAGACCAGCCCGCCGAGCCGGTCGAGATTGGCCTTCATCGTCTCGGGATAGACCAGCAGCTTGTCCATCATCCCGGTCAGGCGGGCCAGGGCGAAATCCAGGGTGACGGTCGTATCCGGTCCGATCATCCGTTCGACCGAGGAATGGCTGATATCGCGCTCGTGCCACAGGGCGATGTTTTCCATCGCCGGCACCACCGCGGCGCGCACGATGCGCGCCAGGCCGGTCAGGTTCTCGCTCAGGATCGGATTGCGCTTATGGGGCATGGCGGAGGAGCCCTTCTGCCCCGGCGCGAAATACTCCTCGACCTCGCGCACCTCGGTCCGCTGCAGATGGCGGACCTCCGTCGCCAGCCGTTCGATGGCGCCGGCCACGACGCCCATCGTGGCGAAGAACATCGCATGGCGGTCGCGCGGGATGACCTGGGTCGAGACTGGCTCGATCGTCAGGCCCAGCTTGGCGGCGACATGGGCTTCGACCGCCGGGTCGATATTGGCGAAGGTGCCGACCGCGCCCGAAATGGCGCAGGTCGCGATTTCTGCCCTTGCGGCCACCATCCGCTCCCGGCAGCGCGCGAATTCGGCGTAATGCCCGGCCAGTTTCAGGCCGAAGGTGGTGGGCTCGGCATGGATGCCGTGGCTGCGCCCGGCGCAGACCGTGTCCTTGTGTTCCTTCGCCCGCCGCTCCAGCACAGCCAGCAGGGCGTCCAGACCGGCGATCAGCAGATCGACCGCCTGCTTGAGTTGGACGGCGAGGCAGGTGTCCAGCACGTCGGAGCTGGTCATGCCCTGATGGACGAAGCGGGCCTCCTCGCCGACATGCTCGGCCAGATTGGTCAGGAAGGCGATGACGTCATGCCGCGTCTCGCGCTCGATTTCGTCGATCCGCTCGATTTCCCAGGCGCCGCGTGCCCAGATCGCCTTGGCGGCCGATTTGGGCACGATGCCAAGTTCGGCCATGGCGTCGCAGGCATGGGCCTCGATCTCGAACCAGATGCGAAAACGGTTCTCGGGCTCCCAGATTGCCGCCATTTCGGGGCGGCTATAGCGCGGGATCATCGGGCCTCCTGGTCGGATTGCGGATGGGTTTCGGTTGCGGCGCGTTTATAGCGCGCCGCGGCCGCGCCGTCAGCCGGCGGTGCGGAGGATCTCGGGGGGTGCGCATCACAACTGTTGAATCGGCGGCGCGCCCGGCCCAATACTCCCCCACCGAGAGTATCGGACGAACGACAAGGGGGGGGCGCGATGCCCGACGGTCTGGATATCATTTCACCCACCGTTCTCGAGCGCTTGCGCAAGCCTGCCGGCGAGGCCGGCGGTCTGCCGCCCGAGGCCTATACCAGCGCCGGTTTCCTGGCCCTGGAGAACCGGCGGCTTTTCGCCCGGCGCTGGGTCTGTATCGGCCTCGCGGAAGACGTGGCCGAGCCGGGCTCGATCCGCCCCGTGACGGCGGCAGGCAAGGCCCTGATCCTGCTGCGCGATGATGCGGGCGAGGTCCGCGTCTTCCACAATTTCTGTCGCCACCGCGGCATGCGGCTGATCGACGCGCCTTGCGAGGGCAATAAACGCATCCTCTGCCCCTATCATTCCTGGAGCTACGCGCTCGACGGTCGGTTGGTGAAGACGCCCCATGTAGCGGGCATCGACCAGCACGACCGCGCCGCCCTGCCGCGCGAGATTCCCGGCCTGGCCGAGGTGCGCACAGCCGTCTGGGGGCCGCTGGTCTTCGTCAACCTGTCGGACGACGCGCCGGGTTTCGAGGATTACATCCGCCCCCTGGCCGAACGCTGGAAGAGTCACGACCTGTCCGTCCTGCGCCGGGGCGAGAGTTCCAACTATGCCATTGGGGGCAATTGGAAGCTGGCCCTGGAGAATTTCATCGACACTTATCACGTGCCCTATGTCCACCCGACCCTGAACAGCTATTGCGACATGAAGGACCACTATCTGGTGGCCGATAACGACGTCTATCTGGGTCAAGGCCTGGAAAACTACGTGCCCGAGGACGAGGCGACCGGCGCCTTGCCGCCCTTCCCGGGTCTGACCCAAGAGGATTCCAAGCTGATGGAAGCCTTCTGCGTCTTCCCAAATCTCTGCATGACCCTGTTCCACGACAATCTGCGGATCATCCTGGTCGAACCGGACGGGCCGAACCGCTGCACCGAAAGGGTCGAGGTCTTCATGGTCGGCGAGGCCGCGACCGATCCGGCCCTGGCCAAGACGCGCAAGGCGGTGGTCGACCGCTTCCGCGAGTTCAACGCCGAGGATATCGAGATCATCGAGAACCTGCAGCGGGCCTTCGAAACCACGGCCTGGGACGGCGGCTATTTCACGCCCTATATGGATGGCCCGGTGCATCGCTACCAGCGGTTGGTGGCGGAAGCGGTGGCGGAGTAGGGGCGCCAAGGGCGAGGCTGGCACCGCGCGGCCGCTCTCAGTTCAGGGCCAGGATCGCGGCGTTGAGGCCCACGGCGTAACTGGCCCAGGCGAGATAGGGCACAAAAAGCGAGCCCGCGAAGGTCTGCTTCCGGAAGAAGGCGACTGTGGTCGCCGCGACGGCGAGCCAGAGCGGGGCGATCACGACCATCCCGAGCAGCGGGTCGCGCAGGCCGAAAAAGGCGGGCGACCATAGGAAATTGAGGCCGAGCTGCACGAGATACAGGATCAGCGCGCAGCGCGCCCCCTGCCATCCCCAGCGCCGCCAGACCAGCCAAGCCGCCACGGCCATCGCCAGGTAGAGCGCGGTCCAGACCGGGCCGAACAGCCAGTCCGGCGGCGTCCAGGGCGGCTTGGCCAGGCCCTGATACCAGACCTCGATGGCCGGCGCGGTGACCGCCCCGCCAAGCGAAAGCACCGCGATGCTCAGGGTCAGGAAGCCGGCCAGGACGAGCCAGGGGTTGCGTCCGGTGGGGGGCGTTCGATCGTTCATAAAAGTCCCAACTCCTTAAACGATGCGTGGGTCTGCCCTGGTCACGATGATATGGTCGTGGAGCGCGATGCCCAGGGCCTTGGCGGCGGCCTGGACCTCATTGGTCATGGCGATGTCGGCGCGCGACGGGGTCGGGTCGCCGCTCGGATGGTTATGGACTATGAGAATGTCCGTGGCGCCCAGTTCCAGCACGCGTTTGACGACCTCGCGCGGATAGACCGGGGTGTGGTTGACCGTGCCCGTCTGCTGCACCTCGTCACGGATCAGCCGGTTGCGGGTGTCGAGGAAGAGGATGCGGAACTGCTCCGTCTTCGCCCATCCCATGGCGACCCGGCAATAGCCCACGACCTTGTCGATATTGGCGAAAACCGGTCCGGAGGCCGCCTCGGCCCGGGCCAGGCGGGCGGCCGCCTCGACCGTCTTGAGGGCCGCGGCCACCGAGCCCCCCGCGCCCCACCCAGCTTGACCAGAGTCGATATTTTGGACGACCAGGTCATGCAGAAGCCGCCGTTGCGCCCGCTCGCGCCGGCACCGCAGACGTCCTTCTCGATTAGGACGACGTCGAGGGAGGGATCGGCCTGCTCCAGGTGGATGGCCGTCCATAGGCCGGTGAAACCGCCGCCGACGATGCAGACATCAGCCTTCGCGTCGCCGCGCAGGAGCTCGGGCGCGGCCGGCGCCTCGGTCAGCGCTTCGGCCAGCCAGTGACTGCGTTCCTCCGGATCGACGGTCGGCATGGGCGGGCCGGGAGCCTAGCTGAAATCGTAGGGCGGATTGTCCAGGCCCTTGGGGGAGAGGGTGAAAATCTCGTAGCTCTCGTCGGTCACGCC
>CAUZWC010000082.1:0-11354 GCA_963583595.1 Alphaproteobacteria bacterium | reverse complement strand
ATGCTCCGGCGGGGTCGGCGGCACGACCCCATGGCCCAGATTGAAAACGAAGGGCGCACCGGCCAGCGCAGCAACGATCTGGCCGGTGCGCCGCGCCATGGCCTCGCCACCGGTCAACAGCAGGATTGGATCGAGGTTGCCCTGCACGGCCACATGCGGCTGCAAGGCGGACGCGGCCCAGTCGAGCGGCACGGCGGGATCGAGAGAGAGGGCATCGACCCCCGTCTCAGCGGCATAACGAGCGTAGAGAATACCACAACCCTTGGGGAAGCCGATGATCGGCACATCCGGCGCCTCGGCCTTCACTCCGGCGACAAGACGCTTGGTCGGCCCGATCACCAACCGTTCAAAAAAAGCTTCGTCCAACACCCCGGCCCAGCTGTCGAAAATCTGCAGCACCTGGGCCCCGGCGCGAACCTGGGCCAACAGATGGCACAGGGTCGCCGCCTCGATCTTGGCCAGCAAGCCATCGAAGCCTTCCGGATCGCGGGCCGCCCAGCCCTTGGCCCGAGCAAAATCCCGACTCGACCCGCCCTCGATCATGTACGTCGCCACGGTCCAGGGCGCCCCGGCGAAACCGATCAAGGCGATCTTCTCGGGTAGCGCAGCTCGGACCAGCCGCACAGCCTCGTAGACAGGAGCTAAATGGGTCTCGACCCTGTCCGTGATCAGCGAATCGATCGAGGCGCGATCGGTCAGGGCTTCGAGAACGGGGCCTTCCCCGGCTGCGAAGCGAACCGATTGCCCCATGGCATCGGGCACGACCAGAATATCCGAGAACAGGATGGCGGCATCCAAATCGAACCGCCTTATTGGCTGCAATGTCGCTTCGGCTGCCTGTTCCGGGCTGTAGCAGAGATCGAGAAAGCTCCCGGTCTTGTCGCGCAGCGCTCGGTATTCCGGCAGATAGCGGCCAGCTTGCCGCATCAGCCAGATGGGTACCCGTGCCGTCGCCTCGCCCTTGAGAGTTCCGACCAGTAACGGCGTCTTGGCAATATCTGCGGAACTAGAGATTGTTATCGTCCTGTCGTTTCATGCACACCACCCAACTACCCTTAAAGAGATTAATATATAAGGTGGTGGTAGTGGTTGTGCTGTGAATAACGGTAATCCCCAGGTTTCGTGCTTTCATCCCCGATTCGGCGCAGCGAAAGTGGCTCCTGAGCAACTCTGTGTACAAACCATCGCATGTCGACGGCACCCATCTGATATGCAAGATGAATACGGTCGCCAAATAGATATGGATCACGGGGATGGCTTCTTGTCGGATCAGGTTTGTTAGCATGATTCACCAATATGGTATCGTTTATCCCGAGTCTCGCCTCCTGGGGGCGGAAAGCGGATTGTTTCGCGGCCCCGCCCCAGCCTGTTGATAACTGCCGACTTATCCCCGCTCTCAACGATTTGACACACCGATGGAACCGCGCAGCTTTCACCTGCATTTGGTCTCGGACGCCACGGGCGAAACTCTGGGCAGCCTGGCCCGCGCCTGCATGGCCCAATTCGAGGGCGTGCGCAGCATCGAACATCTTTGGCCGATGGTCCGCAATGACCGCCAGGGCGCGCGGGTCTTGGCCGCGGTCAAGGCCGAGCCGGGTGTCGTCCTGTTCACCATCGTCGACGATAATCTGCGGGCCGCTCTGGAAGAAGGCTGTAACGCCCTCAACATCCCCTGCATCCCCGTGCTGGATCCGGTCATCCATGCCCTGGCGGCCTTTCTCGGTATGAAGAGCCGTGGCGAGCCCGGCCGCCAGCATGCCCTCGATGCCGAGTATTTCCACCGGATCGAGGCCATGCAATTCGCTCTGGCCCACGACGACGGTCAATCGGTCCACGACCTGAACAAGGCCGATGTGATTTTAGTCGGAGTCTCGCGTACGTCCAAGACCCCGACCTGTATCTATCTGGCGAATCGAGGCCTCAAGGCGGCCAATGTGCCCTTCGTGCCGGAGATCCCGCTGCCTGCCGAACTGCTCGAAACGACCAGGCCGCTGATCGTCGGCCTGACCAACGATCCCGGCCGGCTGGTGCAGGTCCGGCGCAACCGCCTGAAGCTCCTTGACCAGGGCCGCGAGACTAATTATGTCGATCCCGACGCGGTGCGCGACGAGCTCGAAAATGCGAAGCGCTATTTCACCCGCCGCCAATGGCCGGTCATCGATGTCACGCGGCGCTCGATCGAAGAGACCGCCGCGACTGTGATCCAGTACCATGCGCGGCGCCAGCGCAAGGAAGCCTGACATGGAGCCTACCTTGGTCGCGCCGGGCGGACAGCCTCTGATTCTCGCCTCCGCCAGCGCGGCACGCCTTGCCTTGCTGTGCGACGCAGGTCTCATCCTGGAGGCGATTCCGGCGCCGATCGACGAGGAAGCCGCCAAGGAGAGCCTGCGCGCCGAAGGCGCCGATGCCGAAACCCTCGCCTCGGCCCTGGCCGAATTCAAGGCCGCCGCCGTCTCGACCCGCCATCCCGGTGCCTTGGTGATCGGCGGCGACCAGATTCTGGACCTCGAAGGCCGGCTGTTCGACAAGCCGGCGAACCCGGCCGCGGCGCGCGACCAACTGCTGGCCCTGCGCGGCCGCACTCACCGCCTGGTCAGCGCGGCGGTGCTGACGCGCGACGGCGCACGACTCTGGCATGCGGTCCAATCCGTGCGCATGACCATGCGCGACTTCAGCACCGATTTTCTCGACGCCTATCTCGACGCTGCCGGCGATTCCGTCTGCGGATCGGTCGGGGCCTATCGTCTGGAAGGGATCGGCGCGCAGTTGTTCGAGCGGATCGAAGGCGATTATTTCACGGTGCTGGGCCTGCCCCTTCTGCCTCTGCTGGAGGCTCTGCGCGCGCAAGGAGTGGCGATGACATGAGCTTGAGCGGCAAGGCAAAGGTTGCGGGGGTGATGGGCTGGCCGGTCGGGCATTCGCGCTCGCCCTCGCTGCACGGGCGATGGATCGCGGCGCATGGGCTGGATGCGGCCTATGTGCCCCTGGCGGTAAAGCCGGAATCCCTGGGCAAGGCCCTGCGCGCCCTTCCGGCCATCGGCTTGCGGGGCGCCAATCTGACCTTGCCTCATAAAGAGGCCGGGCTGGCCCATGTCGATTCGGTCGATGAGATGGGCCGGCGCGTCGGCGCGATCAACACCGTCGTCGTGGGTAAGGACGGGGCGCTGTTCGGCTTCAACACCGATGGCTATGGCTTCATTGAGAATCTCCGCATGGGCGCGCCGGCTTGGCGCGCGGATGCCGGACCGGTCGTGGTGCTCGGCGCGGGCGGCGCCGCGCGGGGGGTCTGCGCCGCCCTGCTCGATGCGGGAGCAAAGGATATTCGTATTCTGAACCGCACGCGCGAACGGGCCGAGGCTCTCGCCGCGCGATTCGGGGCGGGCTGCACGGCGCTGGATTGGCGCGAACGCGCGGCGGTCCTGGCGGATTGCGCCCTGCTGGCGAACACGACCAGCCTGGGCATGGCCGGTCAGCCGCCGCTCGACCTCGCGCTCGACGATCTGCCGCCCGAAGCGGTGGTCAACGACATCGTCTATGTCCCGCTGGAGACGCCGCTGCTGGCGGCGGTGCGAGCGCGTGGCAATGTCGCGATCGACGGGCTCGGCATGCTGCTGCATCAGGGCCGCCCCAGCTTCGCGGCCTGGTTCGGCGTCGAACCCCGGGTCACCCCGGCCCTGCATGCCGCCATCGCCGCCGAGATCTCCGGTGAGCGGACAGCGTGAGACGCGACGTGAGACAGAAGGGGCGAACAGCGACCTTGGGTCTGACCGGGTCGATCGGTATGGGAAAATCGACGGCGACGGGGGTGTTCCACCGCCTGGGTGTGCCGGTCCATGATGCGGATGCGGCGGTCCACGCCCTGTTTCGCGAGGACGGCGAAGCGGTCGGGCCGGTGGGCGAGGCTTTCCCGGAGGCGATCCGCGACGGGGCGGTGGATCGCACGGTGCTGGGACAGGCCGTGTTCGGCAGCGCCGAACGCTGGGCCCTGCTCGAGGCCATCGTCCATCCCCTGGTGCGACAGACTTCCGATCGCTTCCTGCGTCAGGCGCGGGCGCGCCGCGCGCGCCTGGCCGTGTTCGACGTGCCGCTGTTGTTCGAGACTGGCGCCGAGCCCCGCTACGATGCCGTGGCCGTGGTCAGCGCGCCGGCTTTCGTTCAGGCCCAGCGGGTGCTCGCCCGGCCCGGTATGACGATGGAGCGGCTGGCCGCAATTCGCGCGCGTCAGACCCCGGATGCGGAAAAGTGCCGCCGCGCGGATTTCGTGCTGCCCACCGGGCTCGGCCGCCGATGCACGTTGCAAGGCATCCGGCGCATCGTCAGACTCATGACGAAAGATTGAGGGATCCAGCCTTGCGCGAAATTGTTCTCGACACTGAAACCACAGGCCTAAATCCGCGCGACGGCGACCGGGTGGTCGAGATCGGCGCGTTGGAATTGCTCAACTACCTGCCGACCGGCGAATCCTACCGGCAATACATCAACCCGGAACGCGACATGCCAACCGGGGCCTTTGAGGTTCATGGCTTGAGCGAGGAATTCCTGCGCGACCATCCGGTTTTTCCGGATATCTGCGACGCCTTCCTCGAATTCATCGCCGATTCGCCCCTCATCATCCACAACGCGGATTTCGATCTGGGCTTCCTTAACATGGAGCTGGCGGTCGCCGGCCGACCGGCGATTTCACCCGACCGGGTGATCAACACCCTGGATCTGGCGCGGCGCAGATTCCCCGGCGCGCCGGCCAGTCTCGATGCCCTGTGCCGCCGCTTCGGCATCGACAATTCGAACCGCACCCTGCATGGCGCGCTGCTCGATTCCGAGCTTCTGGCCGAGGTCTATCTGGAACTGATCGGCGGCCGGCAGCCCGGACTCGTCCTCGCCAACCAGGGCGTGCCCCGGGGCTTGGCGCGGGCCATCGGACAACCGGCGTCGGGCGCTTCGGAACCGGTTCAGCGCGCGCCGCGCGCGCCGCGGCCCCATGCGCCTGCGGCGGAGGAGCTGGCCGGCCATGCCGCACTCGTCGCGCGGCTCACCAAGCCGATCTGGGACCGCTAGGTCAGACGATCGAGTCGTCGGACGGCAGGGGTTGGTCCGGTTGCACTTTCTCGTTGTAGAGCCGCAGGAAATCGATTGGCTGGATCAGCAGGGGCGGGAAACCGCATTCCCGCGTCAGATCCGCCAGGATGCGGCGCGCGAAGGGGAACAGCATGCGCGGCCCCTCGACCAGCAGAACCGGGCGGACATGTTCCTCCGGCAGGCCGGCCAGGTGATAGAGGCCACCGAAGCTCAGCTCGATCAGAAACGCCTTGCGGTCGCCGCTGGTTGCCTCGACCTCGAAGCGCAGGATCACCTCGTAGTGATCGGGCGCGCCGACCGGCGTTGCCTGAACGTCGACATTCACCGCGATCTGCGGCGCGGTGCCTTCGTTCAGATAGATGTCTGGCGCGTTGGGGTTCTCGAAAGACAGGTCCTTGACGTATTGCGCGACCAACCGGAAGGTCTGAACGGGCGGGGCATTGTCCGCGGTTGCGCCATCGCCGGTTCCATTGGCGTCAGCCATATCGCATTCCTTCCAGATTGGTGCCGTGGCCCCGGCCCGGTGGGGGCCGGCTCAGATTGACGGCTTCGCTATCACGCCGATACGGGACGGGCAAGGTGGGCTAGCGCGCGACCGTCGGGTCAAAGCGGAGAACCGCGCAATTTCCCACGGTCTCGCCGGTCAGCCCGCGAATGAACCCCCAATGGGTGACGACGATCGTGCCGGACCAGGCGGGATCGGCGGCCATACGGGTTCGAAAATCGTCGCACCGGACCATCAGGCGGTCTTCTTCCTCGATCGGTTCGGGCCACCATTCGTGCGGCAGATGGTCGAAGGCGAAGCGGGGAAAGCGCACCGCCAATTCGTCGCGCGTGCTGCCGAGATCGCAGACGAAGGCGCAGCGTTCGCCCACGATTGGATCGATCTCGACGGGCAGGCCCAAAGCGTCGTGCAGAACCTCGGCGGTCTGCAGGGCGCGGGTATAGGGGCTGGTGACGATCCGGTGGGCGGGCAGCTCGCGCAGCTGCGCGACCGTGCTCCGCGCTTGCTCGAAGCCGAGCTCGGTCAGGGCGGGGTCGCGGATACCCGGATCGATGCGGGTGCGCGAATAATGGACGTTGAACTCCGACTGGGCGTGGCGCACCAGAATCACGAAGGGTCCCCATCGATGCGGCGCGGATGGATCGGCGTCGGCGGCCCGTCGCCGGGCTTGCGGCCGACCTCTTCGAATTCGCCCTCTATCACGGATTTGCCCTCTATCACGGATTCGCCGGCATGGCCGCGCGTGGTGCGGGCGGCATAGACATGAAATTTCTCGCTCGCGCGCAGGCGCTTCCAGAACCAGCCCATGACGGCATGGCGCAGGGCCGGGATGAACAGCAGAAGGCCGAAAGTGTCGGTCGCGAAGCCCGGGGTCAACAGCAAGATGCCGGCCAGCAGAAGGCACATGCCGTCGAAGGCCTCGGCGACCGGGGCCTCGTTGCGCGCCAGGCTGGCCTGGGCGCGGGCCAGGGTGGCGACGCCCTGGGCACGCAGCAGGGTCGTGCCGGCGAAGGCGGTCGCGATCACGACCAGGATCGTCGGCCAGAGGCCGATCCAGTCCCCGACCTCGATGAAAAGGGCGATCTCCAGGATCGGCACGCCGATGAACAGGACAAGAAGGAGTAGGGCCATGCTTGCTCTTCCTGGACCGAGGCCCTATCTGACGGGGTCGGCCACGTCGGTTAGAAGGTCCCTAGACCGCCTGCGGTGGAGCCGATAGGGTGAGGTCGTTCGGCGATCTCCATCACTACTTAGTCCAAGGCGACCCGACGGGTCCAGTCAGCCCAAACCCCCAACGGGCCCAATGCGCCCAAAACAACGCCGAGACGAGCGGGCATGAACGACGGCATACAATTCTTCGACATCATCCTTCTCGCCATGATCGCGGGCTTCGTGATCCTGCGCCTGCGCAGCGTGCTCGGTCGTCGGACCGGGAACGAACAGCCGCCGAAGGACGCTTTTGGGCGACGCAACCGGCGTGCCGAAAAGGTTGGCGACACGGTTGTCGAATTGCCCGATCGCCGGGCGGCGGATCGCGCCGCGGCGGACCCCGCCGTCCAGGCCGCGCCCAAGCCCGCCGAGGCGACTCTCGAGGCTGGCATCGCCCAGATCCAGGTCGCCGATCGCAATTTCGACCCCGATCAGCTCGCGAACGGCGCCCGCGCCGCCTTCGAGACGATCGTCGAGGCCTTCGCCAAAGGCGATATCGGGACCTTGCGCGGTCTTCTCAGCAATGAGGTGCTCGAGGGCTTCAAATCCGCGCTCGCCGAACACGAGGCCGCTGGGCACGTCCTCGAAACGACGGTGGTTGGCATCAAATCGGCCGAGCTGATTGAAGCCTATATGAACGGCCGGACTGCCTTCGCGACCGTCAGCTTCGTCTCGGAGCAGATCAATGTGACGCGGGACGCGGAGGGCAATGTCGTCGAGGGCGACGATAATCGGGTCACCGACGTGCCCGATATCTGGACCTTCGCCCGCAACACGCGCTCGCGCGATCCCAATTGGACCCTCGTTGAGACGCGCAGCCCGAACTGATCTCCGGTTCTTTCTGGCGTTGCCCGTTTTGCTGATCCTCCTCGCGGGTTGCGGGGCCGCGCCCCCGGCATCGCCGTCCGCCGCGTCAGCGGTATCTTCCGTCCCCTCCCGGCCGGTCTCGACGCGCGGCTTCCGCTTGGCGGCGGCGGGTTATTCAGAACTCTCGGGCTGGACGGCGGACGACCTCGGGCCGGCGCTGGCCGCTTTCCGAAGATCCTGCCGCGTTCTGGCCCGCAAGCCCCCCGGCGACGCGCTGGGCCGCGGCGGATTCGCCGGCACCGCCGGCCAATGGGCCGCGGCCTGCGCAGCCGCGCCCGATTCCCCAGCGGGGGCGCGCGCCTATTTCGAGTATTGGTTCCAGCCTTACCGGGTCGTCATGGACGGCGATCCCGAGGGCGTTTTCACCGGCTATTTCGAGCCGGAATATGCCGGGTCTCTGAGCCCTTCGCCGCGCTATCGCGCGCCGCTCTACGCGCCGCCGAAGGGCGCCAAGACCGGGCCGAGCCGAGCCGAGATCGAGGCCGGCGCCCTGGCTGGGCAAGGTCTGGAATGGCTCTGGCTGGCCGATCCCATCGACGCCTTCTTTCTTCATGTCCAGGGTTCGGGCCGGGTGCGCCTGGATGACGGCCGGGTCCTGCGAGTCGGCTATGCCGGCAATAACGGCCGTGACTATGTTGCGATTGGCCGGGTCCTGATCGAACGCGGCGCTATTCCGCGCGAAGAGATGTCGATGCAGTCGATCCGCGCCTGGCTTGCCGCGCATCCGGCCGAGGCGTCGGCCATCATGAACGCGAACCCGCGTTACATTTATTTCCGCGCGGTCGAAGGCGAGGGCCCGATCGGCGCCCAGGGGGTGGCGCTCGAACCCGGCCGCAGCCTGGCGGTCGATCCCGAATTCCTGCCCTACGGCGCGCCACTCTGGCTCGAGTCCAGCGATCCCGACGGCAGGCCGCTGCGCCGGCTGGTGATCGCCCAGGACACGGGCGTCGCGATCCGGGGCGCGGTGCGCGGCGATCTGTTCTGGGGCGCGGGTGCTGAGGCGGCGGCCATGGCCGGCCGGATGAACGCCCGTGGCGGCCATGCCATTCTTCTTCCCAGGACGGTCTCGCCGGCCCGCATCCTCGCCGCGCGATAGGGCCGCGAGCTTGCGCTGCGCGCCGCCCTCGCCGACACTGGAGGCGGGTCGAAACCAGGCGGCAGAAATGGAAACGCCATGATGGAATCCGGGGAAACGGGGAAAGTTAAGCCGGTTGTCGGCCTCTTCGTGACCTGTCTGGTCGATCTGTTTCGTCCCAGTGTCGGCTTTGCCGCCGTCAAGCTGCTGGAGGCGGCGGGCTGCACCGTCCGGGTTCCGGCCGGGCAGAGCTGTTGCGGCCAGCCCGCCTATAATTCCGGCGCTCGCGCGCAGGCCCGTGCGGTCGCGCGCACGGTGCTCGATGCCTTCGCCGAGGTCGATTACCTCGTCGCGCCCTCGGGTTCCTGCGCGGGCATGATCCGCTATCACTATCCCGCGCTCTTCGCCGACGATCCGGCCGACGCGGCGCGAGCCGAGGCCTTGGCGGCCAAGACCTGGGAGCTGGTTTCCTTTCTGACGGACATACGGGACATGGATCTGTCGGGTGCGCGGTTCGATGGGACGGTCACCTATCACGATGCCTGCTCGGGCCTGCGCGAGTTGGGCATCGAGGCCGGCCCCCGCGCCCTGCTCGGCGCGGTCGAGGGCCTGACATTGACAGAGGCGGCGGATCGCGAGATCTGCTGCGGCTTCGGCGGCACCTTCTGCGTGAAATATCCCGATATCTCCGGCCGCATGGTCGCGGACAAGGTCGAGGCGCTCGCCGCGACCGGGGCCGGCACGGTCCTCGCCGGCGATCTCGGCTGCCTGATGAACATCGCCGGGCGCTTGCGCCGCGAGGGGCGGGCGATGGAAGCGCGCCATATCGCCGAGGTCCTGGCCGGGATGACGGATTCCCCCGCCATCGGTCGCGCCGAGGGCGAGGTCTAGGCGATGGAGATCACCAGCCCCACCTTCAAGGCCAATGCCCGCGAGGCCCTCGACGACACGACCCTGCAGAAGGCCCTCGGCTTCGTGAAGGTCGGCTTTGTCGACCGCCGCGCCAAGGCCGCCGCCCGGCTGCCCGAATTCGAGGCGTTGCGCGACCAGGCCAAGGCGATCAAGGACCACACCCTGGCCAATCTAGACCTCTATCTCGAACGTTTTGAGGAGAAGGTGACGGCGGCGGGGGGCACGGTTCATTGGTGCCGCGACGGCGCCGAGGCGCGGACCACCATCCTCGATATCTGCCGCCGGCTCGAAGCCCGCACGGTCACCAAGGGCAAGAGCATGATCGCCGAGGAGATCGCCCTGAACGATTTCCTCGAGGAACAGGGCATCGAGCCGGTCGAAACCGATCTGGGCGAATACATCATCCAGCTGCGCCACGAACCGCCCAGTCATATCATCGCCCCGGCCGTTCATCTGGTGAAGGAGCAGGTCTCCGACGCCTTCCGCGCGGCCCATACCCATCTGCCGGCCGATCGCAATCTGGACGAGGCGCCGACCCTGCTGGCCGAGGCGCGGACCATCCTGCGCCGCAAGTTCCTGGCCGCCGATGTTGGCATCACCGGGGCGAATTTCCTGATCGCCGAGACCGGCTCGACCGTCATCGTCACCAACGAGGGCAATGGCGACCTGACGCAGACCCTGCCGCGTGCCCATATCGTGCTCGCCAGCCTGGAGAAGGTCGTGCCGACCCTGGAGGACGCCTCGACCATTCTGCGCGTCCTCGCGCGTTCGGCGACGGGCCAGGAATTCTCGGTCTATACGACCTTCTCGACCGGTCCGCGCAGGGCCGAGGATCTGGACGGGCCCGAGGAATTCCATGTCGTCCTGCTCGATAATGGGCGCAGCGCCATGCTGGGCACTGAATTCCAGGACATGCTGCGCTGTATCCGCTGCGGCGCCTGCCTCAACCATTGCCCGGTCTATGGCGCGGTCGGCGGCCATGCGTACGGCTGGGTCTATCCGGGGCCGATGGGCGCGGTGCTGACCCCCTCCCTGGTCGGCATCGACAAGACCGGACACCTGCCCAACGCGTCGTCCTTCTGCGGCCGCTGCGAAGCGGTCTGTCCGATGCGCATTCCCCTGCCCAAGATGATGCGCCATTGGCGCGAGCGGGAATTCGAACGGCATATGACCCCGGCTGCCGCAAGGACCGCGCTCGGGTTTTGGGCCTGGGTCGCTGCCCGGCCCCGTTTGTACGGCGTCATGGCGAATCTCGGAGCCCGCGCCCTGAGGATCTGGGCGCGGGGCCGGGGCGCGCTCGTACGCGTACCCCTGGCCGGGGGCTGGACGGCGGAGCGCGACCTGCCGGTTCCCGAAGGGCAAAGTTTTCAGGCGCAGTGGACTCGCCGGGGCGGCGCGCGATGAACGGCTCGCGGGCGGATATCTTCGGCCGGTTGCGCCGGGCCAATGCTGGGGCCGAGGAGCGCAGGGACCCGGCAGAGATCGATGCCCGCCTGGCCGCGGCCAAGGCCAATCTGGTGCCCGCGCGCGGCCAGCTGGCACCCGCAGCGCGGGTCGATCTCTTCGTCGCCATGGCCGAAGAAGCCGCGGCGACCGTCGCCCGAATCGATGCGCCGGAGGCGATCCCGGGCGAGGTCATCCGCTATCTGCGGGACCAGAATCTGCCCATGCGCATCGTCATGGCGCCCGATCCGGCCCTGCGCGCAGCGG
>CAUZWC010000081.1:0-11357 GCA_963583595.1 Alphaproteobacteria bacterium | reverse complement strand
CTGTGCCGTCTCGCCGGCCCCACCCGGGGGCCGTGCGACGTGCCGATGCCGTCATCCGATGCCTAGCGACCTGTCGCGCAGCCGGATCTGTTGCGCACGCTGGCGCCGGCCTGAATCACCGCGCCGTCCTTGGCGACCGCGGAGAGGCGGCCCAGGGTCCACGGCCCGACATCCTCGATCTCGTGGCCGCGCCGCTTCAACTCGTCGATGGTCTTCTTGCCGAAGCGGCTTTCGACCTGGAGATGGTTCGGCTTGGCATCGCGCGGATAGAAGGAGCTCGGCGCGTGGTCCGACTGGAAGGCCGGCGCGTCGATCGATTCCTGCAGGTCCATGCCGTGATGGACATGGCGCAGGAACAGCTGAAGCGCCCATTGATCCTGACTATCGCCGCCGGGCGAGCCGAAAGCCATATAGGGCTTGCCGTCGCGCAGGCAGAGACCGGGGGTCAGGGTCGTGCGGGGCCGCGCGCCGGGGGCCAGGCTGGCCGGCAGGCCCTCCTCCAGCCAGAACATCTGGGCGCGCGTGCCCAGGCAGAAGCCGAGTTCGGGAATGACCGGCGAGGATTGGAGCCAGCCACCGCTCGGCATGGCCGACACCATGTTGCCTTCCCGGTCGACGGTGTTGACGTTCGCTGTGTCGCCGGCCATTTCGCGGGCCAGAGCGGCGTTCGGTTCGCCCCCTCCTGGCGCGATGGGCGCCGTGATGCGCGAGCCTTCGAGCACGATCCGCGGCAAGCGTGGCGGCGTGGCGCCGATCTTCCCCGGACGCAGATCGGTCATGGCCGCGGCCCCGATCTCGGCGCGCCGGGCGGCGGCATAGGCGGGGTCCAGCAGCGCGGCCAGGGGAACATCGGTGAAATTCGGATCGCCGTAATAGGCTTCGCGGTCGGCCATGGTCAGCTTCATGGCCTCGGTCAGAACATGGACGAACTCGGCCCCGTTCGGATCCATCGATGCCAGATCGATGCCGTCGAGAATCGCCAGAGTCTGCAGGGCCACCGGGCCTTGGCCCCATGGGCCGGTCTTGACGACGGTATAGCCGTGGTAGTCGATCGTGGCTGGAGCCTCCACCGGGGCACTCCAGCCGGCCATGTCGTCGGCCGTCAGGAAGGCGCGGTCGGATCGCCCGGCGCCGTCCGGCACCGACGTCTCGGCAAAGTGCCCGATCGATTCGGCGATGAAACCCCGATAATAAACGTCCCGCGCAGCTTGAATCTGGCCCTCGCGGTTGCCACCGACGGCCTCGGCCTCGCCGATCAGGCGGGCATAGGTTGCGGCGAGCCCTTCGTTGCGCATCAAAGTGCCGGCCGCCGGCGCCTGGCCGTCGCGCAGATAGATCTTGCCCGATTCCGGCCAGGTCTCGGCGAGCAGATCGCGCACCGCGTCGATATAGCGGCTTAGGGTGTAGGACACGGGAAAGCCGTCGCGGGCATAGGCCACGGCCGGTTCGAGGACCTCGCGCAGCGACATGCGCCCATGGTCGCGCAGCAGGATCATCCAAGCGTCGAACGCACCCGGCACGACGGCGGGAAGCAGGCCTGTGCCCGGAATCAGCTCGATCCCGAGCGCGCGATAGGCCGCGATCGTCGCGGCTTGCGGCGCGGGGCCTTGGCCGCAGATTACCCGGGCCACTCCGCCGGCATCCTGGACGATGATGGGTACGTCGCCGCCGGCCCCGTTCTGATGGGGTTCGACCACCTGCAAGGTGAAGCCGGCCGCGACGGCGGCATCGGCCGCATTGCCGCCCCGCTCCATCATCGCCATGCCGACATGGCTTGCGATCCAATGGGTCGAGCCGACGGCTCCGAAGGTTCCGCGAATTTCCGGTCGAACGGCGTCCATGGGTTCTTCTTCTCCATCGATTGGGCCTAGGACAGGGGTCCGCAAATCATGACAGCGTGTGCTGGGCGAGCCAACCGCCAGCCCAGCAATCGGTTGGCATGAAAAACGCATAATGTCGGAAAACAGCGATTAGAACGGCTCGGTCATGAGAATTTGGCGCCTCGATACCTTGTTTCCATGCGGTTTTGACAAGGGTCGAACATGCAGGCGCGCAGAATGCCATTCCGTCGGAGGCATAAGACCGGTTCGAGCGAGTCCGTCGCACGCCGGCTGAGCGTTCCCGTGGCGATCATCCGGGCGGTCAGCGCGGCGATCGTCTGCGGACTTATCTGGTACTCGGCACGGGTTCTCGACGACGTCGCGCGCGACAGTTCGCTTCGAGTCATGCAGGCGAAATTGGCGGAGCTGGAGTGTCGCAGTTCCGTCGATGTGAAGGACCGCAGCTGGTGGAATGAAGCCCAAGTAAAGTTGTTCGGCGAACGCAACACAATCTGGGCGGAGGACAATTTCGGCAGTTACGCACACGATTCTCTGGGCTGGGCGACGGTCTTCATCTCCGGCGCGGACGGCGACCCCCTATTCGGCTGGATCAAGGGAGAATCCTTCGGGCGTTCGCGCAATGCTCTCCAACATTTCGACGGCGGCCTCGACTTATTGATCGAATTGGCGCAGCAGGGCCCGATGGAGGAGCCGGAAGCAGCCGTTGGCATATTGGTTGACGAGAATGGCGTTCCTCACATTGTGGCCGTGAGTCCGTTTACCTGGGAAGTTCCGACCGTGGAGCAGCTCGCTCCCGCGCGGCGTCCGATTCTGGCCATAAGCCTGGCCCTCGACGGTCCGGCCCTGGCCGGGATCTTCCAGGAACTGAACGTCCGCGACCTTCGAATCCTGCCGGCCGCAGATCCCGACGCGCCGCTTTCTATGGCGATGATCGGGCCGGACGGATATCCCGTGGGAATCCTCACTTGGAGTCTCGATCTTCCGGGAGAGCGGTTGATCAGCACGGTGCTGCCGGCCATTCTGGGTGCTTTTCTTGTCATGAGCTGGCTGCTCTGGCTCGTCTTCGGACGAGCTGGGCGGGCGGCCAGACAGATTGAGAATGGCGCGCGCCTCCTGGCGGCGCAGAATAGTGCGATCGAGCGCAGAGAACAGCGCATTCGCGGCATCATGGACAACGTCGCCGACGGCATCTTCACGATCAACCCGGATGGCGGGCTCGAATCGGCCAATCCGGGCGCCCTGCGCCTGTTCGGCTATGATGCTCCGGTCATCATGGGCAAGGACCTTGTCTCGCTCATCGATTGCCCCGAAGGGTTTCAAATCCTGGCCACTTTCAGGGCCAGTGAAGAGGTGCCGTCCCAGGTCCAGGGCGCAATCGGACGGCGGGCCGATGGCACGACCTTTCCGGTCGATCTGTCAATGGGCGAGGTTGTGATCGGCGACCGGCGCCTGCTGACCGGCGTCGTCCGCGGCATGACCGAGCGGGAAAAACAGGCCGAGAACCTACGCGTGGCGCGCGATGTGGCGGAGCAGGCCGATCGGGCGAAGTCCGATTTTCTGGCCCATATCAGCCATGAATTGCGCACACCGCTCAATGCGATCATCGGCTTTTCCGAGATGTACACGTCCAAGATTTTTGGTGCGCGGGGCGACAAGCGTTACGACGAATACGTCGTGCACATCCATGACAGCGGCAAGCATCTCCTGGCCCTGATCAACGATATCCTGGATCTGTCCCGCGCCGATGCACGGCGACTCGATCTCTTCGAGGACTATATCGGGGTCGGCACCGTGATCGACGCGAGCGTGGAGATGGTGCGGCAGGAGGCTGCCGATGGCGGGTTCTCTCTCGAGGTCGAAGCCCCTGATAATCTACCGCGGCTCCGCGCCGACGAGCGGCGCGGAGCCGGGTGATGATCAACCTGCTCGGCAATGCCGTGAAGTTCACGCCCCGTGACGGGCGGATCGTGGTGCGGACGGAATTGGACGGCGACAACCGCATCCGGATCGTGGTTCGCGATACGGGCATCGGCATGCATCAGGAAGATGTGGAGAAGGCCTTCGTGCTGTTCAAACAGATCGACACCACGGCTGACCCGCCGCTATCTCGGCGTGGGTATTGGACTCAGCCTGACACGACGGCTGGTCGAAGCCCATGGCGCGGAGATTTCGATCATCAGCAGGCCGAACAAAGGGACGACGGTGGCGGTGGTCTTCCCACCCGAACGTACGATCCTACCGGGCAACCGCATGGCCGGCTACACCGGGCCGAGATCACCCCGGCTGGGCGGCCCCGGTTTGCAGCGTCCATTCGACGATTTCCTTCAGAACCTTGCCCAGCGCCACGTCGAAGGCGGTCACGGCCGATTCGAGTGAGTCGCCGGTCGGCGCGACACGGTCGGAGTTGAGGCTGCCCACGATCAACCGCTCGGGCATCTGGACGAGTTTGACATTGACCTGGACGCGCGCCTGCCGCTGGCCATATTGCTCGATCTGGAATTCCCGCAGATCGGTCTTGAGCACGAAATCCGACCGCAGGCCGATGGATTCGCGACCGACGGCGATGATGCGCCCGGAGTTTTCGAAGGATTCGACCAACAGTGTTTGAATCAGGCTGGGCGCGCGATCGGCCCAGGCGGCATCCTTGACGAAACTGATCTTGGTTGCGGTTTCGCGCACCATGATCCGATTCGACTGGAGGCTCGACGGTGCGGAGGGAACCTCGATCACGAGTTGCCAATCCACATGGGGCAGATCGGCGGAAAAGGTGCTTTTCGGCGTCAGCTCGTAGAGCGTGGGGGGCTTGCCCGAGCCAGGCAGTTTCGGCACGCAGGCTGCGGCCAAAAGGAGAAGGGCGATCGGCAGGAAACGCGAAACTTTGCGGGAACTGTGTCTGATCATTTGAGGTCTACTCCCTGGCCGAGATCGTCGCCGAAGAAGAAGCGCGCCGGATCGTTTTCGACCTTGTCGGTCAGGCGGGTCAGGCTGCCGGTCAGAGTGCGCAATTCGTTGACCAGAAGCGACAGTTCATAGAGCCCGACCGAGGTGAAGTCGCGCACCGGCGCGCGGTTCTCCGCCGCCATCGCTGTCAATTCGTTGGACAGGGCGGTCAGGGAGTCGGCCGTGCCGCGTGCCGCGGCCATCGTCTGGTCGACATTGCCCGCGACTTCGTTGAACCGTCCGTTGAGGCTTTCCGTCAGTTGCCGCATTGCGGCCATCGCGCCGCGCATCTCGGCCACTGTGGCGTCGGCGTCGACGATGATGCTTTCGATCTGGTCCGACCGGCCGGCGACCGCTCCCGATACTTGGTTGATATTGGCCAAGGTTTCGCTGATGGCCGCCTGGTTCTGCTCGCTCAACATATTGCTCGCGCGTTCGACCAAGGCGATGACGCGGTTGATCAGTTCCGGGGCGCTTTCGATGATCTGGCTCAGTCCGGAAGCCTTGGACGGGATTGTCGGCATCTTTTTCCGGCCGCTCGGTTTCAGCGGCGGGGCGTTCTGGGATCCGCCGCTGAGCTGGACATAGGCGACCCCCGTAATGCCCTGCATCTCGAGGGATGCCTCGGTATCGGTTCTCACCGGCGTGTCGTTTGGCACCTCGATGACCACCTCGATCTGTTCGACATTGTCAGGATCAATCCGGATGCTGGTGACCGAACCGACAGGGACGCCGCGATAGCGCACCGGGTTGCCGACCTTGAGGCCGGTGACCGAACCGGAGAACAGGATGCGGTAATTGGCGTAACTCTTGTCGAGTTGGGCTTCGGTGAGCCAGACGATGAACACGACCAGGCCGGCCAGGATGGCGAGCACGAAGCTTCCGACGAGAAAATAATTGGCGCGTGTTTCCATTGCAGACCTATTTGCCGGCGCCGACCGCGCGGGCGCGGGGGCCGTGGAAATATTCCCGAATCCAAGGATGCTCGTGTCGGAGCAGCGAGGACAGCGTTCCCACGATCACCTTCTTGTCGACGAGCACGGCGATACGGTCGCAAATCGCCGTCAGGCTGTCCAGGTCATGGGTAACCATGAAGACCGTCAGGCCGAGCGCCTGCTGAAGATTTCGAATCAAGGAATCGAAGGCCGCGGCGCCGATCGGGTCGAGTCCGGCGGTGGGTTCGTCGAGGAAAAGAATGTCCGGGTCGAGCGCCAGGGCCCGCGCCAGGCCTGCGCGCTTGCGCATGCCGCCGGACAGCTCGGACGGATATTTGGCGGCGGCGTCCGGCGGCAGGCCGACCAGTGCGACCTTGAGCGCGGTGATCTCGGCCAGGAGGTCTGGCCGCAGATCGAGGTATTGCTTGATCGGCACCTGGATGTTCTGGGCCACGGTCATGGAACTGAACAGCGCGCCGTCCTGAAACAGGACGCCCCAGTGGCGCCGCAGCGCCTCGCGCTCGCCGTCGCTCAGGTGGTCGACATCGCGGCCCAGCACCTCGATGCTTCCTTCCGCCTGGTGGTTGAGGCCGACGATGGTGCGCAGGAGGACGGATTTCCCCGCGCCGGACGCGCCGACTACGCCGATGACCTCGCCGCGCCGGACATCGAGGTCCAGGCCGTCATGGATGACCGTCTCGCCGAATTTGTTGACCACGCCGCGTACGCGGATCGCCGGGCCTTTCTCGCCGGGTTCAGGTGTCGCGGGTGCCGTCATATTCCGATGCTCGAGAACAGGATGGAAAATCCCGCGTCGAGGATGAGAACCAGGAAAATGGCTTCGACCACCGATTGGGTGGTGAGGCGGCCCACGCTTTCGGCGCTGCCGCTCACCCGGAGACCTTCGTAGCAGCCGATCAAGGCTATCGCGAAAGCGAAGAAAGGCGCCTTGATGATGCCGACCCAGAAGGTCCCTATTGGAATTGCGGAATTGAGCTGAATGAGAAACTGCGTCGGCGACATGTCGAGCAGCACCATCAAGGCGATCGCGCCACCGAGGAGGCCGAGGATGTCCGAATAGAAGACGAGCAGGGGCAGGGTGATGACCAGGGCGAAAATACGCGGCAGGACCAGGACTTCCATCGGATCCAAGCCCAGGGTCGACATGGCGTCGATCTCCTGATTGACCTTCATCGTGCCGATCTGGGCGGTAAAGGCGCTGCCGGAGCGGCCCGCGATCAGAATCGCTGTCATCAGCACGCCGATTTCGCGCAGCATCGATACGGCGAGCAGGTTGATCGAAAAGATTTCCGCCCCGAACCGGGTCAATTGATCGACGCCCTGATAGGCCAGAACCACGCCGATCAGGAAGGAGAGCAGGCCAACGATCGGCAGGGCGTTGAGGCCTGATCGTTCCATATTGGCGACGACGGCGGTGAAGCGGATACGCCGGGGGCGGCTGATCGAGCGGGCGATTGCGACCGTCACAAGGCCGAGGAAGGCGATCAGGTTCTTGGTGACGTCCAGTGTCGCGAAGGTGCCGATGCCCACGCGCTCGACCATGGCGCGGATGCCGCTGCGCCTCTTCGTCGCTGCTTCCTCGCCCGGATTAGAATCGGCGACCCGTTCGATCAGGGCGTCATGGGCCGCTTTCGCGCCGATAATTTCGACGTCAAGGCCGCGCCCGCGCAGCGCCTCGCGCGTGCGATGCACGACCCAGGCCCCGGTGCTGTCGAGAGTCTTGACCTTGGCGAGGTCGAGACGCACCTTGCGGCAGGGCCCAGGATCGACCGCGCGCAGGGCCGCATCGAAGCGCGCGACGGCCTCGATCTCCCACCGCCCATGGGCGGTCAGCACGAATGTGCCGCCCGCTCGCTCGGTCTCGAAGCCATCGGACAAGCCGTTCCCTTTCGGACGCTGGGAATTCCTCGGCGAAGTATAGGCAAAAAGCTCGCGCGGGCTAGCCGGTCCGGGCGGGCGCTCAGTCCCTCGGGCCAGGGGCCTTCATCGCGCCTGGCCCGAGAGCGCGCTGCATGATGACGGAATCGACCCAGCCGCCGCTCTTGAACCCGATCCCCTTGAATTGCCCGGCTATGCGAAAGCCGTGGCGCGCGTGAAAACGGACCGAGCCGGCATTGCGCGCGCGCCTCCCCGCCGCCGATCACTGCGACCATCTGGTGTTACTCCAGGGCCTCGCATTGCGCGATCGACGCGGCGAGGAGCGCGCTGCCCAGGCCGCGGCCGGTCGCGTCGGGGGCGACATAGATCGAATCCTCGACGGTGTAGCGGTATGCCGGGCGCGGGCGAAATGGGCTGGCATAGGCGAAGCCGGCGACCCGGCCGCCCCATTCGGCGACCAGATAAGGCAGGTCGAGGCCGATCACCGTATCGCGGCGGCGGCCCATTTCCTCGATATCGGGCGCGGCCAGTTCGAAACTGCCGAAGCTGTTCTGAACATGATGGCCGTAGATCGCCACAATCGCGCTCAGATCGCCGGAGATCGATTCGCGCAGGACGGGGCTTTTGTCCTGGGCCGCTTTCGGTGCCGTCATGCCGCCAGGGCGTCCGCCGCCAAGGCGCCCAGCCGCGCCGATAACTCGGTCATCGTTTCGTTCAATTCGGCAATATAGGGGCGTCGTTCAAATCGTTCTTCGTCCATATAGAGCGCCCGGTTGATCTCGATCTGCAGGGCGTGGACACCGGTCTGCGGACGGCCGTAATGCCGGGTCGTGAAGCCGCCGGCATAGGGCAGATTGCGCGTGACGTTGTAGTCCCGCTCGCGGAGAAATTTTTCGACCGCGTCGGTCACGAAAGAGGCGCAAGCCGTGCCGAAGACGTCGCCAAGCACGAAATCGACCCGCCTGTGCCCCGCGTCGCGATCCATCGGTCCGCCGATCGACGGCATGGAATGGCAATCGACCAGAAGGCAGGTGCCGAACCGCGCCCTGGTGCCGTCGATCAGATGGCTCAGCGCTTGGTGATAGGGCCAATAGCATCGCTCGATCCGGGCCTTGGCCTCCTCGAAGATCAGCTTGTCGCGGTAGATTTCCTCGCCATTGGCGACGACCCGCGCGATCGTGCCCAGCCCGGCCCCGACCCGGGGCGAGCGGGTATTCACATAGGAGGGCAGTTCGTCCTCGAACATCGTGGGGTCGAGTTCGTAGGGCTCGCGATTGGGGTCGATATAGGCGCGCGGGAAATGTGCGCGGATCAGCGGCGCGCCATGGCTGGGCACGCCGGCGAAGATCTCGTCGACGAAGCTGTCCTCCGACCGGCGCAGGGTCAGGGGGTCGAGGCGCGACGCCGCGACGAATTCGTCCGGATAGCTCGCGCCGCTATGGGGGGAGGCGAAGACGAGGGGTATCGTCTGCTCTCCTGGGGCGATGACGTCCCAGGCCTCGCCCCAACCGGCGAACAGGCTCAGGCTGGCATCCATGATCCGACTCGTTTAGCCCATTCCCGTCGGGGTGTCATCCGAAGCCGGCGCGCGCCGGCCGGTTCTTGGGCGATTCCCGGCCGTTACCCATTGTTTAACCGCCAGGCATGCAACATGCCCTGCGACGGGAGCAGAAAGGCCGGCAATGGCGTGCATATTATTGGCCGAGGACGACGATTCCCTGCACCGCTTTCTGGTGCACGGCCTCGAAGCGGCGGGCCATGACGTGGTCGATGTGCGCGACGGCATCACCGCCGTCGCGGCGCTCGAGGCCGGTCCCTACGACCCGCTGATCGCCGATATCGTCATGCCCGGCACGGACGGAATCGAGCTGGCGCGCCAGGCGACCGGCGAGATGCCGGCGCTCAAGGTCATGTTCATCACCGGCTTCGCCGCCGTCGCCCTCAGGGCCCAATGCATGGCGGCCTCGGAAGGGGGCAAGGTCCTGTCCAAGCCCTTCCACCTGAAGGACCTAGTCGAAGAGGTGGAACCCGCGCTCGCCGCATAGCGGCTTTTCCCACGCGGCATGTCGGCCCTTGCAATGCCCGGACGGTTGGTTATAAATCGCCCGAGCTTGGGGGCGCGTAGCTCAGCGGGAGAGCACTACGTTGACATCGTAGGGGTCACAGGTTCAATCCCTGTCGCGCCCACCATTATATCAAGGCCTTAGCACCAATCTGCTGAGGCCTTTGATTTTTGCCCCACCATATCCCCACTGAAACCGGATTGAATGGACGAAGAAGACCGCGAACGCGCGGCCTTTACGTTGCACGGTGGCTATCATCGCCATGACCGTGGCGGATCGAGCAACGAGTAAGGAGGGGGTAGCAGGGGGGCTAGGCCCCCATACCCGATCAAGGGGAGACGTTCTCTCAAGAATTTCTACAATCGGTGCCCAATGAGGACTTTCAGACCAAATTGGCTTGAGGCGAGTAGCTGCGATATTTTGAAAACATCTGGGGATCCGTATGGCATTCGTTTTCTACGATACAGAGACAACCGGGATCGATACGACATTTGATCAGATCCTTCAGTTCGGAGCGATCCGGACCGACGAGAATCTGAACGAGATCGATAGGTTCGAGATCCGCTGTAGGCTTCTGCCGCATGTTGTTCCCGCGCCGATGGCCCTCAAGGTGACAGGCATCGCCACGGAAAATCTCACGGACCGGGCCCTTCCTTCACATTACGACGCAATGCGACAGGTGCATGCGAAGCTGTCGGACTGGTCGCCGTCCGTCTTCGTTGGATACAACTCGATCTCGTTTGACGAAAACCTTCTGCGCCAGGCCTTCTATCAGACGCTTCAGCCCATCTATCTGACGAATACCGGCGGCAATACCCGGGCGGACATGTTGCGTATCGCCCATGCCGTTGCCGCTTATGCACCGAACGCGATTGCAATACCGCTCGGGGATTCTGGGCAGCAAGTGTTCAAACTTGATCACCTTTCGCTAGCCAACGGCTACGATCATGAGAACGCACATGACGCTATGGGCGATGTTGAGGCGACCACCCATTTGGCAAAACTGATCCGAGACCGGGCTCCGGAAGTCTGGGGCAGAATGATGCAGCTGTCTCGGAAGCAGGATACGGAAGACATCCTCAAGGAAGAGGAAATACTCTGCCTGACCCAGTATTTTGGCGGGCGGGCGCATAACCGGTATGTCACCGAATGTGGTGCGAACCCGACCTATGACGCGTCCCGGGCCGTTTTTGATCTAAACCAGGACCCGGAACCATACCTCGACATGACGATCGAGGAGCTTGTGCATGAGATGAGCAAGAGTCCGGCAGTTATTCGAGCAGTCAGGACGAATGCCCAGCCAATCCTGATGCCATATACCGAAGCACTTGGCGCGTTGAGGGAAGTGTCTCTTCCAATTGAAGAGCTTGGTAAACGGGCCCACATGATCACAACGAATGCCGACTTCCGAAGACGGGTAGGCGAAGCTCTTGCTAACCGATACCCGGCAAAAGACCCTTCCCCGCATGTAGAGCAGCAGATCTATGACGGCTTCGCCTCTTCAGGGGATCAGGCGCTGATGCAGCGGTTCCACGATGTGCCCTGGGAGGACCGTCTTGGGATCTCTATGGAAATGGCCGACCTCAGAATGAAGCGTATTGCTCAGCGGCTAATTTACTTTGAGAGACCCGAAGTTCTGCCGGAGAAAACGAGGGTGGCGCTTGGTCATGAAATACAGG
>CAUZWC010000080.1:0-11364 GCA_963583595.1 Alphaproteobacteria bacterium | reverse complement strand
CAGGTCGTCGACGATGACGGCCTGGGCCCGGCGCTTGGCCTGGGTGCCCTCGCCGGGATCGTTGACGATGAAGGGATAGAGATGGGGCATCGGCCCCAGGGCCGCTTCGGGGAAGCAGTCTTCCGACAGGGCCAGGGCCTTGCCGGGCAGCCATTCGAGATTGCCGTGCTTGCCCAGATGGATCACGGCCTGGGCTCGGAAGCCGTTGCGCATCCAGGCATGGAAGGCGAGATAGCCGTGGGGCGGCACCAGGGCCGGATCGTGATAGCTGGATTTGGGATCGATGTTGTAGCCGCGCGCCGGCTGTAGCCCGATAGCGATCTTGCCGCAGCGGAAGGCGGAGATTGCGAAACGGCCGCAATCGAGTTCGCCCGGCAGGTAGAAAGGGTCGTCCTCGGGCCGGCCCCAGCGCTCCGTCACGGCGTCGCGCACCGTGCGCGGCAGGTTGGCGAAAAAGGCGCTGTAATCGGCCAGGGACAGGGTCTCGTCGATCAGCCGCGCGGCGACCCCCTGGTTGGTCGGGCCCTGGGCCAGACGATGGATCAGGGCGGCGCCATCCGCAGGGATATCGCGCAGGTCATAGCCCGCACCTTCCAGCGCGCGGAGCACGCCGACGGCCGAAGCGGGTGTGTCCAGCCCGACGCCATTGCCGATCCGCCCGTCCCGGTTGGGATAATTGGCGACGACCATGGCGATGCGCCGTTCCCCGGCCGCGGTGCCCCGCAGGCGTGCCCAGGCGGCTGCCAGATTCGCGGTGAAGGCGATGCGGTCCGCTACGGGCCGGTAGAAGACGATTTCCGTCTCGGTCAGGGGATCGCGGCCCCGGGTCGATTTGAACGAGACGGCGCGGGCCAGGATCCGCCCGTCGACCTCGGGCAAGGCCACGTTCATGGCGATGTCGCGGGCCGACAATCCGCGCGTGCCTTCGCGCCAGGCCTCTTCCGTGGCGCCGGCGAAGACGATCTGCAGAACCGGGCAATCGGCGCCGTCGAAGGGTGTCTCGGCCGGGCGGCCCGGCGCGGAGACGGAAAATCCCGTGCCGTTGAGGACGACGGCCGGCGGCGCTTCCGCCAGCAGCTCGGCCAGGGTCGCGGCGGCGACCGGGTCCTTGAGGCTGGTGACATAGACCGGGAGCGGGCTGAGGCCGGCGGCGCGCAGGGCCTCGATCAGGGCGTCGATCACCGCCGTGTTTGCGGCCTGGACCAGGGCCCGGTAGAAGACCAGAGCCGCAATCGGCGCATCCTCGCGCCAATTCGCGCGCAGCCCGTCGAGCCCGTCCCGCTCCGCCCCGTAGAGGCCGGCGCGCAGCAAGGGCGCGGGTTCGTCCCATTCTGCCTCGCGACCGATCAGGCTGGCGCTATAGGACAGGAAGTTCCGGGCATTGGCGATCCCGCCATGGGTGCAATGGTGCCACAGGCGGTGGCAGGCCTCGGCGGGCAGGGTCGATAGGGTCTGAAGCTCGGCATCCGGCTGGTCGTCGCCCGGCAGGGCGGCCAGAGGAATGTTCCGGCGGCGGCAGGCCGCGACGATCTCGTCCACTCCATAGGGCCAATAGCCGCGCCCGCCCAGGATGCGCAGCACGACCAGCTTCGCCCGCTCGATCACCGATTCGACATAGAGATCGACGGAGAGATTGTGGGTCAGGTTCATCATATTGGCGAGGCGCAGGCTGGGCACTGCGCTCTCGCCCAGGGCGTGGATCCGCGCGCGCTGGGCGGCGGCCAGGCAGGCGATTTCGGTATCGGCGGCGGTGACGACGACGATCTCGCCCGGACTCTGCTCTAGGTCCACCGCCTCCGCCGCATCGGAAACCCCGCCGGGCTGAGCCGCCAGAAGATGCATGGCTAGGCCACCGCCAAGTTGGAACTGTCCGCGATGGTTTGGCTCTTCGGGCCGATCCCCCTCACCCAGTTCCGCATAGGCGCAGCCGAACCTAGCCGAAGCTGGGTGGGGCGCGCGACGGCCGGTGCCTGGATGACGGCGCTTGGCCTGTTCATGCCGAAAACACTCACGCCTCGCCGCGGAGGGCGGCGGCGACGCCGCCCAGGTCCACGCCCTTGAGGCCGATCACGACCAGACGGCCCTGGCGGTTCTCGCCGGATTTCCAGGGCCGGTCGAAATGGTGCTGGATGCGGTCGCCGACGCCCTGGATGACCAGGCGCATGGGCTTGTTCGGCACGGCGGCGAAACCTTTCATGCGCAGCACGTCGAAACGCTGGGCGATATCGGCGAGGCGAATGGCGAAGATCTCCGGCTTGTCGATCGGCGGCAGGTCCATCGTTGCGGTGTCGAAATCGTCATGGTCGTGATCGTCGGCCGCCCCGTCGTGATGGGACGGGCGCGCGGCGAGATCGTCTTCTGCGGCGGCGTCCAGGCCGAGCAGAACGGCCGTCGGCACGTCGCCGTGGCTGGTGTGGACGAATTTGACGGCCGGGCGGAGGATCGCGCGCAGGTCCGCATTGATCCGGTCCCGCGCCGCGTCGTCGACCAGGTCGCATTTGTTCAGGATGACCATATCGGCGCAGTGGAGCTGGTCCTCGAAAACCTCTTCCAGCGGGTTGTCGTGGTCGAGCATGGGGTCGGCCCGGCGCTGGGCCTCGACCGCTTCCGGGTCGTCGGCGAAGCGCCCTTCAGAGACGGCGGCCGCGTCGATCACCGCGATCACCCCGTCTACCGTCACCCGGCTCTTGATCTCGGGCCAGTTGAAGGCCTTGACCAAGGGCTTGGGCAGGGCCAGGCCGCTGGTCTCGATGATGATGTGTTCGGGCGGATTGGGGCGGTCGAGAAGCTTCTCGATGGTGGGGAGGAAATCTTCCGCCACCGTGCAGCAGATGCAGCCATTGGCCAGCTCGACGATATCGTCCTCGCCGCAGCCCTCGATGCCGCAGCCCTCGATGATGTCTCGGTCCACGCCCAGATCGCCGAACTCGTTGATGATGAGGGCGAAGCGGCGGCCGTTCGCCCCTTCCAGAACCTTCCGGATCAAGCTGGTCTTGCCCGACCCGAGAAAGCCGGTGATGACCGTGGCGGGAATCTTGGTGGGCAGACTCATGACGTCTCCTTGAGGGCGAGGGGCAGGCCGGCGGCGACGAAGATCACGCGCTTGGCGCGGGCGGCGATACGTTGATTGAGGCGTCCGGCCGCGTCGCGGAAGGCGCGGGCCAGGGCATTGTCGGGAACGATGCCCAATCCGACCTCGTTCGAGACGAGGACGGTGGGGGCCATGCGATCGTCGAGGGCGGCGATCAGCGCTTCGGTCTCACTCTCGGGGTCGCGCCCTGCGGCCATCAGATTGGCCAGCCAGAGGGTCAGGCAATCGACCAGAGCGGGCGCGGCGCGGGCGCTCTCTTCCGTCAGGGCGGCGGCCAGATCGAGCGGCGCTTCCACCGTGCGCCAGCGACCGCCCCGCCGCTCGCGATGCCGCGCGATACGCGCCGTCATCTCGGCATCGCCGGCCTCGGCGGTGGCGAAATAGACGGGTGCGCCGCCGGTTTCGGCTGCCGCATCGACGAGACTCTCGGCATAGGCGCTCTTGCCCGAGCGCGCGCCGCCCAGCACCAAGGTGACCGAGGCGACTCGCGTCGAGGGTTCTGGCGCTTGTGCTCCTAATCCAAACAACTTAGGCGCTTGCGCGCCTGGGGGGACGTGATCCATCACGGCCTCATCCTCCGCCCGAGGACGTTTCTGCCAAGCGTGCTGGCCAGGTTTCCTGGCTCGGGCTCTGCGACCTGGTGCCTTCCCGGCGCGGGCACCTCTCGGATCCCCCGTCGCCAGTGGCTTTCGACTCTGGTCTCGCTCTTAACAGTTGTGGGGGCAGCGCCGGCCTATCGGCTAGGGGCAAAACCCCGTCGCCGCGTCACCGGACTTCCCTATCCCGACACGCACTCGACGCTATCACGCGACCGGGGCACTGGCCAGCGCGGCTCCCCCGTCATGGGGCGCGTGGTTGACCAGAACGATCCGCCAGACGCCGTCTGCGCCTTCTGGCCCGCCCTCCTCCGCGATATGGTCCAGGCGGGTGACCGAAAGATTGTCGATGGAGAAGGCCAGGGCGCCGCGCGGCGGCAGGTCGAGGGCAAGGCGCAGGGCCGCGCGGATCGAGCCGCCATGGGCAACGCAGACGATATCCCGGCCGCAATGGGCGGCGGTCAAGCGGCGGACCGCCCCGGCGACCCGTTCGCTGACCTCGACGAAGGACTCGCCTTCCGGCGGCCGCGTCTCGGCCGGGGCCAGCCAGAAATTGTGTTTCTTGCCGATCTCGGCATAGACCTCGGCGCGTGGGCGACCCTGCCAGGTGCCGAAATTCTGCTCGACCACGGCCCGTTCGACGAAGGCCTGGGCCGGGTCCGATCCCGGGTGGCCCGCCGCGCGGATCGCCGCCGCCGTGTCCACTGTGCGGCTCAGATGGCTGGTCACCCAGACCGCGCCATGGGGCAGCATGCGCGCCAGCCCCTCGAAGGCTGGGCGGTCCCCGCAATTCGCCTTCACATCGCTGGACCCATAGATACAGCCGCCATCCTCGGTGACCGGGGCGTGGCGCACCCACCACCAGCGCGTGACCACCATGCTCAGCCCCTTTCGCTCAACCAGGCGGCGGCGGTCAACAGGACCGCGATCTCGGCGATCTGCTGCGCCGCGCCCATGATGTCGCCGGTATAGCCGCCGATTGTCCGCCGGGCTGCGACGAGCAACGCCCAGACGGCGGCGGCGCTGACCGCCAGGGCGATGAGGCCGCCGCCGAAGCCGAGACCGAGAAGCAGGGCCACGCCGCCCAGGCCGAGAGCGATGGCCGTGGTGCGTTCGTCGGGCCGGCCGGCCCCTGCACCCAGACCGTCGGCGCGCGCCGGCGGCAGGATGCGCGGCACGGCGGGCAATACGGCACGGCTCCAGGCCCCGGCCGCGACCAGCACCCCGATCGCGGCCCAGCCCGGCGCGATCGCGGCGAGCGCTCCGGCGCGCAGGGCCACGCTCAGGATCAGGGCGAGGACGCCGAAGGCGCCGGTGCGGCTGTCGCGCATGATCTCCAGGCGGCGTTCGGCGTTTCGGCCGCCGCCCAGGCCGTCGGCGGTATCGGCCAGACCGTCCTCGTGCAGGGCGCCGGTCAGCAGGATCGGTGTCGCTAGGGCGAGCAGAGCCGCGGGCCAGGGGCCCAGGCCGAGCCAGGAGGCAAGGCCGTAGACCAGGCCCGCCGCGAGGCCGAGCGCCGCGCCGACCATGGGAAAGGCGACCATCGCTGGGCCCAGCGGGCCTCGCACGAGACCGCCGGGAACGGGAATCCGGGTCAGAAACGCGGCGGCATGGGCCAGGGCGTCGCGGGGCCCCTGCACCTCCTCCTCCGCCGGGTCTGTCGTCGAATGGTCGATTTTCGCTCTCCGAATGTCGTGAAAGGGCTGGCACCGGCCCGCCACCGGTTATAGGACAGACGGGCGCGTCGGGCCATCGGCCTCGGCGCGGAACCTGTCAGGAGGTGGGCATGGCGCGCTTTGTCGAACTTGGCCGGGTGCTTTCGGACGGCATGGCCGGGATCAATCCGAACCATGCGGTGCGCGTGCGGGTCCATACCTCGCGCGAGGCGAGCGCCGAACGCTTCGGTGGGCAATGCAGCTTCGAGATGAGCGAGGTGTCCTTTCCGGGACCGGTCGGCACCTATATCGATTCGCCCTATGCCCGGGATGCCGAGGGACGGGATATTGCCGCCCTCTCGCTGGACGAACTGGTGCGCCCCGGCCTGTTGCTCGACCTGTGCGGGTTGGGCGAACGCCACGCCGTGCTGCCGTCTGATCTGCCCGCCGATGCCGATTATGCCGGGCGCGCCGCGATCTTTGATTTCGGCTGGGCGGACAAATGGAACACGCCAGCCTACGAGCGCCACCCCTTCCTGCCGCGCGAAACGGTGGAATGGCTGCTGGCCCGGGGCGCGGCGATGGTCTGCGTCGATTGCCGCAGCCCGGACGATTCCGAAGACCCCGCCCGCCCCGCTCACACCTTATGTCTGCGCGCCGGAGCTTTCATCGTCGAGAATCTGATCGGGCTGGACGCGCTCCACGGCCGGCGGTTCCGTTTCTTCGCCATTCCGGCGCGGGTCGAGGGGGCAACCAGCTTTCCCGTCCGTGCCTTCGCCGAAATCGAGGACTGAGTTCATGGCCGAAGATCTTGCGCCGCCTTCCATCGAAGAAATCCGCGCCCTGCTGGCGGCGATGCCGGAGGTCGACGGCGCGGCTGTCGCCGCCGCGACCGAACGCGAAGGCCAATTGACTAAGCCCGCCGGATCGCTCGGCCAACTGGAGGAAATTTCGTCCTGGCTGTCCGCCTGGCAAGGACGCCATCCGCCGGCGGTCGACCATGCGCGGGTCTGCGTCTTTGCGGGCAATCACGGGGTTGCCGCGCGCGGCGTCTCGGCCTTCCCCGCCGAGGTGACGGTCCAGATGGTGCAGAATTTCGTCGATGGCGGCGCGGCGGTAAACCAGCTCTGCCAGGTGGCGGATGCTGATCTGCGCGTCTACGAGATGGACCTGGATCATCCGACCGCCGATTTCACGGCAGGCCCCGCCATGACCGGCGAAGGCTGCGCGCGCGCTATGGCCTACGGCATGATGGCGGTCGAGCCGGGAATCGATCTGTTGTGCCTGGGCGAAATGGGCATCGCCAACACGACCTCGGCCTCCGCCCTCTGCAACGCCCTGTTCGGCGGCGATGCCGTCGACTGGACCGGGCCGGGCACCGGGGTCGCGGGCGCGACCCTGGCGCACAAGACGGCGGTGGTTGCCGAAGGCGTCGCGCGCCACAGCGATGCACGGAACGACCCGCTCGAACTCCTGTGCCGCCTGGGTGGCAACGAGCTGGCGGCGATCGCGGGCGCGGTCCTGGCGGCGCGGATGGGCCGGGTGCCCGTGCTGCTCGACGGCTTCGCCTGCACGGCGGCGGCGGCCGTCCTCCATGCCGCCGCACCGGGGGCGCTCGATCATTGCCTGGTCGCCCATTGCTCGGCCGAACCGGGCCATCGGCGCCTGCTCGAACGGCTCGACAAGAAACCCCTGCTCGATCTCGGCATGCGCCTGGGCGAAGCCTCCGGCGCGGCCCTGGCCATCGGCCTCGTGCGCGCCGCCGCCGTCTGTCATGGCGGCATGGCGACCTTCGGCGAGGCCGGGGTCAGCGGGCAGGGCTAGGGTCGCAAAATTGCCCGACCGCGACGACCCATCCGCAAACCCCGTCCCCGCGTTCGCCGCGCGAGCGCCCGTTGCGGGTCCAACTGTCTGAGGCGGTCCTGGCTGAATTTCCCCTCTTCGCGCCGGCAGGCTGTCCGAGCGGGAAGATGAGACCGGGGGCGGGGCGCTGGACATCGCCATCGAAGCCGCCTATCGGCGCCGCACGGCCTGGGGCGCCGATATCCGGCTGGATCATGCGCGCGCCGCCGCGAACGCCCTGGCCGGGGCGCTGATCGAGGGCTTTACGCGCCAAGGCGAAGGACTGGCCTGCCTCCATGCCGCCGCGATGCGGCTGGGGCCGGCACTGGTGCTGTTCATCGGCGATTCGGAATCGGGCAAGAGCAGCCTGTCCTTGCATCTGGCCGCCGCCGGCCATCGCTTTTTCGGCGATGACCGTATTCTCCTGGACCTCTCGGTTGAACCTGTGGCGAGCCTGTGCCTCGGCCTGGCGCCGAAGGTCCGCCTGCCGCTGCCGCCCGAGGTGGGCGCGGTTTTCACCCGTTTCGTCGCCGGCCAGGACCCGGCGCGAGATGGCGGGTCAGGCCTATCTCTCCCTGGCGGAAGGAAGCGCCGGTTTCGGCGAGGGGTCTCCAGTCGGCGCCCTGGTCCTAGCGGATCGGCGCGACGGTGCCGAGACATCGCTTGCGCCGGCCGGCCGCGGCGATCTGCGTCCGGTCGCGATCGGCATGCCTGTTCATAGAAACGAGGCTGGAGTCCCGGTCGTTCGGCACATCCTGTGGCGCATTCGGTGTATCGTGAACCATGTCTGGTCGGGTCCGGGGCAGGCTAGGACGCCAGAATCGCAGCGGTGGGGATCGAGACCTCGCGCAGACGGCGTTGCAAAATGCATTGCAAAACGCAATTAATCATATCGGGCTCCCCCTCCCGTCTGACGGGAGGGGAATCTCATTATGCAAGAGTGAAACCGACTTGCCTCGTTGCTCTATCGAAAAGCTCGAGATTATTTTGAACTTGTTAATTCTATACATGCAAAATATAAACACAAAGCCTTGGAATTGGATGAAAAAAAGGTTTTGGTGGCCCTAACACGTCAACTTAGCCTAGGGCTTGCGACGCACCGGATGGACGAAATCGGCGATTAGCGCGGTGACACGGGAAGGAGCGTGCTTGCCATGAAGGCCTCGATATTCGGTTTCTTGCGGGAGCCGGTCGCCTTGGTGCTTGGGGCGTCGGTCGTATGGGCGGCCTTTGCGGTCGGCGTCGTTGCGCCGGGCGCTACGGCGCAGGTCTCCAGCGCAGCGCTGCCGGCCTCGATCGGCCTTGCGGCCAAGGTGGTGCGCGAGGTCAAGGGAAAGCGCGGCAGCCATGTGCGCGAGATCGCGCTCAAGGACGAAATCTTTCAGAACGAACGGATCGAGACCGGCCCCGGCGCGGCGGCCGTGATCCTGTTGCGCGACAACACGAAGATCTCGCTCGGCCCGAAATCCAGCCTTGTGCTCGACGAATTCGTTTTCGACCCGATGCCGAACAAGCGCAAGGTCGTGATGAATGCCGTCAGCGGCGTGTTCCGCTTCGTTTCGGGCAATTCGCCCTCGCGGGCCTATCAGGTCAAATCCGGCTCCGCGACCCTCGGCATCCGCGGCACCAGCTTCAATCTCATCGTTGGCTTCACCGGCGCGGTCACGGTCCATGTGACGAACGGCGCCGTGCTGTTCTCGAACCTTGCCGGCGATTCCGTCCTTGTGACGCCTGGCCTGGCCAGCACGATCTTCGCGCCCGAGCCCCGGGGCAACCAATCCAAGCCGTCCGAGCCGGCGGAACCGCAGTCGGCGGTCGATTCCATGGTGCAGCAGATCGACACCTTGCTCGCCACGTCGGAGGAGGCATCGCTCGCATCGCTCGGGGCCGGGAATGCCGGCGGAGAAAGCGGCGAAGAGGGCGGTGTCCTGGATTCGAGCCGCTCGGGACCGGGCGGGGCCGGCGGCGCGGTCGGCGATGACGCCAATCTGGTCAGCGTGCCGGCCAAGGCGATTCTGGGCGCTTTCGGCGGCTCCGATGACGGCATGAAGGCTTTGCAGGAATTCCTCGAGGGCGACGGCGCGGATCCGGAGGTCGTGACCAAGCGGGCGGTTTCCCTGCTGCGCGCGCTTCCACAACGTATACGGTCCCCACGGGACCTGGGGCGGCGGGCGCGAGAAGGCGCCGGCGGCGATCTGCCGCAAGGTCATCCAGGCCAAGCTCTCGGGCCGCCACGGGATCGAGGTCTGGGGCGACGGCGAGCAGAGCCGCAGCTTCATGTATATCGACGATTGCCTCCACGGCGCCGAAAGCATCATGGCCAGCGATATCGTGGCGCCGATCAACCTGGGCAGCGATCAGCTCGTCACCATCAATCAGCTAGTCGATATTGTCGAAGGCATCGCCTTGAAGCGCAATTACAAGATGGACGCCCCCCAGGGCGTGCGCGGCCGCAACAGCGACAACGCGATGATCAAGGCGCGCCTGGGCTGGGCGCCGGGCATCACCCTCGGAGAGGGGCTGGCCAAGACCTATGCCTGGATCTACGACGAGATGACAGCGGACGGCGCGCAGACCGCCGCGCGATGAACGACAGATCATTCAGAACAACAGAGACGCGAGCGGGATCAGGGGCCCGGGGGCAATGAATCTCGACGCTTTCTACGATTCGGAATTCGCGGAGCATGCGGCGGTCGCCGCGGCGACGCAGGCCGCACTGGCCGAACCATTCGCCCGCCTTGTCGGCTGCGCGGCCGAGGTCGTGCGCGGCGGCGGCAAGATCCTGTTCTTCGGCAATGGCGGCAGCGCGGGCGACGCCCAGCATCTCGCGACCGAACTGACCATCCGCTACAAGGACGACCGCGCGCCCATCGCGGCCATCGCCCTGACCACGGATTCCTCGGCCCTCACCGCGGGGGGCAACGATCTCGGCTTCGACGCCGTCTTCTCCCGCCAGGTCGAGGCTCTGGGTCGGCCGGGCGATCTGGCGATCGGCATTTCGACCTCCGGGCGCAGCCCGAACGTGCTGCGCGCGCTGGAGGCCGCCAAGGCCGGCGGCCTGGTCGCGGCGGCTCTCTCGGGGCGCGACGGCGGCGCCTTGGTCGGCCTGGCCGATCCTCTGCTGATCGTGCCCTCGGCCACCACCGCGCGGATCCAGGAAATGCACATCACCCTGGGGCAGATGTTCTGCGGCGCGCTGGAAATCGAGCTGGGGCTGGTCGCGCCATGACCGAACGTGCCGAACTCGCCGGGCTGATCGAAAAGCTCGAATCGGTGCCGGTGCTCTGCATCGGCGATCTGATGCTCGACCGTTTTGTCTACGGCACGGTTGATCGCATCTCGCCCGAAGCGCCGATCCCGATCCTGCGCATCGCCCATGAAAGCGCGATGCTGGGCGGCGCCGGCAATGTCGTGCGCAATCTCGTGGCCTTGGGGGCCAAGGCGGTCTTCGTCTCGGTCGTGGGCGACGACCGGCCAGGGCGCGAGGTCACCGGTCTGATCGCCGAAAGTGCGGAGATCGAGCCCTATATCTCGGTCGAGCGCGGGCGCACGACGACGATCAAGACCCGCTATATCGCAGGCGGTCAGCAACTGCTGCGCGCCGACCAAGAAATGGTCGATCCGGTCTCCGCCACCGTGCTCGACGACCTGGCCCGGGTCGCCGTCGCCGATGTCGCGGATACCGGCGCCGTCATCCTCTCCGATTACGGCAAGGGCGTGCTTTCCCTGGATCTGATGGCCGCGGTCGTCGCGGCCTGTCGCAAGGCCGGCAAGCAGGTCGTGGTCGATCCCAAGGGGGCCGATTTCGGGCGCTATCGGGGGGCCAGCATTCTGACCCCCAACCGGGCGGAACTCTCCGCCGCCACGGGCCGCGCGGTGGAAACCGAAGAGCAGATCGTCGCCGCGGCCAAATCCCTGATCGAGGCCCATGATTTCGGCGCCATCCTGGTCACGCGCGGGCCCGAGGGCATGACTCTGGTGCGCGCCGAGGGCGCGACCCTCCATCTGCCGGCCGAGGCGCGCGAGGTCTACGACGTTTCGGGCGCGGGCGACACGGTGGTCGCCGCCCTGGCCGCCGCCCTGGCCGCCGGGCTCGATATCGAGGACGCGGCGCGCATCGCCAATGCCGCCGCCGGCATCGTCGTTGGCAAGATCGGCACCGCCGTGGCGAGCGCGGACG
>CAUZWC010000079.1:0-11462 GCA_963583595.1 Alphaproteobacteria bacterium | reverse complement strand
CGGCGCCTCGGTCAGCGCTTCGGCCAGCCAGTGACTGCGTTCCTCCGGATCGACGGTCGGCATGGGCGGGCCGGGAGCCTAGCTGAAATCGTAGGGCGGATTGTCCAGGCCCTTGGGGGAGAGGGTAAAAATCTCGTAGCTCTCGTCGGTCACGCCGATGGAATGCTCGAACTGGGCGGAGAGGCTCCGGTCCTTGGTCACCGCCGTCCAGCCGTCGGCCAGTATCTTCACATCGACGCGGCCCGCGTTGATCATCGGCTCGATCGTGAAGAACATGCCCTGGCGCAGCACCGGACCGGTGCCCGGCCGGCCGAAATGCAGGATGCTGGGCGCGTCGTGAAAGACCCGGCCCAAGCCGTGGCCGCAGAAATCGCGCACGACGGAGAAGCGCTGGCCCTCGGCATAGCTCTGAATGGCGTGCCCGATATCGCCCACCGTGGCGCCGGGCCTGACCACGGCAATGCCGCGCATCATCGCCTCATAGGTGACTTCGGTCAGCTTGCGCGCTTTCACGCCGATCTTCTCGCCGACGGGGAACATGCGGCTGGTATCGCCGTGCCAGCCGTCCAGGATCACCGTTACGTCGATATTCACGGTATCGCCCTCGACCAGGATCTTTTCGTCGTTGGGGATGCCGTGACAGACGACGTGATTAACCGAGGTGCAGATCGACTTGGGAAAACCGCGATAGTTGAGCGGCGCGGGAATCGCCCCGCGCTCGATGATGAAATCGTGGCATAGCCGGTCGAGCTCGCCCGTGCTCACTCCCGGCACGACATGGGTGCCGATGAAATCGAGGGTTTCTGCCGCCAGCCGCCCGGCACGGCGCATGCTCTCGAAATCCTTGGGGCCGTGAAGCTTGATGCGGCCGGAATCGAGGTCGCCGAATTCGGTTGTGGAGGACGGGTATTCCAACTGATTCATTCGGTTCCGCTCAGGCTTCGACGATAAGGGGGTCGGCCAATACAATGCTTTCGAGATCGGTTTTGCAACCATGGGCCAGGGCTTCGACCCCCGATGCCCGCGCCCGGGCGAAGGCCTTGGCATAGGTCGGGTCGAGATCGCCGGCGATGCGCAGGCGCCGGCAATCGCCCCGCTGCACGACATAGAGCATGACCGCGCGTCCGCCGGCGGCGGCAACATCGGCCAGTTCGTCGAGATGTTTAGCGCCCCGCGCCGTCACCGAATCGGGAAATTCGGCGATTCCCGGCTCGCGCATGAAATGGACGTTCTTGATCTCGACATGGCAGGGTGGGCGGTCGTCGTCCTCGAGCAGGATGTCGATGCGCGAATTGCGGCCATATTTCACCTCGCGGCGCAGGCGGGCATAGCCCTCCAGGCCGGGAACCCGGCCGGCCAGGATGGTTTCCTCGCCCAGGGCGTTGGGCCGGCCGGTGTTGATGCCGACGATGGTGCCCTCGGCTTCGATCATTTCCCAGGTGAATTTCAGCTTGCGCGCCGGGTTGTTCGCTGGGCTCAGCCAGACCGTGCTGCCCGGCGCGGTCAGGCCCAGCATGGCGCCCGGATTGGGGCAATGGGCCGTCACCTCGCGCCCGTCTTCCAGGGCGATATCGGCCAGGAACCGCTTGTAGCGGCGAATCAGGGTGCCGCGCAGCAGCGGCGCTTCGAAACGCATATACTCTCCAGCAGGCTTTTTGGAATGGCGAAAAATTCTTCGATACGCGCGATTCGCGCGCTCCTCACGATGAGGAAAAGCAATGAATTCATCTCACCCTGAGGAGGCCCGCAGGGCCGTCTCGAAGGATGATTGGCACAATCTCCCTATATTGCTCTAGGTGAAGCTGGCTTCGGCGGCGCCCAGATCCTCGAAGGTGGCGCGAGCCGTGCTGCCCTTGGCGGTCATATGGTTGCCGGTGCAGGTGCCGGTGGTCACGATCTGGCCGGTCTTCAGCCCCAGGCCCCAGGCCGAGAGATGGTTGGCAAGCCAGAGCACCGCCTCGACCGGATGCCCGAGGGCCTCGCTGCCCGGCCCTTCGCCCACCAATTCGCCGTCCACCTCCATGCGCGCCATCAGGGACGCGATGTCGAGGCTCCGCCAATCCGCTAAGCCTTCGCCGACGACCAGGGCCCCGGAAACGGCAAGATCGGCGATCAGCGACGGCTTGCCGGCCGCCCGCCAGACCTCGAACCGGCTGTCGGCTACCTCGATCGCCGGATGCAATGTTCCCAGCGCGGCCGCGACCTGGTCGCGCGTGAAGGGGCCCTCGTCCGCCGGCAGGTCCTCGGCCAAGGTGAAGGCGAATTCGCCCTCGACCATGCGCATGAAGTGGTTCTCGGCGGGAATGCGGGCTGGGCTGTGATAGACGGCCGAGGCGGGCAGGGGGCCGCGAAACGGGAAATCTGTGTTCAGCGCGGCCTGGGCGTGATCGGTCGTGCAGGCGATCTTCCAGGCCGTCGCCTGGATACCGAGCCGGGCGCAAAGCGCGTCCTGCATGGCATAGGCTTCCTCCTCGTCCCTGGGGCGGAGGTCTTCGGGCAGATTGGTCATGGTCTTGCGCTCGCGGCGCGCCACGACGAGCAGGGCGACGGCCCGCTCGATTCTTTCGCTGGTCATAGTTGTTGTCCTAACGCGGGGGACGGTGTTGAAGGCGGTGGGGCTTCGCGCCCCGGTCCGGGGATCGTGCCACAAGTCGTTCTTTTGTTCGAGAGGTGGCCACTCGAGAAATAGCCATTCGAATAGAGGCCGTTCGAGATGTTGGTGGCGGCCGCACCCGCCGCTATCATGACGGCCCTTCGATCAATGGTGTGCGCCGCTATGCCCAGTTCCAAGACCGTCACCGCCGCCGTCCTGCTGATCGGCAACGAAATTCTCTCGGGCCGCACCCAGGACGCCAATCTCAACCATATCGCCAAGGGCTTGACCGAGGTCGGGGTGAAGATGGCCGAGGCGCGGGTGGTGCCCGATATCGAGGGCGAGATCGTCGAGGCGGTCAACACCCTGCGCGCCAAATACGATTACGTCTTCACTACGGGCGGCATCGGTCCGACCCATGACGACATCACTGCCGGCTGCATCGCCAAGGCGTTCGGTGTGCCTCTCCATTGCCATCCCGAGGCGGTGAAGCTGCTCGAGGCGGCCTACGAGCCGGCCAAGCTGAACGAGGCGCGGTTGAAGATGGCCGAGACCCCGGTGGGGGCCGATCTGGTGAAGAACGCGGTCAGCGCCGCGCCCGGCTTCCGCATGGAGAATGTCTATGTCATGGCCGGTGTGCCCGCGATCATGCGCGCCATGTTCGACGAGGTGAAGCACACCTTGGCCGGCGGCCCGCCCGTGATCTCGCGCACCGTGGCGACCGGCCTGCCGGAAGGCGCCATCGCCGAGGGCCTGGGCGCGATGCAGGACGCCTATCCCGATATCGATATCGGCAGTTACCCCTTTTTCCGCCAGGGTGGCTTCGGGGTGCATGTCGTGCTGCGCGGCAGCGATGCGGCGCGATTGGACAGGGCCGTCGCGGCGGTGATCGAATTGCTCGTCGGCCTCGGCGGCGACGGCATCGAGGACAGCTGAGAATGGAAGACTATCTGCCCATCCTGCTCGGCGCGGGCGCGGGCCTCGGCGGCCTGCTGATGTATATTGGCCTGATGCGGATCAAGAACGGCGAGGCCGAGGGCGACAAGCGGCGCGGTCTGGTGACCATGAATATCGGCTTGGTCCTGCTCGGCGCCTCGATGTTCGGGTTGACCCGGGTCTAGGCACCCGCGGCCGCGGGTGCCTCAGGCATCCCGCTTTTTCTTGGGTTTTTCCTCCACTTCCTCTTCCATGCCGAAGACCTTGGCGATCGCGATCATCGCGATCCAGCCGCCCAGCGGGACGAGGAACATGAGCTGCGCCAATGGGTGGGTGTAGTCGCCCTGGATCTCGAACCAGACGAACAGGACCCAGACGATGGTCGCCGCGGTCGCCAGCTTGGACCAACGCTTGGGCAGGATGCGCCGCCGACGCTCGCTCATTTGGGGTCTCCCTGTCTGGCCGGGCTTCGGCCTGAGTACGATAGGGCGCGATCATAACCAAACGCGCCGTCGCCTGCACGGATGGCGGTTCGCCCGTCGGTGGCGGTCCCGCTTCCGCCGAACGACCCGCTGTGCTTCACTGGTCGGATCATTCCGAGGAGTTTCACCATGCCCGATACCGCGCTTACCAATTCCGAAATCGTCGCCGCCTATCGTGAGAAGACGCCCGGTTCGGCGAAGCTGGCGGAGGAGGCGCGGGGCTTGTTCCCGAGCGGTATCACCCATGACGGGCGGCATTTCTGGCCCTATGGCCCCTATGTCACCCATGCCGACGGTCCGCGCAAATGGGATGTCGACGGCAACGAATATGTCGACTATTTCGGTGGCCACGGCTCCCATCTGCTGGGTCACAACCACCCGGTCCTGCAGAAGGCGATCCACGAGGCCCAGGACAAGGGCACCCATTTCGGCGCGAACAATCCCTACGAGATCCGCTGGGGCAACCTGATCCGTGAGATGGTGCCGTGTGCCGAGCGCGTGCGCTTCACCTCTTCGGGCACCGAGGCGACCCACATGGCCCTCCGCCTGGCGCGCGCCTATACGGGCAAGACGCGCTTGATCCGCTTCATGCGCCATTTCCACGGCTGGCACGACCATATGGCGTCCGGCTATCACAGCCATTTCGACGGCACGCCGACTCCGGGCGTGCTCTCGGCCGTCGCTGAGGAGGTGACCCTGGTAGCGCCCAACGACGAGGCCGGCCTGACCAAGGCGCTGACCGACCATGACGATGTCGCGGCGATTTTCGTCGAGCCCACGGGGTCCAATTTCGGCATGGTGCCGATCCGGCCGGACTACCTGAAATTCCTGCGCGATGCCGCGACCCGGCATGGCGTGGTGTTGATCTTCGACGAGGTCGTTACCGGCTTCCGCGTCTCGCCGGGCGGGGCCCAGGCCCATTACGGCGTGACCCCGGATATGACGACCCTGGCCAAGATCCTCTCGGGCACGATGCCGGGCGGCGCGGTGGTCGGCCGCAAGGATATCCTCGATCTGCTGGATTTCGAGGTCGCGGCCGAGAAAGGCTTCGAGAAGGTCGAGCATTTCGGCACCTACAACGCCAATCCCGTGGCTGCCGCGGCCGGCAGCACGATGCTCGAGACGATCCGCGACACCGATGCTTGCGCCCGGGCCAATGCCTATGCCGAACGCCTGCGCGCCGGGCTGAACGACGCGATCCGCGAGGCTGGGGTGCGCTGGGCGGCCTACGGCACCTTCTCGGGCGCCCATATCTTCACCAACCCCAAGGGCCGGGCGGATGTCTCGCCGGACAGCTTCGATTCCCTGGCGACACCGATGGACGAGCTGGCGGCGAACGCGCCCTGTGTAGGTAAGCTGCGCATAGCGCTGCTGACCCACGGGGTCGATTTCAACGGCTGGCCCGGCGGCCAGACCAGCGCCGCCCATGGCGATCCCGAGCTGCGCGACACCCTCGACGCCTTCGCCAAGGCGCTGCACCTGCTCAAGAAGGAAGGCGAGCTTTAAGGCCGGGTACTTTTAAACCCGCATTTACCAAGTGACCGAACCATTTGATGCGATTTTCATCTAATTCAGGTATATGAATCAGATACTTATATCATATGGAGGGCGGCTCGGATGCGGAACCCAGAGGGTGAATCGGATCGCCATCCACTTCGGCCCTGTTTCGACCGTCGCCTGAAGCTGGAGTTCCACGGATCGCGGGTGACCTCCGACGCCGGTCTGCTCGCCTATCGCGAACTCGATGATGCCCTCGGGCTGACGCCATTGGCGGGCGAAGTTCTCGCTGACAGTCGGACCGGCAGGAACGGTTGGCACGGCATCGCCGGCCTTCTTCGACAATCCGTCTATGGTCGCCTTGCCGGATATGAGGACGTGAACGACGCCGACCGGCTCGGGCGCGATCCTGCGATGCGTTGGATCGTCGGCGGCAAGGCGGTTGAGCGCGGTGGTGCCTCGACCAGCCAGATGGGCCGGTTCGGAGACCGAACTGCTGGCGAGCGACGACAACCTCGCCGCGCGGTTCGTGCCAAATCGGGCCACGATCTTTAAGGGCGAACGCGACCGATGCCGGCCTGCGCTTGCCCGGCCCCCGCCCGGCGGCGTAGCTTCCTCGGGCCTGCCCGCTTGGCGGAACTGGTAGACGCAAGGGACTTAAAATCCCTTGGCCCTCGGGCCGTCCGGGTTCGACTCCCGGAGCGGGCACCAATTATTTCAATGAGTTAAGAGTAAAAAATAGGGGCGGGCAATATGCCCGCCCCACTGTGTCCGCATGGTGTCCGCCCTGTACACAAATCTGTGCGGGCGGCTATCCAGCGATGAGAACCCGAATAAGTCCATCGCTCGGGTCTGCGGCGACAATAGCGAACGCCCCGGTTAAGTCGGAAAAGAAATCGCGGCCCACGTGATAGAAACCGTTGGCTCCGGCCGGTGCGAGATGCTGCGATGCTTCTTCGGCCACGAGGCCTCTCGCCCGGCCCTCCGTTTGACAGCTGTGGTGGCGTAACGGAGCGCGAGAAGACCGCCCAACCGGCGGACACCCAGTGTAGCTTACGCCAGATGGTAACGGTCCCTCCCTGCGTCGGTCACACACTTAACGTGTCACTGTCCTTCGGCGAGTACCAAAGCCATCCCACCAGAAAGGAGAGGACCGCCCCGGTCACGACGCCGATCCAGCTTACCCCTGCGACGAGTTCATTCATGTTCCACATCCTTCATTCGAGAGGATCCGGATCATCCGAGCTCCGGCCGGGTTTCCGACTGTCCAGCCTAAACCTTCCGCCCCGTTTCCGCGGCCGCCTTGGCCCATTCCCGGTCGCGGAGCGCGCGGCGCATGATCTTGCCGACCGGGCTCAGGGGCAGGGAGTCGGCGAATTCGAAGCGTCGCGGCTTCTTGTAGCCGGCCAGGTGTTCGCGGCAGAGGGCGGTCAGTTCGGCCTCCAGCTCGGGGCCAGGGATGGCGCCGGGCTTGGCCACGATGAAGGCTTTCACCGCCTCGCCCCATTCCTCGTCCGGCACGCCGACCACGGCGGCCTGGGCCACGGCGTGATGGGTGTAGAGGGCGTCCTCGACCTCCTTGGGCCAGACGTTGAAGCCGCCGGTGATGATGATGTCCTTCTTGCGGTCGACGATATAGAGGAAGCCCTCGTCGTCGCGCCGGGCCATGTCGCCCGTGTAGTACCAGCCGTCGCGCAGGGCCGACGCGGTCTCCTCGGGCAGGCGCCAGTAGCCTTCCATGTTGTTCTCCGAGCGCACGACAATCTCGCCGACCTCGCCCTCGGGCACCGGCTCGCAGTCGTCGTCAAGCAGGCGGATCTCCATCGTCGCCACCGCCCGCCCGCAGGAGGCCAGGCGGTTGCCTGCCGGGCCGTCCTGGTCGATATGCTCCTCGGCGCGCAGAATGGTGGTGATCACCGGCGCCTCGCTCGAGGTATAGACCTGGGTGAAGATCGGCCCGTAGCGCGCCATCGCCGCGCGCAGCACCGGCACCGGCATGGGCGCCGAGGCATACATGAACATGCGCAGGGACGAGACGTCGGTCGTGCCGTCATCCTCGCGCAGCAGGCGCTGCACCATGGTCGGCACCATGTAGGTATAGGTCACCCGGTGGCGCTGAATCGCGTCGAGCACGGCGCGGGCATCGAACCGCTCATGGGGCACCTGGATCGCCCCCGCCGCCCAGGCCGCGCCCCACATGAAGTTGAGGCCATGGGACAGATGCCCGAGATGCAAAATAACGTCGTCCGCCGCGAAGGCGAATTCGCGCATCACGTCCAGATTGATCGCGCGGAAAGCCCGGTGGGTATGGACGATGCCCTTGGGGCGGCCGGTCGTGCCGCCGGTATAGCGGATCAGAACGGGGGCCTCGTCGCCGTAGCGGTGGGGTGGGATATCGTCGCCGGGCTTTCGGATCGCCTCGTCATAGCTGCTGCAGCCCGGACGTTCGCTGCCGACAACGAAGATCGCCTCCAGCTCCGGCAATTCGGCGCGCCGGGCCAGGACGGCATCGGCATAGCGGGCGTCGCAGACCAGGATGCGCGGCGCGCAGTCGGTCAGGGCGTAGAGCACCTCCGCCTCGGCGAAGCGGATGTTGAGCGGCACCTTGACCAGCCCGCATTGCAGGGCGGCCAGTTCGGTCACGACGAAGGGAATGCCGTTGGGCAGGATATGGGCCAGCCGGTCGCCCGGCCGCGCGCCCGCCGCGCGATAGGCGGCGGCGAGGCCCTGCGCCATCGCGGCCGCCTCGGCGAAGCTGGCCGAACGGCCCTCGGCATCGATCAGGGCCGTCTTGTCGGGATGGTTGGCGACCCCCTGACCCAGCAGATGGTTGATATCGACGCCTGTGGGCGTGACGCTCGTTTCTTCGGTCACGATCTTCCCGTCTCCGCCTTGCGCTTCTTCGCCAGGAAGGCGCGGAAACCGGCCTGGGCCTCGTCCGATTCCTGGGCGATGGAGGCCAGTGCACGTTCCAGCCGCATGCCGGATTCGAGTGGCATCTCCAGCCCCTCGCGCACCGCCTCGATGGTATAGGCGAGGGCGGTGGGCGAGCGTTCGGCGATCCGCCGCGCCAGGTCCATCGTGCGCGCCATCAGTTCCTCGGCCGGCCAGACATGGTTGACCAGGCCGATGCGGTGGGCCTCGGCCGCCGGGATCGGATCGCCCGTGAACAGGTACTCGTAGGCCAGGTTGAGGGGGATCAGTCGGGGCAGGCGCTGGGTGCCGCCGCCACCGGGGATATGGTCGTGGACGATCTCGGTCTGGCCGAACCTGGCGTCTTCCGCCGCGACCCGGATATGGCAGGCGATGGCCAGTTCGGTCCCGCCGCCATAGGCGTAGCCGCGCACCGCGCAGATCGTCGGCTTGAGGGAGTGTTCGAGCAGCCTCGTCGCCTCCTGCCAGGTGGTCATGACCTGGTCGGTGGTGAAGGCGGTCGGCTGTTCGGCCATCTCGCTCATGTCGCCGCCGGCCGAGAAGGCGCGCTCCCCGGCCCCGGTCAGCACGACCGCGCGCACCGCCTTGTCGGCGGCGATCTCGCGCAGATGGCGGATCAGCAGTTCGACGCTGGGGATATCGAGGGCGTTCAGCTTCTTCGGCCGGTTCAGGGTCAACACGGCCACGGCGCCTTCGTCCCGGCGCAGGATCGATGCTTCGCTCATCGCGCGTCTCCGGATCGCGGGGAAGGGGGCGAGGGGCGGGCGGCAAGGGAAGATCGGATCATGGCCTTGTGTCGCTGTCCTGGACTGTTGCGGGTGGCCGAACACTACCAGTTGGGCCCCGCCGCTCAAGAGAAGTGCGCCGCATGTTCACGCCGAATCGCCGCATCGGGCGGCGATTGCCGGCAGATTCTCGGCAGATCCCGTTTCGGGCTACCGGTCGCTGGTCAGGGTCCCGAAGCGCTCCGTCAGGGTCTTGGTGATGCCCGCCCGGTCGATCTTGCTGGCGCCGGTCAGGGGCACCGTGTCGACCACGACGACTCGGCGCGGATGGGAATAGGCCGGACCATGCTCCAGGCAGAAGGCGCGCAGAGCCGCCTCGTCGGCCTTCGAGCCCTCGGTGACGGCGACCATGCCGACCGGGGCATGGCCCTTGGTCGCATGGGGCACGGCGACGACGCAGGCCTCGACCGCATCGGGATGGGTCAGCAGCAGGTTCTCGACCTCCTTGGGATAGACGTTCTCGCCGCCGCAATTGAACATGTCGTCCGTGCGGCCCTTGAAGTAGTAGAAGCCCTCCGCGTCACAGGCGAAGAGGTCGCCGGTGCGCAGCCAGCCGTCGACGATGCGCTGCTTGTTGACCTCTGGCAGGTTGTAATAGCCCGAGATCACGCCGGGGTTGCGCACCCAGAGTTCGCCGTAGCTGTGGTTGTACTTGCCGTCCGCGTCGACCAGTTTGACCTCGCCTTCGGGCCAGGCCGCGCCCGCGCTGTCATAGGGCACGGGCCGCCCATCGGTCGGCGGGCCCAGCATGACTGGGCCGCCTTCGGTCAGGCCGTAGCTCTGGATCACCGTCACGCCGAAGGTCTCGGCGAGACGGTTCATCAACTCCTCATGCACGGGCGCGGAGCCGACGACCATGATCTGCATGGCGGAGAAATCCAGACTCGCGATCAGGTCCTTCTCTTCGAGCAGCAGGGCGAAGACCGTGGGCACGCCCCCGGCGCCGGTGCAGCGATACTTGGCCAGGGCCTCGAGGAAGGGTCGCGGCTTGAAATCCGGAAGCAGGACGACCGAGCCGCCAGACCACAGGCGCGGCTTGATCGCGCCCGCCATGGCATTCTTGTGATAGAGCGGCATGGCCGCGATGGTGCGCAGCTCCGGTCCTGCCGGCCAGTAGGTGCACATGCAGCTCGTCCACCAGATCTGCCCGTCATGGGTCAGCGGCACGCCCTTGGGTCGCCCGGTTGAGCCCGAGGTGTAGCCCAGGAAACAGAGATGGGTTTTCGGGTCGATTTCCGGTGGTGTGAAATCCGGCCCGGCCGTTGCCAGGGCGTCTTCATAGGCGTCCCAGCCCTCACCGGCATCGCCGAGCGCGATACGGATCGAAAGGCCGCGCCGCTCCACGATCTCGGCCACCGCCGGGTTCGCCGCCGCTTCGACGATGGCGCCCCGGGCGCCGGAATTCTCGGCGATATAGTCCAGCACGCCGGCACCCTGGCGGGTGTTGAAGGGCACGGGCACGATGCCTGCGCGCATGGCGCCGAACATCGCCTCGACGAATTCCGTCCGGTTGCCGACCGACAGGATCATGCGGTCGCCGGACTTCATGCCCCGGGCGGTCAGCGCGGCCGCCACTCGGTTCATGCGCTCGTCGAGCTGGCCGTAGGTCGCGCGTCTTTCGCTCCCGCCCCAGAGGTCGATCATGGCCAGGCGGCCGGGATCCTCGGCCGCGATATTGGCCAGAAAATAGCCGAAATTGGTCTGCTTCAGGCACGCGATGTTCATGGCGGTAGGGCCTCAGGGTGTGATGATGACTTTGCCGAAGACCTCGCGGTCGCGCAGCACGCGGAAGCCCTCATGGGCCTCGGCGAGCGGCAGGACCTTGTCGATCACCGGCACGATCGCGCCCGAACGGGTCTTGGCGATCAGGGCCTCCAGATCCTCGCGGGCCCAGCCGTTGGAGCCGATGATCTCGACCTCGCGCCGCCAGATGTAGCGGATATCGGTCGCGGGATCGAAGCCGGCGGTCGCGCCGCAGGTCACCATGCGGCCGAAATTGCCCAGCGCGCGCAGGCTGGGTACCCAGGTGTCGCCGCCGGTGTAGTTGACGATCAGGTCGCAGCCCTTCTTGCCGCTGATGCCCCAAGCCGCGCGCGAGAAATCCTCTTTGGTGTAGTCGATCAGATGATCGGCCCCGAGCGCCTTCAGCCGGTCCAGCTTGTCCTGGCTGCTGGCGCAGGCGATCACGGTCGCGCCCGCCGCCTTGGCGATCTGGACGCAGGCCGTGCCGACGCC
>CAUZWC010000078.1:0-11502 GCA_963583595.1 Alphaproteobacteria bacterium | reverse complement strand
AGCCTCATCCCCGGCCGAAAGACCTTCGAGCGTGGACAGTTCCTGCCGGAAGGGCACACCGCGCGCCAGGGCGGCGCGCAACTGCCCGACGGCCAGCATCAGGACCTCTTCGCCACCGGCGCGTTTCTCCGCGGCATCGAGTCGCTGTTCCATCGCCTGGAGAGATTTACGCAGGGCCTTGACCTGTCCCGTCAGTCGGCCGTTTCCCGCCCGCAACTCGGCCAGGGCGCTTTCCACCACCGTCGTGGCGCCCCGGCTTTCCAGCCCTGAGATGCGCGTTTCGACCGTGCCGGAAAGGCCCTGGACCTGCTTCTCCAGGGCCGCAATCTTGCCGTCCGCCGCGCCGCCACCAGCGGCCTGAAGCGCGCGCAGAGATTCCTTGAGCGCGGCGATCTCCGCCTGGACCGATTGCCCATCCGCCGGCGCCGGCGATGCCGGGGACGATGCCGTGCCGGTCGTGTCTGTTGTGTCCGTTGTGTCCAGCGTATCTGGCGCGGCAGCCGGATCCGACTCGCTCGGCGTCGCGGAGAATATCCCGGCCCGGTCGAGTTCCTGCTCGACCGTGGGCCACCAAAGCCCCCAGGTCACGGCGGCGCCCGCGGCGATAAAGATCGAGACGATCCGAGGCCAGGCGCCCATACCCCGTCGGGCCGGGCGCGGCGGGACCGGCGGCGTGGCAGACCGGGCAAGCTCAGCGGTTTCGCGCGGCGCGTCTTTTGCCGGCGCGTCCTTGGCGGCTTTCTTGTCGATGATCCCATCCTCCGGGACCGATGCGGACCATGGCGTATCGCCCTTCCCGGCGGCGGGCGCCGTCGCTTGCGCTTCGCCCGTTTGCGTCTCACCGGGTTTCTTTTCGCCCAGGTCTTTATTGCCTTCGTCCATTTTGAGCGAATCCACGCCCTTGTCCGCCGGCATAGCGATCACATCCTGGGTCTGCGCCGCGCTCTGCGGCGCCGTGTCCAGGTTCAATTCTTGCGCTTCGGCGACCCGCCGAATACTGGCCCAGCGTCGCTTCGGGATGCTGTCGCGCTCCTTCCAGCCCTGGACCGTGGTCACCGGTATGTCGAGTTTCGCCGCCATGGGCCGGATACCGCCAAAGGCCTCGATCACGATCGTGGCGGAGGGCACGGGGCCTTCGGCATCCGTCCTGTCGGGGCGATCGGTCATCGGGCGCTTCCACTCATTTCTGGTCCTCGACGTGCCGTCCGGCCGGCGCTCCTTGCTGCCCGGCCGCGACAAGGGACAACAATGCTTGCTGGTCAGGTGCATCGGCGACGAGGATTCTACGCCAGCCGAGCGCGGCGGTTTCGGCCGCAACGGCCTCGCTCAGGCAATAAACCGTGCTGCCTTGCAGGCTCGCCACAACCCGAGCCTCGCGGACCAGAGTAACAAAGGCCCGCGCCGTGCGGGGAGAGAAAATTAAGACCCCGTCGATGGCGCCCCCGCGAATCGCCTCGACCGCCGCCGCAGGCAGCCGTTCCACAGGCCGCACTTCGTAAAGCACTGCGCGGCGAACCTCGAAACCCGACGCCGCGAGACGGCCCGCGAGATCGCCGGCGGTGACGGTTCCCGCAATATGGAGAAGGGCGCCATTCGCGAGGTCGAGCACCTGCTCGACCCGCGCGCCCAGGGCATGGACATCGCCGCCAGCCGTGTCGACCGTCTCGAACCCGACGGCGCGCGCGGTCTCCGCCGTGGCCGCGCCGACCGCGAAGAGCGGCAGGTCGCGGCGCGTCTCGCAGCGGGCGAAGGCGCGCACACCGTTCGCGCTGGTGGCGAGGATGGCCTGGACCCCGCCGAGCGGGACGGCCTGCAGCCGATCGTGGATCTCTATCAAAGGCGCGAGGACACTGTCGATGCCCATCGCTTCGAGCGCCCGGGCCAGACCCGAGGCATCGGGCTCCGGCCGGGTAACCAAAACGCGCATGTTGTTCAACTCTTGTCGGCGAAGCAGGCCGGATCGGCAAGCGCGCGCAACTCCTCGCCCGCATCGCGGCCCATGGCCGCCGCGTCGAGCGCCAGGCCGCGCCGCTCGGTCCGCCAGAGGGCCGAGCCGTCCGGCATGGCGATCAGGGCGCGCAGACGCAGGGCGCCGCCCGTTTCGAACTCGGCGAGCGCGCCGATGGGCGTGCGGCAGGAGCCGTCGAGGGCGGCGAGCAGGGCGCGCTCCGCCTCGACCCGGCGCGCGGTCGGCCCATGGTCGAGCGGCGCGAGGCGCGCGCGCATCCGCGTGTCCTCTTCCCGGATTTCGACGCCGATCACGCCTTGGGCGACAGCCGGCATCATCTCCTCCGGCTCCAGAACCCGGGTTGCGATTTCCGGCGTGCCCAGGCGGTCGAGCCCAGCCTTGGCCAGGAAGGTGGCATCGGCCAGGCCTTCCTCCAGCTTGCGCAGCCGGGTCTGGACATTGCCCCGGATCAGGGTGGTCCGCAGATCGGGTCGCCGTTCCAGAGCCTGGGCCAGACGGCGCACAGAGGCCGAGGCGATGACCGCGCCCTCGGCCAGGTCTTCGAGCCGGGCGGCCCGGGGCGAGACGAAGGCGTCGCGCGGATCGGCGCTTTCCAGCAGGGCGGCGATCTCGAAACCGGCGGGCAGCCGGGTTGGCACATCCTTCATGGAATGGACGGCGGCATCGACGCGGCGGTCGAGCAGGGCCTCCTCCAACTCCTTGACGAACAGGCCCTTGTCGCCGATTTCCGCCAGGGCGCGGTCCTGGACCTTGTCGCCGGTGGTGCGGATTTCGACGATGCGCACGGCGCCCTCGGCCGCGAGATCGGGATGGGCCGCGATCAGCCGGTCGCGCACCTGTTTGGCCTGGAGCAGGGCGAGCCTGCTGCCCCGCGTGCCGAGACGAATGGGTTCCACAGTCATGGCGCTAGGTTTACCCGAAGCGCCCGGCCGGCGCACATATTTACGACGGCCGCCTATTTGGTTTTCGGCACCTATATAGTGTCGGGATGACAAACTGGAAAACGAGCGCGAGGCGATGATCGTCCTCGGTATCGAAACGAGCTGCGACGAGACGGCGGCGGCGGTCGTGCGCGACGACCGCACGGTGCTGGCCGAGGCCGTGCTGTCACAGATCGAGGAACACGCGCCCTATGGCGGCGTGGTGCCCGAGATCGCCGCGCGCAGCCATCTCGCCCATCTCGACCGGCTGATCGTCCGGGTGATGGCGGAGGCCGGGCTCGACTATGCCGAGCTCGACGGGGTCGCGGCGACGGCCGGGCCAGGCCTGATCGGCGGGCTGATGGTCGGCCTGACCATGGCCAAGGGCATCGCCGCGGTCCACGACCTGCCCTTCGCCGCCGTCAATCATCTGGAAGGCCACGCCCTGAGCGCGCGGCTGTCCGGCGACGCCGCCTTTCCCTTCCTGCTGCTGCTGGTCTCGGGCGGCCATTGCCAGCTGCTCGCGGTCGAGGAGGTCGGGCGCTATCGCCGCCTGGGCACCACGGTGGACGACGCGATCGGCGAGGCCTTCGACAAGACCGCCAAGATGCTCGGCCTTTCCTATCCCGGCGGCCCGGCGGTCGAACGCGCCGCCAAGACGGGCGATCCCAAGCGCTTCGCCCTGCCCCGACCGATGGCCGGGCGGCCGGGCGCGGATTTCTCCTTCTCCGGGCTCAAGACAGCCGTGCGCCATGTTCTGCGCGACCTCGGTTGCGATTTGGGGAACGCCACGCCGGACGCGCGCGACCCCCATGCGCAAGACCGGGCCGATCTCTGCGCCTCCTTCCAGGCCGCCGTGGCCGATGTCCTGGCCGAGCGCACGACCAATGCCATCCGCATGTTCCGCGCCGATCACCCGGAAGGCCGCGACCTGGTCGTCGCGGGCGGGGTGGCGGCCAACCGAACCCTCCGCACGCGGCTGGAGATTGTCGCGGCGGCGGGCGGGTTGCGCCTGGCCGCGCCGCCCTTGGCGCTCTGCACCGACAATGCCGCGATGATCGCCTGGGCGGGGATCGAGCGGCTGCGCCAGGGCCTGGCCGACGGGTTCGATTTTGCCCCCCGCCCGCGCTGGCCCCTCGACCCCGAGGCCGGAATCGAACGGGGCCCCACCGCCCTGGCTCGGTCCGCAGCGCGATCTGCGGAACAGGCCGGCGCATCGCAGGCGGACAGGCCAGCCGGGGCGCGCTAGACTTCAGCCATGCAACGGATCGGCATCATCGGGGGCGGCGCCTGGGGCACCGCCCTGGCCGCGGCGGCCCGCCGCGCCGGGCGCGACGTGCTGCTCTGGGCGCGCGAAAGCGCGGTGGTCGAGGCGATAAACGCGCGTCATGCCAATCCCATGTTCCTGCCCGGGGTCGATCTTGACCCGGCGATCCGCGCGACCGGCGATCTGGCCGAGGCGGCGGATCGCGACCTGCTGCTGCTGGTCGTGCCGGCCCAGCATCTGCGCAAGACCGCCGCCGGGCTAACCGAAAGCGTCGCGCCCGCGACCCCCGTCGTCATCTGCGCCAAGGGCATCGAACAGGGCAGCGGCGCCCTGATGAGCGAGGCCCTGGCCGAGTCCCTGCCCAGCCGGCCGCTGGCCGTGCTGTCGGGCCCGACCTTCGCCGCCGAGGTCGCGCGCGGCCTGCCCACGGCCCTGACCCTGGCCTGCGAGGACGCGGGAACGGGGCGCGCCATCGTCGAAGCCCTGCACGATCCCTATTTCCGTATCTACCAATCGGACGATCCGATCGGCGCGCAGGTTGGCGGTGCGCTCAAGAATGTCATCGCCATCGCCTGCGGCATCTCCGACGGACGGCGCATGGGCGACAACGCGCGCGCGGCCTTGCTGTCCAGGGGGGCGAGCGAGATGACCCGTTTCGCCCTCGCCCTCGGCGCCCGGCCCGAAACCATGATGGGCCTGGCCGGATTCGGCGATCTGGCGCTGACCTGCATGGGCGCGCAATCGCGCAACCGCTCGCTCGGCTTCGAACTGGGCGAAGGCCGCGCCCTGGCCGATATCCTGGAAGAACGGAACTCGGTCGCCGAGGGGATGTGGACGGCGGCCAGCGTCCTGGCCCGCGCCGCCAAGCTGGGCGTCGAAATGCCCATCGCCGAGGCGGTCAACGCCATCGTCAACAAGGGCGCCGATATCGACGGAACCATCCGCGCCCTGCTCGCCCGCCCCGCCGCCGCCGAAGCGCCCTGGGCGCGCGGCTGACCCTCCTTCCGTCGCCGGATCGCCGGTTCGGGCCAATCACCCTTCGAGACGCGCGCTCCTCAGGATGAGGAGAGGGAGTGAAGTGCGGGGAGGATGATGCACAGGTTTGCCTGACCACCATAGGAATCTCACCCTGAGGAGGCCCGCAGGGCCGTCTCGAAGGGCGAGGCTCCGCTAGCCACCGACCAGCGCGGCGCCGCTCGGCACAGCGGCCGGGTGGCGCCGCCCCCGCGCATTGCGCTACCGTCGCGGCCGATGCGGTGAACGGCGCGGAGACGGCAATGGCCTATTGGTTGATCAAGACGGAACCCGGCACCTGGTCCTGGGAAGATCAGCTGCGCGACAAGGTGACCTTCTGGGACGGGGTGCGAAACTACCAGGCCTCGAACAACATGAAGGCCATGAAGAAGGGCGATCAGGCCTTCTTCTATCATTCGGTAAACGAGCGCCGGATCGTCGGCATCGTCGAGGTGGTGAAGGAGTACTATCCCGATCCGTCGGACGATAGCGGCCGCTTCGGCATGGTCGATGTGAAAGCCCTGCGCCCGGTGAAGGAACCCGTGACTCTGCAGCAGATCAAGGGCAATCCGCGCCTCTCCGAGATGGCACTGGTGCGCCAGTCGCGCCTATCGGTCTGCCCGGTCACCGCCGAGCAGTGGCAGATTATCTGCGGGATGGCCGGCACCAAACCTTGAAGCCCGGCGCGCTTTGCCGCCTCGCGGATATTCCCGAGGGCGGGACCAAGGGGGTCGAAGCCGAGGGGTCGGACGGGCTGCCCCGCGACCTGTTCCTGCACCGCGACGGCGACACCGTGCGCTGCTTCGAAAATGCCTGCCCGCATATGGGCACGCCGCTGGATTGGCGACCCGACGAATTCCTCAGCGAGGACGGCGCGCATTTCATCTGCGCGACGCACGGCGCCCTGTTCCGTCTGGACGACGGCCATTGCGTCTTCGGCCCCTGCGCGGGCAAGGACCTGACCGCCGTGAAGGTGATCCTGCGCGACGGCCTGGCCCTGCTGGCCGAATAGCTGCCCTGCCGGCCCTCACCTTGCCCGGCTTCCGGCAACTTGGCATCATTCGGGGATGAGGACAGCGGCGCGCGCGGCGCGCCCGAGCGTGGAGGGTGGCGAGATGCTGAAGGAGGTCTATCCGGTCCCGGAGGAATGGGCCAAGCGCGCCTGGGCCGACGAAGCCAAATACATGAAGATGTACGAGGCCTCGGTCAGCGACCCCGACGCGTTCTGGGGCGAACAGGGCAAGCGCATCGACTGGATCAAGCCCTATTCCAAGGTCAAATCGGTCAGCTACGCCGCGCCCGACGTCTCGATCAAATGGTACGAGGACGGCACCCTGAACGCCGCCGCCAATTGCCTGGACCGCCATCTGGCGAAGCGTGGCGACCAGACCGCGATCATCTGGGAGGGCGACGACCCGGCCGACAGCAAGACCATCACCTACCGGGAACTGCACCGGGAGGTCTGCAAATTCGCCAATGCCCTCAAGGACCTGGGGGTCAAGAAGGGCGACCGGGTCACGATCTACATGCCGATGATCCCCGAGGCCGCCGTCGCCATGCTGGCCACGGCGCGGATCGGCGCGGTCCATTCGGTGGTGTTCGGCGGCTTCTCGCCCGATTCCCTGGCCAACCGCATCCGGGACTGCGATTCCAACTGCGTTATCACAGCCGACGAAGGGGTGCGCGGCGGCCAGAAGATTCCGCTGAAGGCCAACACCGACGAGGCGCTGGCGGAGTGCCCTTCGGTCGAGCATTGCGTGGTCGTGCGCCGGACCGGCGGCGATATCGCCATGAAAGCCAGGCGCGACGTCTGGTACCACGAGATCTGCGAGGGCGCGGAAGAGGATTGCCCGGCGGCGGAGATGGGGGCGGAAGATCCGCTCTTCATCCTCTACACCTCCGGCTCGACCGGCCAGCCCAAGGGCGTGCTGCACACGACCGGCGGCTACATGGTCTATGCCGCGATGACCCACCAATACGTCTTCGACTATCACGAGGGCGAGGTCTATTGGTGCACGGCCGATGTCGGCTGGGTCACCGGGCACAGCTATATCGTCTATGGCCCGCTGGCCAATGGCGCGATCACCCTGATGTTCGAGGGGGTGCCGAACTACCCGGACGCCTCGCGCTTCTGGCAGGTCTGCGACAAGCACAAGGTCGAAATTTTCTACACCGCGCCGACCGCGATCCGCGCCCTGATGCGCGAGGGCGACGGGCCGGTGAAGAAGACCAACCGGAGTTCGATCCGCCTGCTCGGCTCGGTCGGCGAGCCGATCAATCCCGAAGCCTGGAACTGGTATCACGACGTCGTCGGCGACGGCCGCTGCCCCATCGTCGACACCTGGTGGCAGACCGAGACCGGCGGCATCCTGATCACCCCGCTGCCCGGGGCCACGCCGCTAAAACCCGGCTCGGCCACCCGCCCCTTCTTCGGCATCAAGCCCGCCATCGTCGACGCCGAGGGCCAGATCATGGAGGGGGCCTGCCAGGGCAACCTGGTCATCACCGAGTCCTGGCCCGGCCAGATGCGTACCGTCTACAAGGACCATGAGCGCTTCGTGCAGACCTATTTCTCGGCCTATCCGGGCATGTATTTCACCGGCGACGGCTGCCGGCGGGACGAGGACGGCTATTACTGGATCACCGGGCGGGTCGACGACGTGATCAACGTCTCGGGCCATCGCATGGGCACGGCCGAAGTCGAAAGCGCCCTGGTCGCCCATCCCAACGTGGCCGAAGCCGCCGTCGTCGGCGCGCCCCACGACATCAAGGGCCAGGGCATCTACGCCTATGTCACCCTGAATGTGGGGGTCGAACCGACCGAGGAGCTGCGCAAGGAACTGACCCAATGGGTGCGCAAGGAGATCGGCCCGATCGCCAGCCCGGACTGGCTGCAATGGGCCCCGGGCCTGCCCAAGACCCGCTCGGGCAAGATCATGCGCCGCATCCTGCGCAAGATCGCCGAGAACGATTTCTCCAACCTGGGCGACACCTCCACCCTGGCCGACCCCGCCGTGGTCGAGGACCTGGTGGAGAACCGCCAGAACCGGTAGCAGGGCGAGGCCCGGCTTCAGTAACGCGGGGCGCCTTCGGGCGCCCCGTTCGCTTTTCGCCGCCTCCAGCGGATGTATGGCCTGCGCAAGCCGCGAATCGCGCAGGCCGACGACATATTTTCTTTTTCTATTTCAATATCTTATTAGAAGCGCCAGGGGGTTACGCCAGAGAAATCGCCGGTTCTTGGCATTTCTTAACATCCCGGACCGCGCCGCCCTCTAAGCTGATTCAGTATAGCACATTGCCGAACGTCAGCCGGAGGACAGGGCGACCGCCAAACGCGCCACGGCCCCGTCCATCGCGTCCTCGGCCACCGCCGCATAGCCGAGCAGAAGGCCTTAGGCGGTCGGTTTACCGTGGAAAAAGGCGGAGAGCGGCGGGGGCGAAGTCCAGCAGACCGCCGAGATGGCGAGCGGCGGCGGCGAGAAGGGCCTGCTGGCGGGCGGCGTAAAGGCGGCGGGTCTTGCGGATATGGCTGGCGAAATAGCCCTCTTCCATGAAGGCGTCCAGGGCGGGCTGGTGGATCGCGCTGGGATGGTCGTCCAGGGTCATACGTACGGCATCGGTCAGGGCAGGTCGGACGACCAGATAGGCCAGGCGCAAACTGGGGAACATGACCTTGGAGAAGCTGCCGAGACAGACCATCCGGCCGCGCGTATCGAGGCCCTGGAGGGCAGCCAAGGGGCACCCCGCATAGCGGTATTCGCTGTCGTAGTCGTCCTCGAGGATCCAGGCGTCGTGGTCCCTGGCCCAGTCGAGCAGGGCGAGCCGGCGCCCCAGGCTCATCGTCACGCCCAGGGGATATTGATGGGAGGGGGCGATCACGGCCATGCGCGCGCCTTTCCCCGCCGGACTCGTCTGGTCGAAATCCATGCCTTCGCCATCGGCAGGCACGGGGGCCAGGGTCAGCCCGGCGCCGAGCAAGGCGCCCCGGACGCCAGGATAGCCCGGCTCCTCAACCAGGACGGTATCGTTCGGATCGCAGAGGGTCTGGGCAGCCAGGGCGACGGATTGCTGGGAGCCGCCGGTGACGAAGACCTGGTCCAGGTCGCAGCGCACCCCGCGCATGGCGGCGAGATAATCGGCGATCGCCCGGCGCAGGGGGGCGAAGCCCGCCGGATCGCCATGGCCGAAGAGGGCGGGCGGCAGGCGCCGCCAGGTGCAAGCCAGGATCTGGCCCCAGCGGTCGAAGGAAAAGGCGTCATAATCCGGCAGGCCCGGGCTGAAGGCGGCATGGCGCGGGCCGCGCGGCCGCGCCGTGGCGGCCAGGGCCGCGCCGCGGCCGGAAAGGCGCGGCGGCGGACGACGAGGTGGATTACGACCTCGATATCTGGGCCAGGGTGCTGCCGATCCGCCAGACTATCGGCCGGCCGAGCCGGACCCGCGCCTGAAGCCGGGCATCGAGGTGCCGGATTTCCTCAATAATTTCCGTCTGGACCGCACATAGGCGGGGCGGCGGCCACTCGCGGATTTCGCGTCGAATTTTTGAGCCCCATACCGGTGTCGGGCCAGGACGACCACAATCACCGCAGGACCGTTCGAGCAGACAGGGCGGTTGGGTCCCGGGAACAAGTCCCGGGACGACACCTCGTATAGGCGGCGGGGAAGGATCGCAGGACGACATCTGGAAACAGGTGAACGTAAGTCCGAGACGGCGAAGCGACTGGACTGGACCGCCCGGACGAAGTCGGGCAGTGACAGTCGTTATATATTCAGCTGGATCAACCTTGGCGGCCATCTCAGAAATCGATGCAGCGGCCCTTGGCTTCCCAGTCGCCGTAGCGGGTCGGTTCCGGGCCCTTGGGGCCGCCCTGTTCGTTTTTGGCTTTGGGAGCGGGTTCGGCGACCGAATCGACCGCCGGTTCTGGCGGCGGCGCGGGTGCCTCGGCGGGCCGCGCCGTGGCGCGCCGGACGAGGTGTTCGGTAAAACCTTTGATGCGTCGTGACATGGCCTAGGATATGACCCAGGGGCGCGGGCCTGCCAAGGCTTGAAGCGGCCGGGGCCGGGACCAATTTCCAGAACTGGACCTGGGCGACCGGATATTGGCCGCCGCTCGGCGTTGAACGACCCGGCACTGAAGGAAAGGACGAACGGCGTTGCCCTATTTCCGCACCGCCCTGCTGCTGGCCGCGCTGACGGCCTTGTTCCTGCTCGGCGGGCTGATGCTCGGCGGCAAAGGCGGGCTGATCGTCGCCCTGGTCATCGCCCTGGGCATGAATCTTTTCGCCTATTGGAATTCGGACAAGGTAGTGCTGCGCATGTATGGCGCGCGCGAGGTCGATAGCCGGTCGGCCCCCGCGCTTTACGGCATCACCGAGCAATTGGCCCATGCCGCAGCGTTGCCCATGCCTCGCTTGCATGTCATCGAGAGCGCCCAGCCCAACGCTTTCGCGACCGGGCGCAACCCGGAGCACGCGGCCATGGCGATCACGACGGGCCTGATGAACAGCCTGAGCCAGGAAGAAATCGCCGGGGTGATGGCCCATGAGCTGGCCCATGTGAAGAGCCGCGATACCCTGATCATGACCGTGACGGCGACGGTCGCCGGCACGCTGGGCATGCTCGCCAATTTTGCCCTATTCTTCGGCCGCGGCCGCGACAACCCGCTGGGCTTCGTCGGCGTCCCGCTGGTCGCCACCCTGTCGCCCCTGGCCGCGATGCTGGTACAGACCGCGATCTCGCGCACAAGGGAATTCGAGGCCGACCGGATCGGCGCGGAGATATGCGGCAAGCCCCTGTGGCTGGCCTCGGCCCTCGGCAAGCTGGGCGATGCCGCCCATCGGATCGACAACAACCGGGCCGAGGCCAATCCGGCGACGGCCCATCTGTTCATCGTCAGCCCGCTCCACGCCCGCAAGCTCGACGGCTTGTTCTCGACCCATCCGTCAACCGAGGAGCGCATCCGCCGGCTCCGCGAAATGGCCAGCGTCGCGGGGCCCTGGGGATGAGTGGGGGGATGACCAAGGGAAACGGAAACGCGCGCGCCCCACGACCCCGCAAACCATCCAAGCCGCCCGGCGCGAAGCCCGGCGACGCGCGGATGGTCGCCCGCGACCTCCTGATCGCAATCCTGGAACGCGGTCGATTCCTGGACGAGGCGATTGCCGCCAGCGGCGAATTCGCCGCCCTGGCGCCGCGCGACCGGGGGTTCTCCCGGCTGATCGCCGTCACCGTGCTGCGCCGGCTGGGCCAGATCGACGTCCTGCTGGCCCATTGCATCGCGAAACCCCTGGCGCGCAAGGAAGAGGAAGCCCGCGCTGCCCTGCGTATGGGTACG
>CAUZWC010000077.1:0-11562 GCA_963583595.1 Alphaproteobacteria bacterium | reverse complement strand
TCGGATAGAGCTCCGACCCCAACCCGCGCTCCAGATAGCGCACAGCCTCCAAAAGGTCGGTGCTGTCCAGGCCAAGATCGTAAAAACCGGTTTCGAGGTCGGCTTGACCCATAGAGCGGCCGGCGGTCGAACCAAAATAGGCGAGTAGGAAATCCTCCAGCGCGGGGAGCGATGCGGCGGCCTCCAGGGCCGTGGTGGCCGTGGAGACCACCGCCAAAACCGGCGCTTTGGCCTTGGCTTCGGCGGCTGGTGCCTCGACCGAAAGCGCCGCGCGGACGCGCTTGGCGGCGAGGCGGCGCATGCGCGCGAGTGGCGTTCCATCCGCCCGGTAGAGGGAGATATCTGCAAGATAGACATCGTCCGGCACGGCCCCGCCGGCGCCCGAGCGGCGCACCAACACATAGCCGCCCGCCGGCATCGGCCCGGCCGTCTCGAAAGCGCCGATGCTGATCGGAATGAAGGGCCGGGTTTCGGCCTCGGCGCGCCCGCGCTCGAACAGGAAGGGCACCAGGCAGGCGGCGTCGAGGAAGGCCGGGTGCAGAGCGAAGCGATCCGCGGCCGCCAATGTCTCCGCGCCGAACTCGAAGCGTGCAAGCAGATAGTCGGCGCCTTCCCAGACCGTGCCCTCCGGGCGCATGAAATCGCCGTGGTGGATGCCGACCTTGCGGGCCAAGGCATAAGCCTCCGCCACCGCGAAGCTGAACCCCGCCGCCGCCTGCAGGGCCGGGATGTCGAGCGCCGGGCCGAGATCGGGCAGGGCCCGCGCCATCACGCCTTCGAGATGGATGGATGCGGGTACGTCCTGTACTTCCGGTCTGCCAGTCACCCGGATTCGCCATTCCTCGCCTTCGCGAAGCAAGGACAAGGACAGCGCGATGCCGCGCCCGTCGCGCGAAGCCACCGGCTCCCGGAACAGAATATTCCGGAGAACGAAACCGTCGCCCGCCCGCCCATCGATCGCGCCCAACGCCCTGTAGGCGAGGTCGAAATGCATGGTCCCGGGCGCGATGCTCACGCCCCGCACGACATGATCGCGCAGCACGGGATGATCCGCCGGCAGCACCGTGTCGAACCGCCGTCCCTCGTCCGCTTTCGTTTCCGCCAGGACAAGCTGTGCGGGGATTGCGAACAGCGCCGCCGGCAAGGCGACCGACACGACTTCCGCTCCGGCGCCTTCCTTTTCGATCCAATACGACCTTCTATCGAAGCGTTGCGGCGGGAGGGCCTGTCTCGCGACGGCTTCGCGGTCGATGCCCGCGTCGCCGACCACCAGATGCACATTCGTGCCCCCGAAGCCGAAGGAGGATATCCCCGCCCGGCGGACGCCGTCCCTGGGAGTCCAGGGTTCGGTGGTTGTCACCGGCCGCAGCGCCGAGCGCCCGAAGGCGAAGCGCGGGTTCGGCGTCTCGCAATGCAGGGTCGGAACGAGAGTGCCCCGCTCCACCATCAGCACAACCTTGATCAGGCTCGCGATCCCGGCAGCACTCAGCAGATGACCGATATTCGTCTTCACGCTGCCGACCCCGCAGCGGCCGATCTCTGTCGTGTCGTGTCCTGTATCCCCCAGCGCCCGGCCCAGCGCCTTCAACTCGATCGGATCCCCGATCAAGGTCCCCGTGCCATGGGCCTCGACATAGCTCACGCTCTCCGGCTCCGCATTGGCCCGCTCCAGGGCCGCCCGGATCACCGCCTCCTGCGCCTCCGGGTTCGGCGTCGTCAGCCCCATCGTCCGGCCGTCGTTGTTGACCGCACCCCCCTCGATCACCGCCAACACCCGGTCACCGGCCGCCAGGGCTTGGTCCAAACGCCGCAACAGCACGACCCCCGCCCCCTCGCCCGGCACGAAGCCGTCCGCGCCCGCGTCGAAGGTCCGGCACCGTCCTCGCGGGCTCAGCGCCTGACCCGCGCTCAGACCCAGATAGGGTGTCTCGTCCAGCAGCAGGTCCACGCCCCCCGCCAGGGCGTAGTCGCTCTCCCCGTCCAGCAGGCTCCGGCAGGCAAGATGCACCGCCGTCAGCGAGGACGAACAGGCCGTGTCCACCACCAGATTCGCCCCGTGCAGATCCAGGCAATGGGCCACCTGCGCCGCGATGAAGTTCTGCGCGCTTCCCGTCAGTGCCCGCTTGCGCCTTGTCGCCGCCCGGCGGCCGTAATCGCCCATCCGCGCGCCCAGGAAGACCCCCGTCCGCGTCCCCTTCAGCTCTTCGTCCCGATAACCCCCATGACGCAGGCATTGCACCGAGACCTCCAAGGCCTTGCGCACCAGCGGGTCCAAGCTCGCCGCATCCTCCTCGGGTATCCCGAAGTAGCCGGCATCGAACAGTGCGACATCCTCGATGAAGCCGCCCCATTTGCTGACGCTCCGCCCCAGACCGCCCTCGGGGTCGTAGAGACGCTCGATAGGCCAGCGATCCCCCGGCACCTCCCGGATGCTGTCCACGCCCCCCGCCAGGTTGGACCAGAACGCCTCCGAGTCTCCCGCCCCGGGCAGGTCGCAGGCCAGCCCGATCACCGCGATGCGGCGGTCCGAGCTTGCGGCCGGATCGACGGCGAGGGATGTGGTCCTGGGCTGGGGAGCGGCCTGAATGGAAGCTGCGGGAGGCATGGTGGGCGAAGGCACGCCTCCAGGTGCGCCGTGGTCCTTCTCCAGATGCGCCGCCAGGGTCGCCAGGGTCCGGTGTTCCAGCAGCAGGCCCGGCTCCAGCTTGGTCCCAAGCCCCCCTTCCAGCGCCACGACCAGATCCGCCAGCAGAATCGAGTCCACCCCGTAATCCTCGAACCGCCGGTCCGGGTCCAACTCCGCCGCCGGCAGCCGCAGTTCCCGCGCGAAGACATCCGACAGCCAGGACAGCAGGCTTGCAGCCGGCATGCCCGCGGAAGATGGGCTTGCGGGCAGTGGAGCGGCGTTCGGCAGGACAGCGGTCGGTACGGCCAGGCTTGGCGCAACCATGCGCGCCAGGGGCCAAGCCTCCAGCGGTGCGTTCTCCAGCAAGCCGGTCGCCACCACAACGGGCGCCTCGACCCTCAGCGCGTGTTCGAACAGGGTCACGCCCTCCGCGTCGCTCAACCCCGCAAGACCCAGCGCGGCCAGGCGGGTCGCATCCGCCGCCCCCAGGCCCGACTCCGTCCAGCTGCCCCAGGCGATCGCCCGGACATGCCGAGCGCCCCGCGACCAGGCTTCGGCCGCATGGGCCTCCAGCGCCGCATTCGCCGCCGCGTAATCCAGCAGCCCCCCGGCCAGGGAGGGCACCGAGGCCGAGATCGACGAATAGAGCACCAGCGCCAGAAGCGGGTCCTCGCCCAGGGCCCGTTCCAGCGCCGCCAGACCCCCGACCTTGGGCGCCGCCACCGAACGCATGCCCTCGGCATCGCGCGAGACGAAGGCCCTTGGGCCGTCCCCCACCCGGCCCGCCGCATGGACCGCCAGCCGTATCGGACCCCAACACCCGCGCAGAGCCGCCACGAAGGCATTGAATGCGGGATCTTCCAGGCTGCCGGTATAAACATCGACCTCGGCGCCGCCTGCCCGCAGTGCAGAGACCGACGCCGACCGGCCGTCGCCCTCGGTCAGGGGCCGGAGGCCGGCCAGGGCGATCTTCGTAATGCCCCGGCTTGCAAGATGCCGTGCCAGGGCCAAGCCCAGGCCACCCAAGCCTCCCGTGATCAGGACCGGGCCGTCCTTCACGTCCGACAGGTCGATGCCCCCTTCCTCGGATGCGACAGCTTCCACGAAGCCCGGCAGGTAGCGCGCACCGTCCCGCCACAGGCTACGCGTCGGACCCTCCGCGATGCCCAGTTCCGCGCGCAATGCCGTGGCAGCCCTGGACCCGTCCATAGCCGCAAGCTGCACCTCGCGGGACAGCAACCCGCCATATTCGCCCGAAAGCGCCGCGCCGTAGCCTCCCGCCAAGGAACCCGCACTCGATCCGGCGGATCGCAGGACCAGAAGACGTGGGCCATCGCGAAGACCCGAAAGCCCCCGCCACAGCGCCGAGCGCGCCTCCAACGCATCGTCCAGACCCGCATCGACAATCGCCGATACGCCGTTCAACCGGGACAGCAGCGAAGCCGCCTCCGAGGGCGAAACAACCTCCGCGCCCAGCGCCGTACCAAGCCCAGACCACGCCCCCTCGCCGATCAGAACGATGCTGTCCGAAACAGGCGGGACAACCAGCACAGAAGACGGAACCCACTCGGATACAAGAAGCGCAGGGCGCGAGGAGGGCGCGGGCAATTCCAAAGGCGCCGCATGACCCGAATGATCCACTGCCAGCGCATCGATCCAGCAGCGCAGCCGGTCGAAGGAATAGAGCGGCAAGCCGATGCGTCGCGCGGCGCCGGAAGCCAGTGCCGACCAATCCACGGCATAACCCGTCGCCCAAAGCTGAGCGATCTTGGCGAGGTCGCGTTTCGCAATCAGGCCTTCGACGAAGGCCGCACCGTCCGCGCCGTCGAGCAGCGCACGCAGGGCGCCGCCCGCACCCGGACCGCCGCGCGTTATGTGCGGATCCGTTCCGCCCGCCTTGGCGGTGCGGAGCAGTTTCGCCAATTCGTCGAGCGATCCCGCGACGATGGCCAACCTTTCGTCCTGGGCTTGCCGACCGATCTGGCTGGTGAAGGCGATATCGGCCAACCGGATCTGTTCCGGCTTTACCGCCAGCCAACGAATATAAGTGTCGGTCAACCGTTCGAGGGCGGGGGTCGTGCGGGCGGAGAGCAGCACGATCTGCGGCCCCGGCGCATCCTCTCCCACCGCGACCGGCGGCGGCGATTCGACGATCAGATGGGCGTTCGCCCCGCCGGCACCGAACCCGCTGATACCCGCGCGCAGCGGCGCATCGTCGCCGGTCTGCCAGGGCGCGCGCCGGGTCGCGACATGGAACGGGGTGGCCGCGAAATCGATATCGGGATTGGGCGGCTCAGCATGCAGGCTAGGCGCGAGTTCGCCCGCGCGCATCTGCAACAGCACCTTGGTCAGGGCCGCGATTCCGGCCGCCGATTCGAGATGGCCGATATTCGATTTGACCGAACCGAGGCCGATTGACCCGGAAGGCAGCCCCTCGCCGAAAGCCGTGGCAAGCCCGGCCACCTCGATCGGATCGCCCAGCGCCGTGCCGGTGCCATGGGCCTCGATATAGGAGATGCTCTCCGCCGGCACCCGCGCGCGCGCCATCGCCTTGGCAATCACCGCGGCCTGGGCGCGCGGATTGGGCACGGTATAAGCATTGCTCCGACCGCCGTGATTGACGGCCGAGCCCCGGATCACCCCCCAGATCCGGTCGCCGTCGCGCTGGGCATCCGCGAGGCGCTTGAGCAGCACGGCCCCGACTCCCTCGCCGGGCACGTAGCCGTCGCCGCCCGCGCCGAAGGCCCGGCAGCGCCCGTCGGTCGCGGCGAAGCGGCCCTGGGATAGTAGCACCCATTTGTTCGGATGAGGCGCCAGATTCACGCCGCCCGCGATCGCCATCGTGCAATCGCCCGAGCGGATCGCCTCGCAGGCCAGATGGATGGCGGTGAGGGAGGAGGAGCACATGGTGTCCACCGCGAGGCTCGGCCCCGCTAAATCGAAGCCGAAGCTGATCCTATTGGCGATCGACGCATAGGACGCGCTGGGCCGCTCGCCCCCTGGCGGCATGGCCGGGCCGTATAGCTGGTACTCGCCCCACATCACCCCGACGAAGACCCCGCAGGGCGCCCCGCGCAGGGTCGCAGGGTCGATGGCCGCATCCTCGAACAGATGCCAGGCGGTCTGCAGGAACAGCCGCTCCTGCGGGTCGAGCAGCGCCGCCTCGCGCGGCGACATCCGGAAGAACAGCGGATCGAACAGATCGATATCGTCGAGAAAGCTGCCCCAGCGGGCATAGCTGCCGCCCTTTTCCCCCGGCTTCACCAGCGGCGGGAGGGCTCCACCCCAGCGTTCCGCCGGCAGGTCCCGAATCAGATCGCGGCCTTCGGCCAGACTCGTCCAGAAGCCGTCGAGATCCTCCGCTCCGGGATAGCGGCCCGCCAGACCGATGATCGCGATGGCGTCGCCCTCCTGCCGAGGGGCCGTCTCCATCATGCGCTTAGCCACGGACGGGGCAGGCGAAGCAGCAACGGGCTCCGCCGAGCGGAGCGCCGCTCCCGCCCATGCCGCAATGGGGCCGCCATGCCGCTCGATCAGATGCGTCGCCAAGTCGCTGACTGTCGCGAATTGATAGAACAGAGTCTTGGACAGGGTGCCGAAATCGCGTTCCAGCCGATCGGTCAGGCCGAGCACCGCCAGGGAATCGATCCCAAGGGAGTCGAAACTCGTATCCGCGCCAACCGCATCGAACGGCCGGCCGCAGACCTCCGCGACGACCTGGCGCAGATGCGCAATCAACGCGGCCTCGACCCCGTCCGGCATCGCATCAGGAGTCATTCTCGCGGGTGAAGGCAGCGCGCCGTCACCGTCTGTCAGCGCTTCGACCAGGCGGACCGAATCGCCATGCGCCACCAGCAGGCGCGGCGCATCGGCCGAGAGCGCGGCTTCGAAGGCGCGCAATCCGGCGGCCTGGGGCAGGGGCAACAAGCCATGTGCGTTCCGCGCCTGAGCGATTGCCTCAGGATCGACCGTCATGCCGCCATCGGCCCAATAGGGCCAGAGGATCGAAACGGTGCGGCCCGGCCCAGCCCGCTCCTCCGCGAAGGCGTCGAGCCATCCATTGGCGTAGCCATAGGCGGCCTGACCGGGATTGCCAACCTCGCCGACCAGGGAAGAATAGAGGACGAACCAGTCCAGCGGATCGTCCCGGGTCGCCGCATCGAGATGGCGCGCGCCCAGGGCCTTCGGATTTGCCACCGCCGCGAAATCCGCCTTGTCGAGGCGCGCAACCAGGCCGTCGCGCATCACACCCGCCGCATGGGCGACGCCGCGCACCGGACCGAAACGCGCGCGCAGATCCACGACAGCCTCTTCCACCGCGGGTCCATCGGTCAGATCGACATCCGCCGTCACCGCGCGCGGGCCCAAGGCCGCGATACGCTCCGCCCGCCCGGTCGAAGACATCCCCCGAGCCAGCAGGGCGACATGCGCACCCGGCGCCCGCGCCAGAATATGTTCCGCCAGCACATGTCCGAGGGCGCCGCCGCCGGCCACGATATAGAGGCCATCCGATAGAGTGGTGTTCGGCCCTATCCGATCTATCGGCGTCCAGGTCCGCAGGCGCCGGCCATTCTCGCCCAACCGGACCGAGGGTGCCTCGCCCGCCAGCAACTCCGCCGCGATGGCTTCCAGACCCTGCCCCAGGGCCGAATCCAGATGGAGCGCCGAAACGCGGTGCACGGGTTCCTCCTGCGCCAATACCCGTCCCAGCGACCCAATCGCCGCCGCGCCCGGCTCGCCGCGATGGACCGTCAGCCAGCGCAACCCGCGTGGCGGTCCGGCGAATTGCAGCACCTTGGAAAGACTCGCCGCCGCGAGACCGCGATCGGTGCCGCCGGCGGCCGACTCGTCCAGAAGGTCGAGAACAAGAACGGGCTCGTCCGCACCCGCCACCGCGTCGAGAAGCTGGCGCCAGTCCTCGGCCTCGGTCAGGTCAATCGCGAACTCCACCTCGCCAAGCTGCTCGAAAGCGATGCCGGGTTCGACCCGAAGCACATCCAGGCCCGACGGCAGATGGTCGGCCAAGGCCTTGGCCGTGTCCGCCTCGGCGCCGAGCAGGAACAACCTTCCCGCCCCCGGCGCGCGCTCGGCCGGCAGCGAGACCGCCCGCCAGTCCACCCGCATCAGGACCGGGTCTACGGCGCGGCGCAGGCGCGCACCTTCGACGGTCGCCACCGCCTGTCCCGAATCGTCGCACAGGGTCATGGCGAACCGGCAGGTTTCGTCATCGCCTTCATGCCGCTGGGCATGAACCCAGGCCGCCGCTCCGACCCCGTCATGGATGGCAAGCCGATCGAGGCCCACCGGCACCCAGGTCGCGACGTCGCGCGGCAGGAGCGGAAAGGCCGCCTGGAGGGCCGCGTCGATCGCCCCGGCATCCTGTCCGGGAGACACATCCGCTGGCACCAGCCGGGCCAGGCATTCACCATCGCCGACCGCAATGGAGGCGATGCGCCGGAAGGCCGGACCATAGACGAAGCCATGGCGCGCGAAGGCGCTGTAGAGAGCGTCGGCGGAAAGATGATCGCCGCAGCGGGCGGCAATCGAATCCAGGTCGAGGGGCGCCGGGCGGCGCGCAGGCCATCCGATACTCGCTTCCGCCGCGATCGATCCATCGGCCTCGGCCAGCCGTATCTCCGTCCGGTCCGGACCCGCGACCGTGATTTCGAGGCGGGCGCCATCCGGCCCGGGTTCGACCATCTTGCGCCAGCGCAGATCCTCCAGCACGGGCAGCGCCGCCCCCGCCTCGCCTTTTGCGCGAGCACCCGCAGCCTGCATGAGGACGGCGACGGCCGCACCGGCGAGCACCGGAATTCCGTCGCGGCGATGATCCGCGCACCAAGGATTCTCGCTGGCCAGGGCATAGCCGAAGCGCGCGCCTTCCGTGCCGTCCGAGAGGGCCTCTAGGCCAAGCCCATCCTGCCCATGCGGTTCGGTAGCCCCCGTCTCGACGGCAGGCGATCGTCGATAGCCGGCGCGCTCGGGGTCGATCCAATGGCGCGCGCGGTCACGCACGGTGATCGGCAGATGGAGGCGCCGGCCCGAAGGCTCGGCCGCTTCCGCAGCCGTGTCATTCGGGATGGGGTCATGCGGAAGAGCCCCGCCCTGCCCGATCTGGTTCAATGCGTCCGCCAAGCCATCGGCATTCTCGGCCATGAGGCCCAGTTCATGCGCGAAGCGCCGCCGACCGGCGCGCAGGGTAGCGGCGACATCCGCCAGGCCGACATCCGGATGGGCACGCAGCCATTGCGCCATCGCACCGGCCGTCGCTCGCAGGGCCGCTTCGCTCGGCGCCGACAGAACGATATGCCGCGCCTGGGCCGCTTGCCGCCGACGGCGGATGCGCGGCGGCTCCTCGAGCAGGAGATGAGCGTTGGTCCCGCCCACGCCGAAGGAACTCACCCCGGCGCGGCGCGGCGTATCCATGACCGGCCAGGGCGTCACCGCCACCGGCACGAAGAAGGGCGAATGCGCGAAATCGATTTCGGGATTGGGCGTCTCGAAATGCAGGCTGGGCGGAATGCGGCCTTCGCGGACCGTGCAAGCGGCCTTGATGAGCCCGGCGATTCCGGCCGCCGTTTCGAGATGGCCCAGGTTCGACTTGGCGGTTCCCAGGGCGCAGGTCTCGCCCGCCGGCAAGCTGAAAGCCGCCGTCAGGGCCTCGAATTCGATCGGGTCGCCGATCGGCGTCGCCGTGCCATGGGCCTCGACATAGCCGACCGTCGCGGCCTCGATCCCGGCATTCTTCAAGGCCGAAGCGATGACCCGCTGCTGGCCCTCGGGCGAGGGCGCGGTGAAACCCGCTTTGACGGCGCCGTCATTGTTGACCGCTCCCCCCAGGATCACCGCATGGATCGGGTCGCCGTCGGCCAGAGCGTCTTCGACGCGCTTGAGCAGGACGGCGCCGACGCCGCTACCGAAAACCGTGCCCCCGGCGCTCGCATCGAAAGGCCGGCAATGCCCGTCATCCGAAAAAATGCCGCCATCCTGATAGAGATAGCCGGCCCGTTGCGGCAGGCGGATGGTCGCCCCCCCGGCCAAGGCCATCGCGCAGGAACCGTTCGCCAAGGAATCGCAGGCGGCGAGGACAGCGACGAGGGAGGTGGAACAGGCCGTCTGGATCGCCAGGCTCGGTCCGGTCAGGCCCAGCCGATAGGACACGGCAGAAGCCAGATAGTCGCGGTCGCCGCCGATCAGGTGCTGGAGATACTCCGCATCGATACCCCGTTCGCTATGGGTATAGAGCGCGTGACGGGCGTAGTTGGATGGGCTTTCCCCGGCCCAGACTCCGACCGGCCCCACGGCCTCCGCCCCTTCAGGCGTGTAGCCGCCATCCTCCAGCGCTTCCCAGCAGGTTTCCAGAAACAGGCGATGCTGGGGGCTGGCCGCCGCCGCCTCGGCTGGCGAATAGCCGAATGTGTCGGCATCGAACAGATCGATATCCGCAACGGCGGATGCAAACTTCCGGTATCTCGGGTGAGAAAGAAGGGTCGGAGCGACACCGGCGGCGCTCAGGATAGATTCAGAAACCGGATGTATGGATTCGCGGCCGGCCAGCAGATTGGCCCAGTAAGTTTCCGGATCCACCGCATCCGGAAACTGGCACGCCATGCCAACGATCGCAAACCCTCGGCGTTTGTTCCAAGCCATGGGCCTACCAAACCTGCGGTCGTCGTGTCGCGAAGCGCACAGCACCCTTTGGTGCATCGATCGGCACTCCGGCTAGGCCGAAGCGCGGGCGATGCTGGACAAGTTCTCCGCCATCAGTTTCACGGTCGGATGGCGGAAGAAATCGACGAGACTGACCTTACAATCCGTGCGGGCGATTATCCGGTTTCTGATCTGGATGATCTTGAGAGAGTCGGCGCCGAGTTGGAAGAGATTGCGGGTTCGATCGACCGGACCACTGACCAAAACCTCCTCGACACAGGCCGCTACGACCTCCTCAAACTCATCCGAATCGCTTCCGTTTTCTCGATAATTCGATGGTCGTGAAACCGTCGATTCTATCGCCAGCCTACCCCCAGATACCGGCGACGGCAAGGCGCTTCGATCAACCTTACCATTCGCGCTGAGAGGCAGACAGTCGAGCCAGACCACTTCCCTCGGCATCATATAGGCGGGCAGATAGGCCGCCGCGAAGTCCAGGACCGCCGCTTTGTCGGGCGTCAAAGCGATCTCGACCGCGCCCCAGCGCCCGGCCTGTTCTGGCGCGATTGCCCCCCCGACCAGGGCATGAAGCAATATGTGCCCATCCCCCAGGCCAAGCTTCCGGCGCAGCCCCTCGAAGACCACGGAGCCGATGGCGCAGAGCCCAAGTCCGCATTCCGGCGCACGGTCCTGCAGAAGCTGGCTGATCGCGCCCGCTTCGAGCAGGCAAGAATCGCGCGCCAGATCGGGATAGAGTTTGGCGACCACCGCGGGATCGGCCGCCAGGAACAGGTCGAAGGCTGAGTCCGAAACGAAACCGCGATTGTAGGCGCCGTGGATATCCTCGGTCGCCGGCCGATCGGACAGCCGGACCAGGGCCCGTCGGTCCGGGTCGAGATAGTAGAGGCCGCCGGCCAGCCCCTCGACCCGGCCGGGCCTGATGCTGAGATAGGCTTGGACAGGATAGAGCGATCCGCCGGACGCATAGGCCAGCTTGGGCAGCCTCGCGCCGGGAAGCGGCCGCGCGCAGAGGCCTTCGAGCAGCCGCGCCAGACCAGCCAGGGGCACGGGTGTGGCCAGGAATTCCCGATAACTCTGCCGCCGCAGCATAGCCGCCAGCGGCATCCCACCCTCACCCTCCAGTGGCAGGGCAATGACAGGGCGTCCGTCCAGATCCTTGCGCAGGCCCGGCCGGCCCATCTTATAGGCGAGGTCCGGCGAGACCGGCGCGTTGTTGGTAGCCGGGTTCCCCTCGCTGGCCTGCTCCGCGACCAGATAGGCAATCA
>CAUZWC010000076.1:0-11607 GCA_963583595.1 Alphaproteobacteria bacterium | reverse complement strand
TCGGTATCCGCATCACGGCGGACGAATTCATCGCCAACGGGTTGAGCCAGGACGACTGCCTAGAAATTGCAGTGCGCCTCGCCGAAAGCGGCAAGATCGACTATCTCAACATCATGGCCAGCCAGGTCAGCGATTGGCGCGGCAGTTCGCTCAGCATTCCGAACATGAGCTTTCCGGTCGCGCCCTATCTCTATCTGGCCAGCGCGATCCGGGCGGCGGTCGATATCCCGATCTTCCATGCCGGGCGGATTCCCGATCTGGCGACCGCGGCGCGGGCGATCGAGGAGGGCCATCTCGACATGGTGGCGATGACCCGGCCCCATATCGCCGATCCCCATATCGTCACCAAGCTCAAGGAAGGGCGGGTCGACGATATCCGGCAATGCGTCGGCGCCAACTACTGCATCAACCGCATCTATGTCGGCAAGGAATCCCTCTGCATCCAGAATCCGGCGACCAGCCGCGAGGCCAAGATGCCGCATATCGTCCCGCCGACGGAGGGGCCCCGCAAGAAGGTGGTGGTCGTGGGCGCCGGTGTGGGCGGGCTGGAGGCCGCGCGCGTGTCCGCGCTGCGCGGGCATGAGGTCGTCGTCTTCGAGGCCGAGGACAAGACGGGCGGACAGGTCAATATTGCCGCTCGGGCGACCTGGCGGGAATCCCTTTCGGGCATTCCGCGCTGGCTCGACCAGCAGGCGCGCAAGGCGGGGGCGGAGATCCGCCTGAACACGCCGGCGACGGCGGAGTCGGTGATGGCCGAGACTCCCGATATCGTCGTCGTCGCCACGGGCGGGACCCCCAACAAGGGGCCGATCAAGGGCATCGAACATGCGGTGTCGAGCTGGGACATTCTGACCGGCAAAGTCGAGCCAGGGGAAAGCGTCCTGCTGTTTGACGCGAATGGCGACCATCACGGTCCCTCGGTCGCCGAGGTGCTGAGCGAGCGGTGCAGCCGGGTCGAGGTCGTCACCCCGGACCGCTTCGTGGGCGAGGATGTCGGGGTGACCGATTTCGCCGTCCACTACAAGCGGCTCTATGCGAAGGGCGTGGTGAAGACCTCGGACTATCACTTGGCCGAGGTCTATCCCGAGGGCAACCGGATCGTGGCCGTGCTGCGCAATGCCTATACCGACGAGGAGGAGGAGCGGGTTGTCGACCAGGTCGTCTCCGAAGGCGGCATCATCCCGCGCGAGGAACTCTACGAGGCCCTCAAGCCCCATTCCTGGAACCTGGGCGCGCTCGATCTGCATGCCCTGGTCGAGGTGCGGCCCCAGGCGGTCGAACGGAACCCGGCGGGCAAATTCGCCCTCTACCGGGTAGGCGATGCCGTGGCCGGCCGCAACATCCACGCGGCGATCTACGATTCGCTGCGGCTGTGCGTGGTGTTCTAGGGCGCCGAATAACGCGCATTGTGCCAAACATCCTTCGAGATGCTCGCTTACGCGAGCTCCTCAGGATGAGCGGACCGTCTCGAAGGGTTGCCCCTTCTAGTCCGGGATGCGGTAGCCCTCGGGGAACGGATCGTTGGGGTCCAGGCCGTAGGTCATCATGCCGGTGACGAAGCCGCGCCCGGCGACGGTTGGGATCACCGCGGGCACGCCGCCGCAGATCGTCGTCTCGACGATCTTCGAGCGGAAGCGGGTGTCCAGGATCGAGTGGTTGGTGAAGGTCTCGCCCACCGCGATCTGGCCGCGGGCATGCATCACGGCCAGGCGGGCGCAGGTCACCGTGCCCGTTGGGCAGCGGTCGATGCGGCCGGGCTGGACGATGCAGGCATTGCGCGAGGTCTTGCCGCCAGGGCCGTTCTTCACCGGCATGGCGAGGCAGGCGATGGAGACCGTGTGCAGCCCGGGATTCTCCGGATGGACGGCCTCGACCTGTTCGGCGGCCGCGCGGGTCAGGCGCATGCCGAGATCGACCAGGGCCTTGCCCTCCTCGGGAACGATCTTGAAGCCCAGGGCTTCGGCATCGACGATCACGAAGAACATGCCGCCATAGGCGATATCGGCGGTGACCTCGCCCAAGCCCTCGACCTGAAGCGGGTGGTCGAGATGGCAGACGAAGGCGGGCTGGTTCCTGAATTCGATCTCGCGCGCGCGGCCGCCCCGCGTGTCGGCGGTGATCTCGATCAGGCCGCCCGGCGCCTCCATGCCGAATTTAGTCACGTCGCCGGTCATCGGCACGATGCCGGCCTCGAGGGCGGCAGTGGCCGTGCAGATCGTGTTCGAGCCGCTCATCGCGCAGTATTCGGCCGTCTCGATGATGATATAGCCGACCGAGGCGCGCGGATCGCAGGGCGGGACCAGTATATTGGCCGAACTGGTATTGCCGCCGCGCGGCTCGTTCAGCAGGAACTTGCGGATCCAGTCGTTGTTCTCGCGCATATGGCACATTTTTTCGTACACGCTGTTGCCCAGCGGCGGGATGATGCCCCCGGTGACGACGCGGCCGGTTTCACCCTCGGCATGGACGTCGTAGGCAGTGATGACGCGGTTCCATTGCATGGTCGTTCTCTCCTCGGAAGGGGCGTTTGTTCGGCTCAGTCGTCCAGGCGATAGCCTTCGGGGAAGGGGTCGGACGGGTCATGGCCGTATTGGATCATCCCGGCGAGCCAGCCCCGGCCGGCGACGCGGGGGATAATGGCCGGCACGCCGCCGACCTCGGTTTCCTCGACGATGCTGGTGCGAAACCGGGTGTCGATGATCGACCAGTTCTCGAAGGTTTCGCCGACGGCGAGTTGCCCCCGTTTGTGGAGCACGGCCATCCGCGCGCAGGTCCCGGTGCCGCACGGGCAGCGGTCGATGCGCCCGGGCTGCACGATGCAGACGTTGCGGGATTTCTTGCCTTGCGAGGTGTCTTCCAGGGGCATCGCCAGTTGCGAGATCGAGACGCCCTCGAAGGCCGGCTGGGTCGGGTGTTTGGCCTCGACCTGTTCGATCGTCGCGCGGGTGATCTTCATGCCCATGGCGACCAGATCCTTGGCCTCGTCCGCCTGGATGGCGAAGCCCAGGGCCTTGGCATCGGCGATGGCGTAGAACATGCCACCATAGCTGACATCGACGGGGATCGTGCCGACTCCCTCGATCTCCAGCGGATGATCCAGCGCGATGACGAAGGCCGGCTGGTTGGTGAATTCGATCTCCAGCGCTCCGTCATCCATGCGCCGGGCGGTGACGGCGATCAGCCCGGCGGGCGCTTCCAGGGTGAAGGTCTGCTCGCGCCCCTCCATCGGCAGGATGCCGAGTTCGATCAGCGCGGTCGCCGTGCAGATCGTGTTGGAGCCGGACATGGGCGGATATTCGACCGATTCCATGATGACATATCCGGCCTGGGCATCGGGATGCTTGGGCGGATAGATGACATTGGCCGAGGCGATGCCCGCGCCGCGCGGCTCGTTCAGCAGGAACTTGCGCAGCCAATCGTCGTGGTCGCGCATGTAATGCATCTGCTCGAGAATGGTGTCGCCGGGTGGCGGCATGACGCCGCCCACGACGACCCGGCCGGGCTCTCCCTCGGCATGGACATCCGCGACGGTGATGGTGCGTTTCCAGCGCATGATGCCGTTCCCGCTTCTCTCTTTCGTGACCCTAGTCGTCGAGCCTATACCCTTCCGGGAAGGGGTCGGAGGGATCGTAGCCGTACTGGATCAGGCCGGAGACCCAGCCGCGCCCGGCGATGGTCGGGATCACGGCGGGCAGGCCGCCGACCTCGGTTTCGCGCACGACATGGCCGAAGAAACGGGTGTCGATGATCGAGCGGTTCTCGAAACTCTCGCCAACCGCGATCTGGTTGCGGGCGCGCATCACGGCTAAGCGGGCGCAGGTGCCGGTGCCGGTCGGGCTGCGGTCGATGCGGCCGGGCTGGACGACGCAGGCGTTGCGCGACTTCTTGCCGCCCGCGACATCCTCGATAGGGCAGGCAATCTGGGAAATCGAGACGCCGTGGAATTCGGGCTCGGTCGGGTGGTGGGCGTCGATCTGCTCGATCGCGGCCATCGTGATCAGCATGCCGGTGGCGACGATGTCCTTGGCCTCGTCGGGACTCACGGAGAAGCCGAGGGTCGGTGCATCGGCGATGGCGAAGAACATGCCGCCATAGGCGACATCGACAACGATGGTACCGATGCCGGGCACCTCCAGCGGATGGTCCAAGGCGACAACGAAGGCGGGCTGGTTGGTGAAGGTGATCTCCAGGGCCCCATCCTCATCGCGCCGGGCGCTGATATGGATGAGGCCGGCCGGGGATTCGAGAATGAAATTCCCGGAATCGCCCTCCATCCGGAGGATGCCCAGCTCGATCAGCGCGGTCGCGGTGGAAATGGTGTTGGAGCCGGACATGGGCGGGTATTCCACCGTCTCCATGATGATATAGCCGGCATCGGCCGCCGGATCTTTGGGCGGCACGATCAGGTCGCAGGAACTGATGCCCGCGCCGCGCGGCTCGTTCAGGAGGAATTTGCGCAGGGAATCGTCGTGATCGCGCAGATACATCATCTGCTCCTTCACGCTATCGCCCGGCGGCGGCATCACGCCGCCCACGACGATGCGCGCGGGGGTGCCCTCGCAATGGGTATCGGCAACGGAAATCGTGCGCGTCCAGCGCATGGCGGCTCCTCCCTCGATTCGAGGCGGCAGACTAATGCAGGATGGGGGGAAGCGAAATCCTCGCGGGGGAGAAGCCCGGGGCTTGCCGGGCGGTGGGGTGGAAAGCAGGATGCGTCCACAAACTGGGAGGGGACGTATGACGATCGGTTTTATCGGCGTGGGGCATATCACCAAGGCTGTGGTCGAAGGGCTGTGCGGCGACAGCGGCCCGCCGGAGCCTATCCTGCTGTCGCCGCGCAACGCCAAGGTGGCCGCCGATCTGGCCGCGCGGTTCGACGGGGTTTCGGTTGCGGCCGACAATCAGGCGGTGCTCGACGGGGCGCAGACGGTGGTGCTGGCCGTCCTGCCTCCGGCGGCGCCGGAAATTTTGGGTGCTCTTTCCTTTCGGCCGGACCATCGCATCGTTTCGCTGATCGCCCTGCGGCCCCAGGCGGAACTGGCCCCGCTGGTCGCGCCCGCGACCAGGATCAGCCGCGCCGTGCCCCTGCCCAGCGCCGCGCGCCGGCTCGGTCCGGTGGTCTATTACCCGGAAGACGAGGCGGTCGCGGCCCTGCTCGAGCACTTCGGCACGCCGATCGCGGCCGAAAGCGAGAGCACCTTTCACCGCATGTGGACCCTGACCTCCCTGGTTGCGCCCTATTATGCCCTGATAGGGGAATTGATGGTCTGGGCGGAAGAGGGCGGCGTCGCACCCGCGACCGCGCGCGCCTATCTCGACTCCATGTTCCATACCCTGGGCGCGATGGCGAGCGGCGGGGCGACGTCCTATCCGAACCTCGCCGCCTCGGCCCAGACAAAGGGCGGGATCAACGAACAGGTCATGGGGATCCTGGCGGAACACGACGCCCTGGCGCCCTGGCGCGAGGGCGTCGAGGCGGTATTCCAGCGCATGGAGCGCGGTATGGCAAAGGCGGGCTAGCCCTTGGCGATAGGCTTTCTCGGGACGGGCCGGATCGCGCGGGCGATGGTCGAAGGCCTGTGCGCCGAGGGCGATCCGGGCGCGGCCATTGTCGTTTCGCCGCGCGGCGCTGCGATCGCGCGCGATCTGGCGGCGCGCTTCCCCGGGGTGGAGATCGCCGCCGACAACCAGGCCCTGGCCGATGCCTGCGATCCGGTGTTCCTCTGCCTGCCGCCGGAGGCCGTGGAATCGGCCCTGGCCGGTGTGGTCTTCCGCCCGGGCCAGCGGGTGATCAGCACGATCGGCACCATGGGCCTGGACAGGGTCGGGCGCTACGTAAACCCGAAGGCGCGATTGTTCCGCGCCGGCCCCTTGCCCAGCGTCGCGCGGCGCGCGGGACCGGTCGCCTATCATCCCGCCGATCCAGAACTGGAAGAACTGCTGGCGCGCTTCGGGTCGCCGGTCGCCGTGGCCGGAGATGCGGAATTCAGCGTACTCTGGTGCGTGGTCGGGCTGATCGCCACCCTCTACGGCCAGATGGACGAGGTCAGCGGCTGGGCGGCGCGCAAGGGTGTGGCGCCCGAGCGGGCCGAGACCTTCACCGCCAGCCTGTTCGCGGCCGTGGCCTCGGACGCCGTGGAAGGGCCGGCCGGCCGTTTCGCGATCCTGGCCGACCGCGCGGCGACGCCCGGCGGGCTCAATGCCCAGGCCTTGCGCGCCTTTCGCGCCGACTGTGGTATGGAAGCCTTGCGCGATGCCCTCGAATCCCTGCATGCCCGGCTGACCGCCCTCGTAACCGAAGAATAAGGGAATATCCTCCCGATGGACCTGACCCTGGCCCCTGAGATCGAGCAGGTGCGCGACACCGTGCGCCGCCTGCTGGTGGACGAGATCATCCCGGCGACGCCGGCCTTCGAGGCGCGCGGGGAGTTTCCGCATGCGCTGGTCGAGAAACTGGGCGAGGCGGGGTTGTTCGGCGCGGCTTTCGGCGAGGATGTCGGGGGCACGGCGATGGGCTTCCAGACGGTTGCCGCGATCGCCGAGGAAATCTCGCGCCTGGCGCCCGAATACGGCTATTGCATGAATATGCAGGCCATGACCTGCCCCTTCACGATCTACAACTGGGGCGGCGAGGAGCAGGCCCGCCGCTTCGTTCCCGATCTCGTCGCGGGCCGGCGGATCGGCATGTTCGCCCTGTCCGAGCCGGGCGGCGGGTCCGACGCGGCGGGGGCCATGAAGACCACGGCGCGGCGCGACGGCGATGTCTATCGCCTGAACGGCTCCAAGCAATGGATCACCTTCGCCAATGCCTGCGACACGGGCCTGCTCTTCGCCAAGACCGATCCGGCGGCCGGGGCGCACGGCATCACGGCCTTCATCGTGGAGCCGAAATCCGGGCCGGGCTTCACCGCCGATCCGATCGCCATGACCGGCCTGTCGAACAGTCTGCGAAGCTGCGCCGTCTTTCTCGAAGATTTCGCGGTGCCGGTGGAGAACCGCCTGGGCGCGGAGGGGGAAGGCTTCAAGATCGCCATGAACGGCCTCGATTACGGCCGCTTGACCGTGACCGCGCGGCTGATCGGCCTGGCCCGGGCCTGCTTGGACCTCGCGCGCGACTACGCCAAGGACCGGGTGGTGTTCGGCCATCCGATCGCGACCTACCAGATGGTCCAGCATCTGATCGCCGATATGACCGTGAATATCGAGGCCGCAAGGCTGATGCTTTATCGCATGGCCTGGACCATGGACCGGGGCGAACCGGCGACGCGCGAGGCGAGCCAGGCGAAATACTTCGCCTCGACCACGGCCAAACACGCGGCCCAATCGGCGGCCGAAATCTTCGGCGGCTACGCCCTGGCCGATGAATATCCGATCAAGAAGATCACGGCCTATGTGAACATGCTGAACATGGGCGAGGGCTCGCCCAACACCCAACGTATCCTGATCGCCGAGGATTCCCTCGGCTTCAAGGACGCCAACCGCCACCCGGTCCGCCGTCGCTTGAAACCGGTGGCGGAGTAGGTCGCGCCCAGGGTTCAACACCCGTCCGATCCTTGGGTCCGCGCATTCGGTTCAGGATATTGCGTGAGGGATCCGGGGGTCCCGGTCATGGCGCCGACGCCGCGATTGCCCCTTGCCTTGCGCGCTCTAGACCATAGATTGCCCCCAAGCGAGGACAACCTCACCCATTCGGGATGTTTGATCGGGACGGCCCGAGGAAAAAATGGGGACCCTTACGCGCACCACCAGGGACCGCATACGTCACACCTTGAGCTTCGAGATCATTGCCCTGTTCACGGTCACGCTGCTGGGTGCCTGGGCCTTCGCCATGCCAGTGGCCGAGATCGGCGTCGTGGCCATCGTCAGCGCCACGATCACGATGGCTTGGAACTACGGCTTCAATTTTATCTTCGATCACGCTCTCCTGCGGATCGCGGGGGATACGCGCAAGACCCTGGCGGCGCGCGTGCTCCATGCCTGTCTGTTCGAGATCGGGTTGCTGATCGCCTTGATACCCTTCATCGCTTGGTATTTGGGCATCACCTTGCTGCAGGCATTCGTGATGGATATCGCCTTTACGGCCTTCTTCCTGGTCTATGCCTTCGTCTTCAACTGGGTCTATGACGTGACCTTTCTAATCCTGGCGCCGGCCGGCAGGGGCGAATCCGAAAACCGGTCGGGCACGCCCGCGCCGACGCGGAGCTAGGCCCGTTCGCGGCTCTTGTGGAAGCGAAGTTCGGGCGCTTCCTTGATGGTGCGGTCTAACTCCCACTGATTGCGCGCCAGGAAGACCGGCGCTTCGTCGCGATCCGTCGCCACATTGGCGCGGAACTTCTCGACGAAACGCTTCAGGATAGCCTTGTCGTCGCCGGTGACCCAGCGCGCGAAGGTGAAGGGCGCGGTCTCGAAGCCGACGGCGACCTTGTATTCGGTGGCGATCCGCGAGGCGAGAACGTCGAGCTGGAGCTGGCCGACCACGCCGACGATCCATTGGGCGCCCAGCATGGGCTTGAACACCTGGGTCACGCCCTCCTCGGCGAGATCCTCGAGGGCCTGGCGGAGCTGCTTGGCGCGCATCGGGTCGTCGAGCCGGACCCGGCGCAGGATCTCGGGGGCGAAATTCGGGATGCCTGTGAAGCGAATGGTCTCGCCTTCGGTCAAGGTATCGCCGACCCGCAAGGTTCCGTGATTGGGGATGCCGATGATATCGCCCGGGACGGCGAGATCGGCGAGTTCCCGGTCCTGGGCGAAGAAGAAGATCGGGTTCTGGACCGAGAGGGTCTTCCCGGTTCGGGGCTGCTGCAGCTTCATGCCGCGCCGGAACTCGCCCGAGCAGAGGCGCACGAAGGCGACCCGGTCGCGGTGATTCGGGTCCATATTGGCCTGCATTTTGAACACGAAGCCGGTGACCTTCGGATCGTCCGGCCCGATATTCCGCGGCTCGGCGGGCTGGACGCGCGGCGGCGGCGCGATCGTGCCCAAGGCCTGGAGGAGCTGTTCGACGGTGTAATCCTTGAGGGCGCTGCCGAAATAGACCGGGGTCAGATTGCCGCTCCGATAGGCCTCGACGTCGAAATCGGGATAGGCCTCGGCGGCCAGCATCGCGTTTTCGCGAAACGGTGTGAGGACATGTTCGGGAACGAGCCCGCCGAGCGCGGGGTCGTCGGGCCCGGTGCAGGGAATCGCCGCCTGATAGGCCCCGCCCCGCCCGTCCTTGGAGGTCAGGAAGCGGTTCTCGCGCAGATCGTAGCAGCCGTGGAAATCCGATCCCATGCCGACCGGCCAGGTCATCGGGCAGGTGTCTAGCGCCAGGGTGCTTTCGATCTCGTCGAGCAGTTCGAAGGGATCGCGGCCTTCGCGGTCCACCTTGTTGACGAAGGTGATGATCGGGATATCGCGCAGGCGGCAGACCTCGAAAAGCTTGCGCGTCTGGCTCTCGATACCCTTGGCGGCGTCGATCACCATGACCACCGAATCGACGGCGGTCAGCGTGCGGTAGGTGTCCTCGCTGAAATCCTCATGGCCTGGCGTGTCGAGCAGGTTGTACGTGATATCGCCGTGCTCGAAGGTCATCACCGAGCTGGAAATCGAGATGCCGCGGGCCCGCTCGATCTCCATCCAGTCTGATTGGGTGCGCCGCCGCTCGGCCCGGGCCTTCACATGGCCGGCCATGCGAATGGCGCTGCCGAACAGCAGCAGCTTTTCGGTCAAGGTCGTCTTGCCGGCATCCGGATGGGAAATGATGGCGAAGGTGCGTCGGTGCACCCACCCTTGTGTCGTCACGTGGTCGGCCTGTGCATGGATTGCGGACGGATGGATCGGCGGCGGGAATCGCGGGGTGAGCCGGACGCCGGCGGCGATCGCCCCGGCACAGTGGTTAATCTGGGATCACAGCGCGGCGAAGTCGATCACATACCGGAAGTATGCAATTTGGACGGCCCGCGCAAGGGGAACGGGACTCGGGGGGGAGCCTTCGAGCCCGCTGGCAGGCGCGCCTTCGCTCTATTCCGCGGCCTTGGCGATGGCCGGGATTGCCGGGCGGGAGTCCAGGACGCCGCGGATGATCGCCTCTTTCGCTTTCCGGTCCTCGCCCGCGATGACATAGCGCGGCGGCCGGACCTGTTCGGAGCCCATGCCCGTCAGTTCCATGCAGAGCTTGATGCATTGAACGAATTTGAGATCGTGGTCGAAAGCGAAGATCGGCTGGATCCAGCGATAGATGGCCCGGGCCTCGTCCCATCGCCCGGCGCGGGCCAGATCGAACAGGGCGACGATCTCGCGCGGGAAGGCGTTGACGAAGCCGCAGACATAGGCGGTCGCGCCCTGCACGACGCCTTCCAGCAGAAAATCGTCGATGCCGACGAACATGATGTAGCGGTCGCCCAGCAGACGGATGGTCTCCGGCAGGCGGGTGATATCGGCCGCACTTTCCTTGATGGCGACGAATTTCTCGTCCTCGGCCAGGATCGCGTAATGCTCGGGCAGCAGATCGACGCCGTAAGCCGGCGGGTTGTTGTAGATCATGATGGGCAGATCGGTGGCCGCAGCCACGCCCCGATAGTGCCGGATCGCCTCGGTGGCATCGGCCTTGTAGACCAGAGCCGGCAGGACCATCAGCCCGTTCGCGCCGATCGTGGCCGCGTCGCGGGCATAGTCGGCGGCAAGATCCGTGGTCAGTTCCGCGACCCCGGCGATCATGGGGACGCGGCTGTCGCAGACCTGGACGGCAGTTCGGACGACGAGGCGTTTTTCCTCGGGGGTCAGGGCGTAGTTCTCGCCGACGCTGCCATTCACGGAAATGCCGGCGCAGCCGGCGCCGATCAGCATGTCGATCTGCTTTTCCAGAGCCGGCACGTCGATCGACAGATCTTCGCGGAACGGCGTGACGACCGCCGGAAATATTCGAGTCCAGTTCACTTGCATGACGCATCCTTCCCTCTCGCGCTCGGCCCCGGTGGTGGGTCGCGGTTGCCATCATCCTAGCACGGCTTCCATACTCCCTGCCGTTGGGAGTGACCGGGTGGGTGCGGGGGAACGCAATGGCCGAAATGCGTTTGGACAGGCTCCTGTGCCCCAAGTCGATCGCCGTGATCGGCGCATCGACCCGTGAGACGTCCTTTGGATACCGGGCGCTCAACAATCTGAAGACCTATGGCTTCCAAGGACCGATCTATCCGGTCAACCCCCGCTATGACGAGATCCTGGGATTCGAATGCTATCCGTCCCTGGACGGTGTGCCGGGTCCGGTCGATGCCGCTTTCGTCGCCCTGGCGGCCGAGCGCGCGCCCGACGCGCTGGAGGATTGCGGGCGGCACGGGGTCGGCGGCGCGGCCGTGGTGGCCAGCGGCTTCGCCGATGCCGGAGGCGAGGGCATCGAATTGCAGCGCCGCATCGTCGAGATCGCGGCGCGCCACGGCATCGCGCTCAACGGGCCGAATAATCTGGGCGCGATCAACCTGTTCGACCGGGCGACCCTTTGGCCTTCGACTTTGTTGCCGGGAATCGAGGCCGGGCCCGTCGCCCTGGTGACGCAGAGCGGCTCGATCGGCATCGCCACCTCCCAGGACGAGCGCCAGCTGGGCCTGGGCTACACCATCACGGCAGGGA
>CAUZWC010000075.1:0-11694 GCA_963583595.1 Alphaproteobacteria bacterium | reverse complement strand
GAAGAATACTTGATCATTATACTGGGACTTATTATATGCGCCTCAAGTAGGCTGCCAACCGGCAGGCGCCGCCACCGCCGACGATAACGGGTGTGTGCTCGCGAGCGGCTAATATCGTAGGCAGGGCCATGAGTTTCAAGGATATTCGGCAGGAAGTTGCCTCGACCATGGCGCGCGATCCCGCGGCACGCTCGGGAATCGAGGTTGTTCTTCTCTATCCTGGATTCCACGCGATCCTGCTGCACGGGGCGGCGCACGCCGCCTGGCGGCGCGATTGGCGCTTCCTCGGGCGTCTTATCTCTCAATTCGCGCGCTGGATGACCGGAATCGAAGTTCATCCGGGGGCGCGCATTGGCCGGAACCTGTTTATCGACCACGGCATGGGTGTCGTGATCGGAGAGACGGCGGAAATCGGCGATAACGTGACCCTCTATCACGGTGTGACCCTCGGCGGCATCGCGCCCGCCGTCGAATCGGCGGCGCAGGTCGATAAGAAACGTCATCCAACCCTGGAGGACGATGTCATCGTGGGTTCCGGCGCCCAGGTGCTGGGGCCGGTGACCATTGGGCGCGGCGCCCGGGTTGGCGCAAACGCGGTCGTCGTTCGCGATGTGCCGGCGAATGTGACCGTCACGGGCATTCCCGCGCGCATGACGGTGCCGCGGGATCGGGAAGAGGCCCGGGGTTTCATGGCCTATGGCACGCCGTCGGGCGATCAGCCCGATCCGCTGACGGGTGTGATCGAAACCCTGCGGACCCAGGTTGTCGCCCTGTCCGCGCGGCTGACGGAAATCGAGACCGCGGGCGAAGCCAAGCAACGCACTGGGCCCGGCGCGGCATCCGGGGTCGGGGATATGGATGACGAGGATCGCAATGCGGCTTGCGGCTGACAGCGATCGGTCGTCGGGGCCATTGGAACGGAGTGACGAACGGTGAAATTGAGCACTAAGGGACGCTACGCCGTGATGGCGATGGTCGACCTCGCTGTCCGGGCCCAGGACGGTCCGGTTGCCTTGGCCGCGATTGCCGATGCCCAGGAAATTTCCCTGTCCTATCTGGAACAGCTTTTCGCCAAGCTGCGACGCAACGGCATCGTCCGCAGCGTGCGAGGGCCCGGCGGCGGTTATGTTCTGGCCAGCCCGGTGGGGCAAACTCGGATTTCCGACATTATCGCGGCGGTCGACGAGCCGATCCGCACGACGCGCTGCTTGCCCGGTTCGGCGCGCGGCTGCACCGGCACCCCCAGCCGCTGCGCGACCCACGATCTGTGGGAGGAGTTGGGCAACCAGATCCATCTCTTCCTCAGCTCGATCACCCTGGAAGATGTCTGCCAACGACGGGTGTTGGGGGCGAGCGGGGCGTTGCATCGCGAAGCCGGCCTTTTTGCGGCGGTGGCGGAGTAGCCGGGTCGTGACCGAACGCCTCTATTTCGACCATAACGCGACCACGCCCCTCCGCCCCGAGGCGGCAGCGGCGGTCCGCGATGCGCTCGCCCTCTGCGGGAACCCGTCATCGATCCATGCCGCCGGGCGGGAGGCGCGCCGGGTGGTCGAGGATGCGCGCGACCGCGTCGCCGCTCTGGTCGGGGCCGATTCGGCCAATGTGATCCTGACCTCGGGCGGGACCGAGGCAAACAATCTGGCGCTGCGCGGGTTGTCCGTCGCGCGGGTCCTGGTCGGCGCGACCGAGCATGAATCGGTGCTCGGTGCGGTCGATGGCGCGGACCGGGTTCCGGTCGACGGGAACGGCGTGACGCGGCTCGATGCGTTGGAGGGAATACTTGCGGCGGGCGAGGGGCCGGCCTTGGTTTCCGTCATGCATGGCAACAACGAGACCGGCGCGATTCAGCCGATCGCGGAGATCGCGGGTCTGTGCCGTCGCCACGGCGCGCTGCTGCACTGCGATGCCGTGCAGTCGACGGGCAAGATAGCGCTATCGATCGATACCCTCGGGGCGGACATGATCAGCCTGTCCTCTCACAAGCTGGGCGGCCCGACGGGCGCGGGCGCCCTGGTTCTTGCCGGCGATCATCTCGAGTTCGTCGCCACCGCGCGCGGTGGCGGGCAGGAGAGGCGGCGGCGCGGCGGCACGGAAAATGTGATTGGCATTGCCGGATTCGGCGCGGCCGCCGAGGTCGCCGGACGGGACTTGCCCGCCGAGGCGGGCCTCGCGGCGCTGCGCGACGAGATGGAAGCGGCGATTAGGGCAATCGATCCGGCGGTTCGGATTTTCGGGGCCGGGGCCGAACGCCTGCCCAACACGAGCTGCCTGGCCATGGCAGGTATTGGCGCCGAGACCCAGGTCATGACTTTCGATCTGGAAGGCATCTGCGTCAGCGCCGGCGCGGCTTGTTCCTCCGGCAAGATTCAAGCGTCCCATGTGCTCGGCGCGATGGGCGTTCATGCGGTGGAGGCCCGTACGGCGATCCGGATCAGCCTCGGCCGCGACAGTGATTCGGCCCAGGTGCAGCGTTTCGTCGCCGCCTGGGGCCGTCTATACGAACGACGTCAAAACATGGCTTCGGCCGCCTGAGGCGGACCGGAGCGGAAGGAAGAAGGAACAGGCAATGGCAGCAACGGTCGAAACGATCGAGAAGGTGCGCGAGCTGAGCGAGTACAAGCACGGCTTCGTCACCGAGATCGACGAGGAGCGCGCCCCGAAGGGCCTCAACGAGGACATCGTGCGCTTCATCTCGGCCAAGAAGGAGGAGCCGGAATGGCTGCTCGAATGGCGCCTGAAGGCATTCCGCCATTGGCGGGACCGCCTCCTGCCGGCCGCCGAGCCGACCTGGGCCCGCGTCAGCTTCCCGCCGATCGATTTCCAGGACTCCTATTATTTCTCGGCGCCGAAGATGAAGGAACTCAACAGCCTGGACGAGGTCGACCCGGAGCTTCTGGCGACCTATGCCAAGCTGGGCATTCCGCTGAAGGAGCAAGAGGTTCTGGCCGGGGTCAAGAATATCGCCATCGACGCCGTCTTCGACAGCGTCTCCGTGGCCACGACCTTCAAGAAGAAGCTGCAGGAGATGGGCATCATTTTCGGCTCCTTCTCCGACGCAGTGAAAGAGCATCCGGAGCTTGTCCGCAAATATCTCGGCAGCGTCGTGCCCTATACCGATAATTTTTACGCCGCCTTGAATTCGGCCGTGTTCAGCGACGGGTCCTTCGCCTATATCCCGCCGGGCGTGCGCTGTCCGATGGAACTCAGCACCTATTTCCGGATCAATGCGTCGAACACCGGTCAGTTCGAGCGGACTTTGGTGATCGCCGACAAGGGCGCCCATGTCAGCTATCTGGAAGGCTGCACCGCGCCCCAGCGCGATGAGAACCAGCTCCATGCGGCGGTCGTCGAACTGGTCGCCCTGGACGATGCCGAGGTCAAATACTCGACCGTCCAGAACTGGTATCCGGGGGATGCCGAGGGCAAGGGTGGTATTTACAATTTCGTAACCAAGCGCGGGGCCTGCAAAGGCGTCAATTCGAAGATTTCCTGGACCCAGGTCGAGACCGGCTCGGCGATCACCTGGAAATACCCGAGTTGCATCCTGCAGGGCGACAATTCGGTCGGCGAATTCTATTCGGTGGCGATCACCAACAACCACCAGCAGGCCGATACGGGCACCAAGATGGTGCATATCGGCCGCAACACGCGCTCGACCATCATCTCCAAGGGCATCAGTGCGGGGAAGAGCCAGAACACCTATCGCGGCCTCGTCCGGATCGGGCCGAGGGCCGAGGGCGCGCGCAACTACACCCAGTGCGATTCCCTTCTGATGGGCGATGCTTGCGAAGCCCATACCACGCCCTATATCGAGGTCAAGAATCGCTCGGCCCAGGTCGAGCACGAGGCCACGACCTCGAAGATCAGCGAGGACCAGCTCTTCTATCTGCGCCAGCGCGGATTGGATGCCGAAGACGCGGTCTCGATGATCGTCAATGGTTTCTGCAAGCAGGTTTTGCAGGAGCTGCCCATGGAATTCGCGGTCGAGGCGCAAAAGCTGGTGGCGATCAGCCTCGAAGGCAGCGTCGGCTGAGCCGGCCGCAGGAACAACGAAACGGATCGAACGGTATGCTTGAAATCAAGAATCTCCACGTCACCGTGGGCGGCAAGGAAATTCTCCACGGCATCGACCTTTTCCTTAACGGGGGGCAGGTCCATGCGGTCATGGGGCCGAACGGCTCGGGCAAGAGCACCCTGGCCTATGTCCTGGCCGGGCGCGACGGCTATGAGGTCACCAAAGGCGAGATAGTCTTCGACGGCAAGGATCTGAACGCGATGACGCCGGAGGAGCGGGCCCATGCCGGCGTCTTCCTGGCTTTCCAGTATCCGGTCGAGATTCCGGGCGTCAGCGGCCTCAACTTCCTGAAATCCGCCTTGAACGAAGTGCGCAAGGGCCGCGGCGAGAGCGAATTGGATGCCGTCGACTTCCTCAAGCTGATGCGCGAGCGGGTGAGCGAGCTGAAGATGGACGAGGCGCTGCTCAAGCGTCCGGTCAATGTCGGCTTCTCGGGCGGTGAGAAGAAGCGCAACGAGATTCTGCAGATGTCTTTGTTGGAGCCGCGTCTGGCGGTTCTCGACGAGACCGATTCGGGCCTGGATATCGATGCGCTGCGCATCGTTGCCGAGGGGGTGAACAGCCTGCGCTCGCCCAAGCGGGCGATGCTGGTCATCACTCATTACCAGCGCCTGCTCAGCTATATCGTGCCCGACAAGGTCCATATCCTCGCGGGCGGCAAGATCATTGCCGAGGGTGGCAAGGAACTGGCCATGGAACTCGAAGAAAAAGGCTACGCGATGTTCGGCGTGACCGACGAGGCCGCCTGACCATGGCGCAGGCAACCGACATAACCCAGGCTTATGCCGATCAGTTCGCGCGTCTGCGCGCGAGCCTGCCCGGTGCCAAGGACCCAAAGCTCTCGGCCCTGCGCGAGGGTGCCCTGGCGCGTTTCGCGAAGGCCGGAGTTCCGACCTCGCGCCTGGAGGATTGGAAATACACCCGCTTCGGCGCGCTGCTGGATGCGGCCTTCGAACCTTCGTCTCCGGTCGTCAACGGCATTGGTGAGGACGCGATCGACGCCCTCTCGCCGGCCTTGGCCGGCGGCCCACGGCTGGTTTTCGTGAATGGCCTGTTGCGCACGCATCTGTGCCGCTTCGACGGGTTGCCCGCCGGGATGCGCGTCGAATCCCTGAGCGCCGCCCCCGCCGGGCTGGCGGAGGCGCTCGCAGATCGGGATGCGGACGCGCTCTGGTCCCTCAACGGGGCCCTGGCGCGCGACGGCGCGGTCGTGACCGTGGCCAAGGCCGCGGCCGAGGGCGATCCCTTGCATATCGTCCATCTCGCCCGGCCCGGTGCCGGGGACGAGGCCAGCCATACCCGCCACATGATCCGGATCGAACCGGGTGCTGCGGCGACGGTGGTGGAAAGTTTCTTCGGGCCGGACGGCACGACCTATTGGAGCAATGCCACCTGCCTTATTCGGGTCGGGCGCGACGCGCGGTTGCGCCATTTCCGGCGTCAGCAGGAAGGCGCCGCAGGATTGAACCGGACGGCGGTGCGGGTCGAACTCGATGCCGGGGGCGCCTACGAGTCCTTTGGTCTGTTCCTGGGCGGCGCGATCGGTCGGGACGAGATTTCCGTCCGCTTCGCGGGTGAGGGCGCTTCCTGCACGCTCGACGGCATTTATCTCGGTCGGGGGACGCAGCATCTCGACTGCACAACCCGCGTCGTGCACGCCGTGCCGCGCTGCACCAGTCACGAGACCTATCGCGGTGTGCTCGACGACAAGGCACATGGCGTCTTCCAGGGGCTGATCAGGGTCGAGAAGCAGGCCCAGAAGACCGATGCCCATATGTTGAGCAAGACCCTGCTGCTGTCCGACCGAGCGGCGGTGGACGCCAAGCCAGAACTGGAAATCCTGGCCGACGACGTGCAATGCAGCCACGGCGCCACGACCGGAGACCTCGATCCTGCGTCGCTGTTCTTCCTGCGCTCGCGGGGTCTTCCGGAAGCCCGTGCGAGAGCCATGCTGGTCGAAGCCTTCATCACGCAGATGGTCGAGGGCATCGGCCCGGATACCGTGAGGGCGGATTTCACGGCCGCGGCTTCCGCCTGGTCGGCTGGCGGATCGTGCGGCGGCATGACGGGAGGCCGGGCATGAACGTGGCGACCGAACATAGACCCGCGCCGAGGCTCGACCTGGAGCGCATCCAGGCCGATTTCCCGATCCTGGGCGAACAGATCTACGGCAAGCGCTTGGTCTTCCTCGATTCGGCGGCCAGCGCGCAGAAGCCGCGCCAGGTGATCGATGCCGAGCGGATGGTTTATGAGCGCGAATACGCCAATATTCATCGCGGCGTCTATTATCTCAGCCAGCGGGCGACGGATGCCTTCGAGGCGGCGCGCGAGACCACGCGGGCCTTCCTGAACGCGAGGGAGGCGCGCGAGATCGTCTTCCTGCGCGGCGCAACGGAAGGGGTGAACCTGGTCGCCTATAGCTGGGGCCTGGACAATCTGAAGGCCGGCGACGCGATCGTGCTGTCGACCATCGAGCACCATTCCAACATCGTGCCCTGGCAGCTTCTGCGCGACCGGCTCGGCTTCGAGATCAGGGTCGCGCCGGTCGACGACGAGGGCCAGATCGACATGGCGGCCTATCGCGGCCTGCTGGACGAGCGGGTCAAGCTGGTCGCCATGACCCATTGCGCGAATTCCATCGGCACCATCACGCCGATTCGAGAAATCACGCGCCTGGCCAAGGAACTGGGCGCAGTCGTGCTGGTCGATGGCGCCCAGGCCGCGCCGCATCTGCCGATCGACGTGCGGGAGATCGGCTGCGATTTCTATGTCTTCTCCGGCCACAAGACCTACGGGCCGTCCGGCGCCGGCGCGCTCTACGGCCGGGGCGAGTTGCTGGACGCCATGCCGCCCTGGCAGGGCGGGGGCGAGATGATCACCCGCGTCACCTTCGAGAAAAGCCGGTTCCACGAGGTGCCGCATAAATTCGAGGCCGGCACTCCGAACATCGCCGGCACCATCGCCCTGGGCGCGGCGCTGGACTACATCACCGGTCTCGGCCATGAGGCGATCCAGGCCCATGAGCACGACCTGCTCGACTATGCCATGGCGCGCCTGGGCGAGATCAACAGCCTGCGGGTGATCGGCACGGCGCGCGAGAAGGCGGCCATCGTCTCCTTCACCCTGGGCGATATCCACCCCCATGACGTCGGCACGATCCTCGACCGCGAAGGCATCGCCGTTCGGGTCGGTCATCACTGCGCCCAACCGACCATGGATCGCTTCGATCTGCCGGCGACGGTGCGGGCTTCCTTTGGTATCTACAATACGCGCGAGGATGTCGATGCCTTGTATGACGGGTTGCGCAAGACTTTGGAGATCTTCGCCTAATGTTCGATTTGCAGGACCTCTATCAGGAGATCATCATCGACCACAGCAAGCGGCCGCGGAATTTCGGCGCGCTGGAGGGGGCGAACCGGCATGCCGAGGGTGACAATCCGCTCTGCGGAGACCAGATAGAGGTTCATCTGATCGTCGAGGGCGACACCGTGCGCGACGTTTGTTTCGAGGGCAGGGGCTGCGCCATTTCCACCGCTTCAGCCTCGGTCATGACCGATACGATCAAGGGTAAGCCGGTGGCCGAAGTGAAGGCAATGTTCGAACAGTTCCACCGCCTGGTGATGGGCGAGGAGGATTCGGGCAGCGACGTTTTGGAGCTCGATCGTCTGGGCGCCTTCGCCGGGGTGCGCGACTATCCCATGCGGGTCAAATGCGCGACCCTGTGCTGGCATACGATGAACGCGGCCCTCGAAGGCCAAGACGACCCGATAAGCACCGAATAGAGGCGATCCGACGTTATGGCCGAGAACGACCGATTCGATTTCGATACGCCCTCCACCGATCCGGAGCCGGCCACCGCGCGCGGCCCGTCCGTGTTGGGCCAGACCTCGGGCAATCTCAACGATCTTCAGCCCGACCCGGAGGTCGATACCGATGTCTTCGCCGAGGCGCGCAAGGGCATGGCCGAGGGGATGGATGGGCTCCATGCCGGTATCGTCGAGGCCATCCGCACCTGTTACGACCCGGAGATTCCGGTCAACGTCTACGATCTGGGCCTGATTTACAGCGTCGGCGTCGATACCGAGGGCCGTGTCTGGGTCGAGATGACCCTGACCTCGCCCATGTGTCCGGTCGCGGGCACCCTGCCCGGCGAGGTCATGGATCGAATCCATATGGTGCCCGGTATCATGGACGTTCATGTCGAACTGGTGTGGGATCCGCCCTGGACGCAGGACCGGATCAGCGAAGCGGCCAAACTTGAACTCGGCCTCATCTGACAACATCTAGATTGTGAAGCGGAATTCGGCCTGAAACACGGAATTCTTGGGAACAAACAGCTTATGGCCTCGCAAAGACCGACCCCGATCACCCTGACCGATGCGGCGATAACTCATGCCAAGGGCCTGTTGGCCCGGCGAGATCCGCCGCCGGCGGGATTGCGACTGAGCGTCGACACGCGCGGCTGCTCGGGCCTGTCCTATCGCATCGATTATGCGGATGAAGCGCCGGCCGGCGACGACATTGTCGAGACGGACGGCGTGCGGGTCTATATCGATCCGATGGCGGTCATGTTCGTGCTCGGCACCGAAGTCGATTATCGCGAGGACACGTTCAATTCCGGGTTCGTGTTCAGCAACCCGCTGGAAAAGGGTCGTTGCGGTTGCGGCGAGTCCTTCCACATCTGATTTCTCCGCATCTGACATTGAGTTGAGCGGTCGCGACTTTCGCGGCTGGAAGGGGAGCGTATGCCGACAATCGTCTTCATCGATGCTGAAGGCGCGCGCCATGAGGTCGAAGCCAAGGTCGGCGAGAACCTGATGGCTGTGGGGCGGGAGCGCGGTCTGGATATCGAAGGCGCCTGCGAGGGCGTCGCGGCCTGTTCGACCTGCCATCTGATCGTCGCTGATGACTGGTTCGCGCGCTTGGCGCCGCCCGACGAGGACGAGCAGGACATGCTCGATCTGGCCATGGGCCTGACGCACACGTCGCGCCTCGGCTGCCAGATCGAGGTGACGGAGGCGATGGATGGCCTTGTCGCCCATCTGCCGCGCGAGATCCGCAACATGGTGTTCGATTGAACCGGACCGTTCGGATTCTGGACATGCGGAGGTCCCTTCATGACCGCGCTCGATGAAATCGCGCCGCCCGGCGGCCTGTTCCTGCGCCTGCGTGCGGCGGCGGCTGGCGAGTGGGCGGCCTATACCGAGCATCCGTTCGTCGCCTCTCTGGCGGCGGGGGACCTGCCGGAAGCCAGCTTCCGGCACTATCTCGGCCAGGATTATCTCTTCCTGATCCATTTCGCGCGGGCCTATGCGCTGGCCGCCTATAAGAGCGACAGCCTGGAGGATATCCGCCAGGCGGCAGGAGGCGTGAAGGCGATTCTGGAGGTCGAGATCGACTTTCATGTCGCGTTCTGCTCGGGCTGGGGCTTGGACGAAGCGGCCATGGCGGGTCTGCCCGAAGCGGCGGAGACGATGGCCTATACCCGATACGTTCTGGAGCGCGGGCTGGCGGGGGATCTGCTGGACCTTCATGTCGCTCTCGCGCCCTGCGTCCTGGGTTATGCCGAGATCGGCAGGCGCGTCGCCCGAGAGCAAGGCGCCACTCTCGCCGGGAATCCCTATAGGGCCTGGATCGAAATGTATGCGGGCGAGGAATACGCCGAGGTCGCGCGTGCGGAGGCGGAGCAGCTCGACCGGGTTCTGCTGCGCCGCACCGGCCTCCAGGCTCGCGCGATCGAGGAAACGGCGCGTTGGGACTCCCTCGTGACGACATTTCGCGAGGCCTGCCGCCTCGAAGCGGCCTTTTGGCAGATGGGGCTGGACGCGGTCTGAATCGTGCCGGTTCCCGGAACCGGTGGCCGAACCTATATTCCCAGACGTGATGACAGAAAATGCCCCCCTCGTTGCAGGAAAGCCGCCGGCCGAAACCCGTGTGGTCGTCGCCATGTCCGGCGGTGTCGATAGTTCGGCGACGGCCGCCTTGCTGGCCGAGCAGGGCTACGATGTCCTGGGCATCACCTTGCAGCTCTACGACCATGGCGCGGCGGTGGCGCGGTCCAAGACCTGCTGCGCGGGCCAGGACATCCACGATGCCCGCCGGGTGGCGGACAAGATCGGCATTCCCCATTACGTCCTGGACTACGAATCGCGCTTTCGCGAGGACGTCATCGACCGTTTCGCCGACAGCTATGTGCGGGGCGAGACGCCGATCCCCTGCGTGCTGTGCAATCAGACGGTGAAGTTCCGCGATCTGCTGGCGACGGCGCGGGAATTGGGCGCGGATGCCCTGGCGACCGGCCATTATGTGCGGCGCGTCGAGGGCGAGGCGGGGCCGGAATTGCACACCGGCGCCGATAGCGGCCGGGATCAGAGCTATTTTCTGTTCGCGACGACCCGAGATCAGCTCGACCTGCTGCGCTTTCCGCTCGGCGGTCTCGACAAGGACGAAACCCGGGCGATCGCCCGGCGCCACGGTCTAACCGTGTCCGACAAGCCGGACAGCCAGGATATCTGCTTCGTCCCCAATGGCGACTATACCGCCCTGGTCGAGCGCCTGCGTCCGGACGCCCATCGGCCCGGCGACATCGTAGATAGGAACGGCGCCGTGCTCGGCCGCCATGACGGCATTGCGCGCTTCACGGTCGGCCAGCGCCGGGGCCTCGGCCTTGGCGGCGGCGAGATTCACTATGTTCTGCGCCTGGACCCGGAAACCGCGCGCGTCGTCGTCGGCCCACGCGAGGCCCTGGCCCGACGCCGCATCGCCTTGGATGCGGTCAATTGGCTGGGCGACCCGGTCCCGGCGGATGGCCTCGATTGCGCGGTCAAGGTTCGCTCTATGCGCCCGCCCGCGCCGGCCCGGTTGATCCGGACGGACACAGGTTGGGCCGTCGATCTGGTCGAACCGGAATTCGGCATCGCACCGGGGCAGGCTTGCGTCTTTTATGACGGAAGCCGGGTTCTGGGCGGTGGCTGGATCCGCCGCGATATCGCGACGGAAGCGGCCTGAAGCGCGGGTTGGCCGGGAGCGGGTGGAGAGGGACCCTGAAATCCCGTGATGGAATGCTCTTGCGCCCGATCCTCTAAGCCTCAACTTATTGACAGCTTCCGGAGCGGGCCGTATATGCCGGAGGCTTTTTCGGCGGGGTAGCTCAGCTGGTTAGAGCAGCGGAATCATAATCCGCGTGTCGGGGGTTCGAGTCCCTCTCCCGCTACCAATAGAAAAGGGCGCTGGATCAACGATCCAGCGCCCTTCGTCTTTGCGCGGTCCTTGAGACAAAGCATTTCGTCGGTAGCAACGCGCTGCTGTCATCCCGGGCGTCGACCGTCGGCCTGTCATTCGTTCGGCCATTGTCGGCGCGACCCTCACAGATCGGCGACGGTATCGGCGATGAGGGCCTGGCCCACGTCCTAGAGGGCGCCCTCGGCATTGGCGCCGGCTTCGATTGAGCGGCGGTATAGATCGATCTGACGGTGCGCGCTGGTGCCGCGTGCCAGGATCGTGCGGGCATGCTGAACCTTGTCCATGCAGCCTAGGACATCGGCATTTTCCTCAATATAGTCGAGCAGTTCGGCGTAGGGGACAATCTGGCTGCGCCCGAAATCAACAGTCCTTCGTCG
>CAUZWC010000074.1:0-11894 GCA_963583595.1 Alphaproteobacteria bacterium | reverse complement strand
GCGGCGGCATTCGCCCCATTTGGAGGCCGTCAGGGAACCCGGGGCCGGCTGCGCCCGGTGATGATAGGGCACGAGCATGAGGATCTTGGTCGTGGCTGCCGGCAGATTGTTCAGCATGGGCGCCAGATCGGCATGGGTCGCATAGACCCAGGCCTGCCGCTCTTCGTCCGGCACGCTCACCGGAGGCTCTACCGGCGCCACCGGTTCGCGCGGTCCCTTGCCGTAAATATGGCCGCGCGCCCTTTCGAGATCGTACTCGTCGGGTGACGGCAGAAAAGCGCGAAAGCCGTTGGAATGAAAAGCGGAATCATGGAGACCGAGAAGCCAGCCTATCTCCTTGCCCGTCTGCTCCAAGGCGCGCAGGTTGAACAGGTGCAGCAGATCGTTCCAGCGGTCCTCGTCGTACATCCAGGCCGGGAAGGGACGCGGCGTGAAGCGCTCATACGTGTCCTGGCGCTCGCACCAGATGATATCGATAGCCACCACGACCGTCTTAGTGGCGTCATGGTGCCGGGCGAACAGGTCCAGAAGCATCCGTTGCTCGTAGGCCGTGCCACTGTTGAGTGAGAGATTGGCGAATCTGCCGCCGAACGCTTCCTCGAGCAGATCGGGACGCAGCATCCGCGTCATCGAGGTGCCGATCACGACACTGTCATAGGCCAGGTCGCGCGCGATGGCCGGATAGGAGAAACGCTGGTTCGAATCGACTGGGGCGCGGGCCAGCGGCGGCGAGAACCAGACCGTCGCGTAGGGGTCGACGAGCAGAACGGCGAGATAGAGCAGCGTGCCGAGCCCCCCCGCCAGTCCAATCACCCATCGCCAGTAACCGCGCCAGCTCATCACGCCCTCAGAACTGAAAATAGATGAATTCGACGGCACGCCCGCCGCCGACCAGCAGCGCGACATAGAGCGCGAGCGCACCGGTCGCGGTTGCCGCGAGGCAGGATGGCCGCAGACGATCGAGGGCCAGGCGCTGGCTGGTCGGCAGAGCAAGGACGACGGCGGCGCCCAACCCGATAATCCAGAGATCCTCGGGTCGCCCCAGAACGAATCCCAGACCGCCTTCCCCGGCCCCGAGCATGCTGGCCCACAGGGCCCAGGCGGAGGCGAAGCTTTCTGCCCGGAACATGACCCAGGCGAAGAAGACTATGAGCATGGTCAGGGCCCAGCCGACCATTCTCGGCAGGGCGATTCCGACCCGGCCCCAGAGCCGCTGGATCGCGAGGGCAAGGCCGTGAAACCCGCCCCAGACCACGAAGGTCCAAGCCGCCCCGTGCCACAGCCCGCCGAGCAGCATCGTCACCATCAGAGCAAAAATCATGCGCGCCGCGCCATGGCGGCTGCCGCCCAGGGGGATATAGAGATAGTCGCGCAGGAAGCGCGACAGGGTCATATGCCAGCGGCGCCAGAATTCGCTCACCGAAACCGCTCGGTAGGGCGCATTAAAGTTGACCGGCAGGGCGAAGCCGAACAGCAGAGCGAGGCCGATCGCCATGTCCGAATAGCCGGAGAAATCGAAATAGATCTGTAAACCGAAAGCGGCGGCTGCGAGCCATGAATCCGCCATACCAAGCGCCGTGCCCGCCGCCGAAGCGGAAAAAAGCGGATCGGCCAGGGGCGAGAGTTGATCCGCCAGCAGGGTCTTTTTCGCCAATCCAATGACGAAGAGCGTCAGGCCCCGCGAAAACCTCTCATCGAAGCCCGCACGCAGCGGGTGCAGGGCATATTGCTGGATGATCTCGTTATGGCGGACGATCGGCCCTGCAATGAGCTGAGGAAAGAAGGTAACGAACAGGACAAAATCCTCGAATCGATAGAGCGGCGCGCGACCGCGCGCCCGGTCCACCAGATAGGACACCTGCTGGAAGGTGAAGAAGCTGATGCCGAGGGGCAGGACTATACCCCAGGCGGAATGTTCGATGCCGAAGAGCGCGGTCAGGCTATTCGCGAAGAAATCGGCGTATTTGAAGATCCCCAGAACGAGCAGGTTGAGACCGACGCCGATAACGGCATGCCACCTTGCGGCATGCGCGCCGATGGCGCGCGCGAACAGCCAATTGACCCCGACCGACGCGACAAGCAAGGGAACCAGCCTCAGATCCCAATAGCCATAGAAGACGACGGAAGCCGCAATCAGCAGCCAAGCACGTAGGCGTGGCCGTGCCGCCCAGAAATAGAAAACCGCCAGGACTGCCGGCAGGAAGGCGATCAGGAACACCTGTGAGGAGAACAGCATAACCCGATCAGCCGCAGGTCAGGGAGAGCGCCGCAGCCCTATTTGTCACCATTCGGAGGCGAAATCTAAAACAGGCTCTCCATAGGAATCGAATAGGTCAAGCTGACCGTTTCAGTTCCCGGGTTCAGGTCGCTGAGAACCTTGCCGTGGGACATGTGATGGAAGCCCACGCCGAGTTGGGATTCATTGTCGAACTGATAGTTCACATCGAAGCCGGAGCGCAGGACGCCGGCGCTGCCGAGATTCTTGCCGTTGCCGGCGTAATAAACGGTCGGCGCCAGATTGGGAGAGATCACGAGACGCGGCCCGAAATAGGCATCGACGCGCAGGCCCGCATAGCCATAGGCACCGCCATCGGAGGTCCCATCGACCCCGATGAAGGGCTTGAATCGCCACAAGAACAAATCCGACCGATATTCCATCTTGAACAGTGCGGCCTGATTCTCGTCGTCGACCGCGTCGAAGAAGCCGCCGCCAAAGGTCAGCAGGTCGGGATTGCGGTGCTCCGGCGGGTCCGCGAACATGGACCAGATCAGGATCGGCACGCTGCCGATGATGATGCCATTCACGGCAGGATCGGCGCGGGAAGAGGATTCGGCACCCAGCCAACCGCAAAGAACGGCGACTAGCGCCAGGATTGAGCGGCGCATCATGGTATCGGTCTTTCTTAATGTCCCCCTGGATTCTAACGCAACATCATAAGAGCGTCGCCGTCAGACGCAACTGATTTGGCGGTGGCCTATTTCACCTCCGTCGTTGATCGACGCGGAATCACACGCTATTGGAATGGTTTGGGTAATTCGGCGACGCGCGGTCGCCAGCGGGGCAAAATGACGAAAAGCTGGCCGGCCGGGCGCAAGAGCGGCTGCGAAGTGGAAAAACGTGTCCTTGCGATGGCGCTCGCCATCGGCCTTCCGCTGGCCGTCATGCTGTCGATCGAACCGGGCCTGGATCATTGGGCGACCGCCCTGTTCCACGATCCCGAACGCGGTTTCGTCGCCTCCTATGCCGAACCATGGATCACCATACGCAAACTCCTGAAGGTGGCGGGCGTCGGTCTCGCCGTCGTGCTTTTTGCGTCGATCGCCCATCGGATCCTGCGGCGCAGCTATCTCTGGGTTCTGGATTGGCGGGCCATCGTCTATATCGTCGCCGTGATCGGCCTCGGGCCCGGCCTGATCGTCAATGGCGTCCTGAAGGAGAATTGGGGGCGCGCTCGGCCCTCGCACACGACTGAATTCGGTGGCCAGAAAACCTATAGCCCGCCGCTCGTCATTGCCCATCAGTGCGACCACAACTGCTCTTTCGTTTCGGGCGACGCGGCCTGGGGCTTCGCCTTCGTGGCCTTCGGGTTTCTGGGCCGGACGCGCCGGCAACGCCTCCTCGGCTTCCTCGGTGGCCTGGCTTTCGGGACGGCAATGGGATTGCTGCGTATCGCCCAAGGCGGCCATTATCTCAGCGATATATTCTATTCGGGCGTGATAACCGTCGGGCTCGCCTGGCTACTCTATGACCTGTTGATCAGACGCGCCTGGCTCGGCCCACGCGGTCGTCCGAATGAAAGCGGAGTCGATCCGGCGCACTAAAACCTTTGATCGGATAGTTTTTACTGGTTGATCAATTAACTAAGGAAATTCTATAAGACTCTGGATGAATGCTATTGGGCGCTACATTTTTCGGCAAATTTTCGAGGCGACGGCCTTCGTCACCGTCGCCCTCGCTTGCGCGGTATGGCTGACGCAGTCCTTGCGCTATGTCGAATTGATCGTCAATCGAGGCCTCTCGATCGGCCTGTTCGGCTATCTGACCGTCTTGCTGCTGCCGACGTTCCTGCTGGTCATCCTGCCCATTTCGCTCTTCTGTGCGATCCTGTTCATTTACAACAAGCTCATGTCGGACAGCGAATTGGTCGTGCTTCGCGCGGCCGGGTTGAGCAACCTGGCCCTGAGTCGGCCGGCCATCATGATGGGCCTCGGCGTCGTGATCATCTGCTATAGCCTGAGCCTCTATTTCCTGCCCGCCTCGTTCCGCCAATTCAAGAATCTGGAATACACGATCCGCAACGACTACTCGGCGATCTTGCTCCAGGAGGGCGCGTTCAACAGTCTCAATGACGGCCTGACCGTCTATGTCCGATCGCGGGAATCGAGTGGCGAACTGCTCGGCATCCTCGTCCATGACAGCCGCATTCCCGAGAAGCCCGTCACCATGATGGCCGAGCGCGGCGCCCTTGTGATCAGCGACGAAGGACCGCGGGTCCTGATGATCAACGGCAACCGCCAGGAAGTGCAGCGCGAGAGCGGACAGCTTTCGCTGCTCTATTTCGACCGCTACACCTTCGATCTCGGCCAGTTCACCGGCCGGCTGGAAACGCGCTGGCGCACGCCCGAGGAACGCTATCTGCACGAGCTTATCTGGCCCGACTATTCCAACGAGGGCGACGCCTATTACGCCAAAAAACTGATCACGGAAGGCCATCAACGCCTTGTCGCGCCGCTCTATGCGCTCGGCTTCGTTCTGATTTCCCTTGCCAGTCTTCTGGCCGGCGAGTTCGATCGGCGCGGGCAGGCAAAGCGCGTCATCTTCGCGGTCGGTGCGGTGGTCGTCGTGCAGGCCGCCGGCATTGCTTTCCAGAATTTGGCGGCGAAACATATCGAAACGATTCCGCTGATGTATCTCAACGCGGCCATGCCGATTTTGGTTTCGAGCATCATCCTGGCGCGCGGAGCACGGCGGCGGACGGCGCGCGGCCTGCGCCCCGCTGTCAGCGCGGCCTGAGGCCGCGATGCGACTAACCACAACCTTGTCGCGCTATATCGGACGCCAGTTCCTGATTTGGTTCTCGGTCGCCTTCGGCGGTTTGGTCGGATTGATCCTGCTGCTCGACACGGTCGAACTCATGCGGCGCGCCTCGGGCAAACCCGACGCCACACTGGACATCGTAATGTCGATGGCACTCCTGAAATTGCCGAACATGGCGCAGGAGGCAGTGCCCTTCGCGATTCTCTTCGGCGGCATGGCCGCATTCTGGCGTCTGGCGCGCAGCAGCGAGATCGTCGTCGTCCGCTCGGCCGGCGTGTCCGCCCTACAGTTTCTGCTGCCGGTCCTGGTGATTGCCTTTTCCATCGGCGTGTTCAAGGTCGCGGTGTTCAATCCCTTCGCCTCGGTCACGCTGTCGCGTTTCGAACATATCGAGGGAAAATACCTGCGCGGGCGGTCGAGCCTGCTCGCCGTGTCCAGTTCGGGGGTCTGGCTGCGTCAGGCCGACGACTTTGGGCAGGCGGTGGTTCATGCCCGCGAAGTCTCGCCCCAGGGGATGGAGATGCGCGACGTCATCATCTTCATGTACGAGGGCGAAGATCGCTTCGTGCAACGTATCGACGCCGCGACCGCCGTTCTGGAGGACGGTTACTGGCTGCTGAACGACACCTGGATCACCTCGCCGGAGCAGCCTTCGCGCTACGAGCCAGAATACATGGTTCAGACCGACCTTACCGTCCTCAAGATCCAGGACAGTTTCGCGACGCCGGCATCGATTTCCTTCTGGGATCTGCCCGCCTTTATCGACACCCTGGAAAAGGCCGGATTCTCGGGCGTGCGCCACCGGCTCTACTGGCACAGCCTGCTGTCCGACCCCTTTCTGCTTTGCGCCATGGTGCTGTTCAGCGCGGGGTTTGCCCTGCGAGCGGCCCCTCGGCGTACCGCCGTGGTCTGGACCATGGGCGGCGGTATCCTGACCGGGTTCCTTCTCTATTTCCTTTCCGATGTCGTCGCAGCGCTCGGTCAAACGGCGAGCGTGCCGGTGGCTCTCGCAGCCTGGACGCCCGCTGTGGCGGCGATCCTCATCGGCGCCTCCCTGCTCATTCACGTTGAAGAAGGTTAGGGAAGCGGTGGAGATGCTGGGGGCAATGCGGAACGGGCTTTTCATCGCAGCATTGATGCTGGCCATCCCCTTCGGGGCACCGGCGGACGCGCAGGAATTGCCTCGTTCCTCTTCGTCCCAGCCCGTCCTGCTGAGCGCGGACGAGATCAGCTACAACGAAGACCTCGGCATCGTCGTGGCCACGGGCAGCGTCGAGATTGCCCAGGGCGCGCGCGTCGTTCTGGCCGATCGCGTCACCTATAACGAGCGCGAGAACACCGTCTCGGCGGTCGGCCATGTCCGCCTGCTGGAACCGGGTGGCGAGGTGGTCTTCGCCGAATACATGGAACTGACCGACGACATGAAGAACGGTGTGGTGCGCGATCTGCGCATCCTGCTGACCGACAATTCGCGCATCGCGGCGGCCGGCGGCCGGCTGCAAGGCGGCGAGCGCACAGAAATGCGCAAAGCCGTGTTCAGCCCCTGCGAACTGTGCGAGGACGACCCCGAGGCCGCACCGCTCTGGCAGCTCAAGGCGGTGAAGGTCGTGCACGACCAGCGCAGCCACGACATCGAATACACCGATGCCTGGATGGAAATGTACGGCGTCCCCGTGTTCTACACGCCGTATTTTTCTCACCCCGACCCGACGGTGAAGCGCCGCTCGGGCATTTTGACGCCAGATTTCGGCAATGATTCCCAACTCGGCATGCTGCTGCGCCTGCCCTATTTTGTCACCTTGGGCGACGACAAGGACGCCACGATCACGCCAATTTTCACGACCAAGGAGCGCGTCGCCCTCGCGGTCGAATACCGCCAACGTTTCACCGATGGTGAGTTCGTGACCGATGGCAGCTTCACCCGCGTCGAGCGCCGCGGCAGCGACGGCGAGCAACTCGGCGAGGACGTCAATAGGGGCCATATATTCGGCAAGGGCCGTTTCGACATCGACCGAACCTACCGCTGGGGTTTTGACGCGGCCTATACCACTGACGACACCTATCTGCGCCGCTACGGTTTCTCGTCCGAGGACGTGCTGACCAACAATCCCTTCGTGGAGGGGTTCCGCGGCCGGAACTATATGCACGCCGACGGCTACTACTTCATGGACCTGCGCGAAGACCGGGATCAGGACCAGGTCCCGATCATCCTGCCCGTAGCCAACTACAACCATGTCGGGGAGCCGGACTCTATCGGCGGCCGCTGGGCGGTCGATGCAAATATGCTGAACCTGAACCGGATCGAGGGCGCGGATAGCCGGCGCCTGTCCCTGAAACTCGGCTGGGCCGCGCCCTATACATCGCCCTGGGGTGACGTCTGGGAACTCAGCGCCTCGGTCCAGAACGATGCCTATTGGGTCGACGACGTCCAGGTTGCGACCCGTCCCGCCGGCACAACCGAAAGCGGCCTGACGGGACGCTTCTTCCCGCAGGCTATGCTCAAATGGCGCTATCCCTTCATGCGCAACGCCGGCACGACCCGTCAGATCATCGAACCGGTCGCGGCACTGGTCGTCAGCCCGAACGGTGGCAATCCCAGCAAGATTCCCAACGAAGACAGCCGCGGCTTCGAATTCGACGATGCCAATCTGTTCAGTGCCAACCGCTTCGCCGGGCTGGACCGGGTCGATGGCGGAAAACGTATCGTCTATGGCCTGGGTGGCGGCGTTTACGGCGATAGTGGCGGTCAATCGACCTTCTTTTTTGGGCAGAGCTACCGCCTGCGAGAGAATGACGATACCTTCGACGAGGGTTCTGGGCTCTATAGCCAGCTTTCGGACTATGTCGGCCGTGTCCGGACCTCGCCCGGAGATTATCTGGACCTGGTCTACCGGTTTCGCCTGTCGCGGACGGATCTGGGGCCGATCCGCAACGAGGTCGGCATGACCGCGGGGCCGGAATGGCTGCAGATTCAGACCAGTTACCTCTTCTTCCAGCAGACCGAGACCGGCAGCGAATTCGGAACCCGCGAGGAGGTGTTCGTGTCGGGACGGGTCCAGCTGACCGACTACTGGTCCTTCCGAGCGACGCACCGGCGCGATCTGATGACAGGCGGCGGCGCTTTGCGGACGACCACAGGTATGATCTACGAGGATGAATGCTTCACCTTCGACGCCAATTTCTCGCGCAGCTTCTTTCGCGACAGGGATTTCGAGGAAACCGACACCGTGCTATTCCGGTTGGTGTTCAAGCATCTCGGCGAGATCGGAACGGCGGTGCGCTAGGCGTCGCCCCTCGTCCCGCCGGCCCAAGGCCTCGACACGGAGTTATGATCATTCCTCGCGCCGCCCAATGCGTCACCCTGCGCCATACCCTAGGCGCCGTCCTGCTGATTGTGGCGATCTTTGCGCCCGTCCAGCGGCCGGCCGCACAGGACATCATGCGCATCGCGGCCGTCGTGAATGACGACGTCATCTCCGTCTACGACCTGGTGCAGCGGCTTCGCCTTGTGATCTTCTCCGCCGGGCTCGAGGACAACAACGAAACACGTCAGCGTCTCGTCCCCCAGGTCATGCGCACCTTGATCGACGAGCATCTGCAGCTGCAGATGGCCAAGGAACAGAATATTTCGATTCCCGATCAGCGCGTCGAAGACGCCATCGCCGGCATCGAACAGCAGAACGGCATGGCGGCGGGTGACTTCGACCGGCTGCTGCAGCGGGCCACGATCGACCGCTCGACGATCGAACAGCAGATCCGCGCCGGTCTCTCCTGGTCGCGCGTGCTGGAGCGTCGCATGCTCCAGGAAGTCCAAATCAGCGACGAGGAAATCGACGAGACTTTCGCGGAAATCCAGGCGAGCAGCGGACAACCGCAGACCCAGATCAGCGAGATCTTCCTGGCCGTCGACACGCCGGCGCAAGAAGCCGAGATCCGCGCAGCCGCCTATCGGATCTATGAACAGGCGAAGGGCGGTGCCACCTTCTCGGCCCTGGCCCAGCAATTCTCGCAAAGCGCCACCGCAACCTTGGGCGGCGATCTGGGCTGGATGCGCGAAGGTCAGCTTCCGGAGGAGATCGCAGCGGTCGTCACAACCCTCAAGCCGGGGGAAATCGCCGAACCGATCCGCAGCACCAGCGGCTTCTATATCGTGCAATTGCGGGACCGGCGCACTGTGGCTCCGGGTGCCGGCGTCACCACAAAGGTCACCATAGAGCATCTGTTCCTGCTCCTTCCCGCCGGCGCATCCGACGTCGAGCGGAAGAACGCCATGGACCTCGCGACACTGATCGGCGATACCGTCGCCGATTGCGGCGCTTTCGTGCGCCTGCGCGACGAAAGCGGCGCCCGCACCTTCGGCCTGCCGAGAGAGGCCAACCTGACCGAACTGCCGCCCGATATTCGGACCATCGTGACCCCGCTCCTGGCCGGGCAGATCAGCGACCCGATCCAGACCGGGTCCGGCGTTCTGATCATCATGCTATGCGAACGTGAAGATATCGGCGACATCGCGCGCGAGGATATTCGCGAAACATTGGTGCGCGATCGGTTGGATATCATCAGCCGCCGGTTGATGCGAGACCTGCGCAACAGCGCCTTCATCGATCTGCGAATCTGAAGCATAGGCGCGCCGATGACCGGATCGGACGCCCTCCCCCTGGCCCTGACCTTAGGCGAACCCGCCGGCATCTGCGGCGAGATCGCCTGCAAGGCCTGGCTCGAGCTGCGCGATAGCGGGCCCGCCTTCGTCGCGCTCGGCGATCCCACCTATTATCGGGAAGCAGCCGACGCCCTCGACCTGGGCGTGCCGGTCGAGCCTGTCGCATCCGTCGAGGAGGCGAAGGCGGTATTCTCCCGCGCCCTGCCCGCCCTCGGACCTGCCCTGCCCGCGCGCCCCATCGCCGGCCGGCCCGACGGCGCAACCGCCCGCGCCGTAATTCAATCGATCGAAGAGGCGGTGCGCCTGACCCTGAACGGCCGGACCGGTGCGGTCGTGACCAATCCGATCCACAAGGCCAGCCTCTACGCGGTGGGGTTCTCCCATCCGGGCCACACCGAGTTTCTTGCCGAACTGGCGGGCGGCGCACGGCCGGTGATGATGCTGGCCTGCGAGGAACTCCGCGTCGTCCCGGTTACCGTTCACCTCTCCCTCGGCGACGCCGTCCGCGCCTTGACCAGGGAGGCGATCGTGGCCTGTGGCCGGATCACCGCTGCGGCGCTCGAGCGCGATTTCGGTATCCCCCGGCCACGCCTGGCGGTCGCCGGCCTCAACCCCCATGCCGGCGAGAGCGGCCATCTGGGCCGTGAGGAGATCGACATCATCGGCCCGGCGGTGGAAGAACTGCGCGCGGCTGGAATCGCCGTCGCCGGCCCTTTCCCCGCCGACAGCCTGTTCCATGCCGCGGCGCGCAATCGTTTCGATGCCGCGCTCTGCATGTATCACGACCAGGCCTTGATTCCGCTCAAGACCATCGATTTCGACGGCGGGGTGAACGCCACCCTAGGCCTGCCCTTCGTGCGGACCTCGCCCGATCACGGCACGGCCTTCGATATCGCCGGCCAGGGCAAGGCGAGCGCGCGCAGCCTGGTCGCCGCCCTGCGCATGGCGGGGGCGATGGCGCATCATCGGGCCGCCGCCAAACCGGCCTAGATCGATCGCCTTGGCCCCAAACGACTCACCCCTCCGACCTGTCCTGCCGCCGTTGCGCGAGGTCATTGCCCGCCACGGCATCGGCGCGCGCAAGGGCCTGGGCCAGCATTTCCTGCTCGACGGCAACCTGACCGATCGCATCGCGCGGGCAGCCGGGTCGCTCGAAGGTACCCATATCGTCGAGATCGGCCCGGGCCCGGGCGGCCTGACCCGTTCGCTGCTGGCCGCCGGGGCCGAGCGTGTCGTCGCGGTCGAGCGCGATCCGCGCTGCGTCGACGCATTGGCCGAGCTGGAAGCGGCCTATCCCGGGCGGTTGCAGATCGTCAGCGCCGACGCCCTGGAAGTCGATGCCGCCTCTCTCGTGCCCGCGCCACGGCGCATCGTCGCCAATTTGCCCTATAACGTTTCGACCGCGCTGCTGCGCCGCTGGCTCGACGCGCCCACGGAATTCGAGAGCATGACCTTGATGTTCCAGACCGAAGTGGCGGAACGTCTGGCGGCCGAGCCGGGCGGCCGTGACTACGGCCGGTTGAGCGTGCTGACCCAATGGCTGTGCGACGTGCGGATCATCTTCAACGTCGCGCGGACGGTTTTCGTGCCGCCCCCCAAAGTCTCATCCTCGGTGGTGCAGCTCTATCCCCGCACCCTCCCGCTCGCGCCCGCCCGTATCGGCGCGCTGGAACGGATCACGGCCGCCGCCTTCGGGCAAAGACGCAAGATGCTGCGCTCCAGCCTCAAGACCTTGAAGCAGGACACCGAGGCCCTGCTGAAAAGCGCCGGTATCGAAGACGGGACCCGCCGGGCCGAAACTCTGACCGTCGAGGAATTCTGCGCCCTCGCCCGTGCCTTGGACGAGACCACGCCCGTCTCAACGCTTTAAGCCTCTCCTGCTCAGGTATTTCGGAATACCGATGACCTTATCTATGGCGGTTCCCTTCGGCAGCCGGCGACGGCTATCTGAACGCCCTGGTTCATACCAACATCCCGCAGAACAGAACCCTCACACCGATCATGAAGAAGAAGTCATTGGCGCTCCCCCCGTCTTCACGCGCGAAATCGGCTGTGTCCCCAAGTTTCCGCTCCCAGTTCACCCCGATATAAGGTGCTAATTCACGCGCGAATTCGTATCCGGGCACTGTCAAAGCAAACGAGGTTGATGCGGAGACGGGTGGTTCGTAGCCTTCGCGGATGAAAGATCGCTTCCGC
>CAUZWC010000073.1:0-11949 GCA_963583595.1 Alphaproteobacteria bacterium | reverse complement strand
CGCCATGGCCGTCCACCCCGAGCCCGTCCAAGGTCGGGATGCCCAAGGCGGCGGTGAAGTTCGCGTCGCTGCAGCCCCCGGTCATAGGCACGTCCTCCAGGTCTAAACCGAGTTCCGCCGCCAGGCCCCTGGCATGGTCGAACAGCGCGGCGATGCCGGCATCCTTGACATAGGCCTGGCGCGAGACGCCGCCCTCGACGGTCACTTTCACATCCGGATCGACCGGCGTCAGGCCATGCACCCGTGCCACCATCTCGTCCATCGTGGCGGGGTCGGGACAGCGCATATCGACCAGAACCTCGCAATGCTGGGGCACCACGTTGCGCCCCGTGCCGCCCTTGATCATGCCGACGCTCAAGGTCACGCCGCGCGCATAATCGGTCATGCCCTCGACGGCAAGAATCTGCTGCGCCATTTCCTTGATCGCATTGCGGCCGTCCTGATGGCGCAACCCGGCATGAGCCGGCCGGCCCTCGGTCCGGATGGTGAATTCGGCATTGCCCTTGCGCGAGGTGACGATCTTACCTCCGTCGCGGGCCGGCTCGGTCACCAGCACGTATTTGTTCTTCTTGGCCTCGGCCTCGATGGTCGCACGGGAGGTCGGGCTGCCCACCTCCTCCTCCGGCACGAAAAGGAAAGTGATCGGCAGCTTGGTCGTCTTGCCTTCGCGAATCAGATGGCGGAAGGCGTAATAGGCGAGATAGGCCCCGCCCTTCATGTCGTAAATGCCGGGGCCGTAGACCTCGTCGCCCTTGCGTTCGAAGGGCAGGGTTTCGAGCGTGCCGATCGGATGCACCGTGTCGAGATGGCTGAGGATCATGATCCCCGGCCCGTCGCCGCCCCAGGGGCTGCGCGCGATCAGGATATCGCCGAAACCGTCGCGCCCCGGCATCCGCTCAATCCCCGCGCCGATATCCCGCATCTCGCCTTCGGTCTGATCGACCATGCGGTTGACGGCCGCGCCGTCGTTGGACGGGCTTTCAATCTCGATCCAGCGGCGGATGCCTTCCAGGATTTCAGCGGCGTCGATGCGCGGCGCATTGCGGCCTTCGGTCATGCGATCCTCTCTTGGGATGGGCGGCGGGACTGGGATCTTAGCGCGAGGAAAATTCCGCCCAGGACCAACAGGGCGCCGGCCCCGTGATACCAGGCGACGGTCTCGCCCAGGAACAGCACGGCCATCGTGCTGCCGAACAGCGGGAGGAGCGGGAAGCACAGAGCCGCCCGGTTCGCGCCCACCAGTTCGACCCCGCGGTTGAAGCAAATGAAGGCGAGAACCGATGGAAATATCGCGACATAAAGCACGGCCGCTGCGGCGTCGAGGGTGAGCGGCACCGCGAAGCCTGCCGAATGCTCGATCAGATAGGTCGGCAGCAGCATGACCGCGCCCAGAAGAAAGGTAATCGCGACAAAGCCAAGCGGCGCCATCACCGGCTTGCGCCGCAGGAGGACTGCATAGACGCCATAGGCGACGAGTCCCGCGAATATCCAGATATCGCCGGTATTGGGCTCGAACGCGAGCAACACGCCGAGATCGCCATGGGCCACAACCAGGATCGCACCCGAAAAGGAAACTATCAGGCCCAAAGCCTGAAGCGCCCGGATTCGTTCGCGAAAAAACAGGAAAGAGAGAAGAATCACGACAACCGGCATCAGCGGCTGAATCAGCGAGGCATTAACCGCCGTCGTTTCGGTCAGCCCGATATAGAGCAGGGTGTTGAACAGACTGATGCCGCAAAAGGCCATGGCGAGGACGAGACCAGGGGCGGTCAGAAAAGCCCTCAGGTCCTGGCCAAACGAGCGCCAGACGAAAGGCAGAAGGATCAGGAATCCAAGAACCCAACGCCAGAAGGCCAAAGCGATCGGCGGTACGTCGCCCGCCACGGCTCGGCCCACCACAATGTTGCCTGCCCAGAACAAGAAGGTCAGACAAAGCAGCAGATATGGCCGGTCGAACAGCCCGAAGCGTCGGCCGGCTCTGAGACCGCCATGAGAATCCGGACCGGCACCGCCCTCGGGCGCGTGAGTCCCAGCCTGCAATCAGTCCTCGAGACCTGCGACGAAGGCGCGGATGTGGCGGTTCACCTCGCCCGCCGCTTCCATCTGCACCATATGGCCGACCCCTTCGATCAGGGCGATCTCGCCTCGGCCCTCGACCGCCTTGGCATGGGCCGCCGGAATGATCCGATCTTCGACGCCCCAGAGGGCCAGGATCGGCGCCTCGATCTCGCCCAGGCGTCCGGCCAGGACATGGGCCTGCCGACCGCCCGGGAACCAGGCCGCGCGGATCGCCTCCAGAGCTTCGGCAGCACCCTCCAGGCGCCGGTTGCGCAGGGCGCCCTCGACGACATTGCGATTGACCAGGGCCGGGTCGGCGAACAGCGATTGCAGCGCCGCCTTCATCTCCTTGCGCCGGTCGGCCGAGCCGAAGGCCTCCAGAAAAGCGCCGTCGATCTCCTCGCCCAGGCCCGCCCCGCCGACCAGCACCACGCCCGCCGCGAGACCCGGCCGGGCAAGCGCAAGATCGAGCGCCAGGGCGCCGCCCATGGATTGCCCGATCAGGACGACCCGTTTCAAGCCCAGCGCATCGATCGCAGCCGAAACCGCCGCTCCCAAGGCATCGGGCCCGCCGTCGCCGACGGATTTGGAGGACTGACCGTGGCCCGGCAATTCGATCGCGTGGACCCGGCGGTCGACCGCCAGGGCCTCCTGGTTGAAAAGCCAGGCATCCAAATCGCCCCCGAAGCCGTGGATCAGGACGATGGGCGTTGCCTCGCCCTCGCCCAGGCTACGCACCCGCAGGCTATGGCCCCCAGCCTCGATCACCGCGACATCGCCGGCGCCCTCGCCCCCGCCCGATTTCGATTCGGGCGCTTCGAAGGCATCGACGAAGGCGTCGATCTCTGCCTGGGGCACATCCTCGCCCGCCATGACCGCGAGCAGCCCACCGATCGGCACCACGTCGCCCGGCTTGGCGACCAGACGGCGGACGGTTCCGCCTTCCGGTGCCTCGATCGCACCGGTGATCTTGGTCGTCTCCATCTCGACGATTTCGTCCATCGCCGCGACCGCTTCCCCTTCCTCGACCAGCCATGCGACCAGCTTGCCGTCGGATTCGGTCATGCCCCATTTGGGCATGGTGATCGCCGTGATGCAGTCCCCCGTCATGGCAGGCCGCCCTAGGAACCGTGGCGTGCGACGGCGCGCACGGCATCGGCGATGCGCGCGGCATCAGGCAGATAGGCGGCTTCGAGCGGGGGCGAAAAGGGCACCGGGGTATGAGGCGGTGCGACCTTGCGGATCGGCGCTTTCAGGGCATCGAAGGCCTTCTCGGCCACCATCGAGGAAATATCCGCCCCCATGCTGCAGCGCGGATAGGATTCGTCGACCACGACCAGGCGGCCTGTGTTCTCGACGCTCTCCAGGATCGTGTCCTCATCCATGGGCGAGGTCGTGCGCGGATCGATGATCTCGCATTCGATGCCCTCGGCAGCCAGGGTCTCGGCCGCCTCCATCGCCATATGGGCCATGCGCGCCAGGGCGACGATGGTGACGTCCCCGCCTTCGCGCAGGATGCCGGCCTCGCCGAAGGGCAGGGTATAGGACTCCTCCGGCACCTCGGTCTCGGCATCGTAGAGCTTCTTGTGCTCGAAGAAGATGACCGGCGAATTGTCGCGGATCGCTTCGATCAGCAACCCCTTGGCGTCATAGGCGTTGGAGGGGATGACGCATTTCAGGCCGGGGATATGCGTGAAGATCGGGTAGAGGCACTGGGAATGCTGGGCCGCGGCTGAAAACCCGCCACCGATCTGGGTGCGGATGACGACCGGGCATTCCGCCTTGCCGCCGAACATGTAGCGGAACTTGGCGGCCTGATTGAATATCTGGTCAAAACAGACGCCGAGAAAATCGACATACATCAATTCGACGATGGCGCGCATGCCCGTCGTCGAGGCGCCGATCGCCGCGCCGATGAAGGCGGATTCGCTGATCGGCGTGTCGATCACCCGGTCGCGCCCAAAGCGCGGACCCAGCCCCTTGGTCGTGCCCTGAGTGCCGCCCCAGGCATCGCCCTCGAGCCAATCGACACCGAGGCCGCCCATGATGTCCTCGCCCATGACGATCACCGATTCGTCACGTTCCATTTCCTGATGCATCGCCTCATTGATCGCCTGGCGCATGCTGAGTTTTCTAGCCATCGCTCGCCCTTCCCCCCAACTGAACTAGTAAGTCACGTAGACGTCGGTCAGCACCTCGGCCACATCCGGCCAGGGCGCCGCACGGGCAGCGGCTGTCGCCACATCCATCTGATCGAGAATTTCCCGGTCGATGGCGTCGAGCTCGGCCGCATCCAGCAGCGAAGCCTCGGTCACACGACGCCGGAAGTTGACCAGGGGGCAACGTGACTCGCGCGCGTTCCGCACCTCGTCAGGCGTCCGGTAAGACTGGTTGTCGCCCTGGTGATGACCGTAGAAACGGGTCAGGACGACCTCGATCAGACTGGGCCCGCCGCCCTTTCGCGCACGATCGATCGCCTCGCCCGCCGCCTCGTGAACGGCGAAGAAATCCGTGCCGTCGACCTGCACCCCGGGCATCGCGAAGGCCTCGGCCCGGCGCACGATATCGCCGCCCGCAACCGACCAGTTGGCCGCGGTGCTTTCAGCGAAGCCGTTGTTCTCAAAAACGAAAACCACGGGAAGCTGCATGACCGAGGCAAAGTTCATGCTTTCCAGAGTCGTCCCCTGGTTGGAGCCGCCATCGCCCGTAAAGCTGACGGCGACACCGCCCGTCTTCTTGATCTTGGCGGTCATTGCCGCGCCGCAGGCCAGTGGCGGACCGCCGCCCACGATGGCATTCGCGCCCATCATGCCCTTGGACAGATCGGCGACATGCATGGAGCCGCCCTTGCCGCCGCACAGCCCGCCCTTGCGCCCGAACAGCTCCAACATCATGGACTCGACCTCGCAGCCCTTGGCGATGCAATGGCCATGGCCGCGATGGGTGCTGATGATCTGGTCGCTCTTGACCAGGTGCGAACAGACGCCCACGGCGGACGCCTCCTCGCCGGCATAGAGATGCACGAAGCCCGGCAGATCGCCCGTGGCGAATTCCTTGGCAACCCGCTCCTCGAACTCGCGGATCGTCTTCATGCTTCGGTATACTTCCAGAAGCGTGTCGCGACTAACCTGCATGATTCTCTCCCTCGATAGCGCCGTCCTCGGGCGGCCCCGGTCAGCTTAACAGCCCCGCGTCCGCGTCCGGAAGCGGTGGGGCATGGAATTCGCCGCCGTAGCCTGGTGGCCAGGGCCTCATGCTTCGACAGGCTCAGGGTGAGGCCCTCATGCTGAGCTTGTCAAAGTATGAGGGCCGCGGCAGGCGGATTCCCAGCCTAGGTGCCGATCTTGAGCGGCGAGACCAGACCCTTGAGGGTGGCGATGGCGCTCAACGGAGTCAGTTTCCCGGTCGCCGGATTCTCGACGCTGGGCACGCCGGCGATAGTCATTTCGAAACGGGTCTCGGCGCTCTCGACCCGGATCGTATGGGTGTTGCGATCGAGTCCCGGATCCGCCCAGATTTCGTAGCGCGTCTCGTCCGGGCCGATTCCCGCCAGCGCCAGGGCGACGGAGACATTGACGTTGGCCGGGAATTTCTGCGCCGCGTCGCGCACCGAGCCCTCATAGAGCTTCACCGGCCCCGTCAGGGCGTCGAGGTCGATCCCCTGTTCCTTGACGAATGGCGCCGTGCGCAGGCCGGCGGGCGGCTTGCGGGTGACCATGACGATCTCATGCACCTTGCCCTCGGCGGCGGCGCGCACGGCGTCGAGTCCCAGGATCGCACCGGTCGGCACGATGATTCGGCCCCCGGTCTCGCGCACCCGATCGACCAGGTCCATATTGACCAGAAGGGCCGTGACCGTGAGCGGAATGAGGATCTTTCCGGCCTCCACCGTCGGCCGAGCAAGATCCAGGAATCTTGCCGGCGGCAGGCCCTCGACCAACACATCCGACAGTTCGACGAGTTCACCCAGCCCGACGACGGGCGGGGGAGTCCGAAAATCGGCCGTACGGGCCTCTGCGCGCGCCTTGTCGGAGGCCGAGACCCCGGCCAGAACCAAGCCCTCGATCCCCGCATCCAATGCCCTTGCGACCGGCATCCCGACCGCGCCCAGCCCGGCCACGCCGACCCGCAGCCGCGACTTGTCCATCCTGCCCATCCCGCGTCCCCTTTCCTATGCCGCCGCACGCTCCGATTCACCACCCGCAACCGCCGCCAAGGCCCGCTCCACGACCTCGGGGCCGGCCCTAGTCGCATGAACCTCCGTGCTGAGGATGCGCCGCCATTGCCGCGCGCCGGGCACGCCCTGAAACAGCGAAATCATATGCCGGGTGACGGTATGGAGGCGCAGTGCGGCGCCGAGTTGCCGCTCGATATAGGGCAGCATGGCGGCCGCCACCTCGGCCCGGCTCGGCACCTCGTCGTCGGCGCCAAAGAAACGGCGGTCCGCCCCCGCCAGGATATAGGGATCGCGGTAGGCCGCGCGGCCGATCATCACGCCGTCGACCAAGTCGAGATGCCCTGCCGCCGCATCCAGATCGTCGATGCCCCCGTTGATCGTAACGTCGAGATCCGGCCGCTCGGCCTTGAGGCGATGCACCAGTTCGTGGCGCAGGGGCGGCACACTGCGGTTCTGCTCCGGACTCAACCCTTCCAACCAGGCCTTGCGGGCATGGACGATGAAACGCGTACAGCCGGCACCCGAGACGATCTCCACAAAATTCGACAGGGCAGGCCACTCCTCCTGCTCGTCGATGGCGATGCGCGATTTCACGCTGACCGGCAGGGGCGTGGCCGCGCGCATGGCCGCGACGCAAGCCGCCACCGTCTCCGGCTCCGCCATCAGGCAGGCTCCGAAGCGCCCGGACTGCACCCGGTCGCTGGGGCAGCCGACATTCAGGTTGATCTCGTCATAGCCAAAATCGGCGGCGATCCGCGCGCATTCGGCCAAGATAACCGGATCGGCGCCGCCGAGTTGCAGGGCGACGGGATGTTCGTCCGAATCGAAGGCCAGATGGCGCGTTCGGTCGCCGTGGAGCACGGCATTGGCCGTGACCATCTCGGTATAGAGCAAGGTGTGGCGCGTGATACGCCGGAACAGATAACGGCAATGACGGTCGGTCCAGGCCATCATCGGGGCGACGGCCAAGGGCACGGGGTAGTTCATGGGATAGCGCAGTGTTTCGCTCTGCATTGTCATGGCGCTATAGGAGCGCCGCGCACCCTCAAAAGGCAAGTTCGGCTCATGCCTTTCGACATCCGGAGGCGGTTTGGCGGACCATTTGGGGACCGGTTCGCCATCAGGCGTAATAGATTGCCCCGGGAACGTACGCTTCTGGAAGGTCGAGGCCCGGCGGCATATCCCTGTTCAGCCGAAAGCGCTCGGGAAGAAAGTGCGTGTTCGGCCCGGACGGCAAAGATGCGTTCGGCGGTGGGATCCGCGTTCGGATTTCGATTCGTCCCAGCCTTGTCTCCACGACCCGCGTCGCATTTTCGGCACTCACTGTCCGACTCAGTTCCGGAAGAAAAGTACGGAATTGCACACCTTCACGCGATCGGAGTTCGGCGGCACATCTCTCGCTTTGCGCGCGGACGCAGAATCGAATATTCGCCGAACCCAGCCCCAGGTCAAAAAGCGGGCACTGCCTGTCGGCGTGTCGGATCGCTGCAGTATCCGGCCCACGCAAGGTCAGACTGTCGACGGCCGGCAGAGCCCGCTTCGCCTTTGGCACGGCGAGGACGATTCTTTCCGGCCCGCTGAGACCTGACGCCCCGGTATCCACCCTCAAAGCTCGAACGCCCTGACCCCCAGTCAGACGCAAGGCCGCACGCGGCGTCACGGCTTCGATCGTGGACTCCCTGCGGGACACGACAACACGTTCGTCGCGGTCACGGATGAATTCGGCGACGGCACCGTATACGCCAAACACCCATGTACCCTCACTAGATCGCAGCGTCCGCTCGACGTAGTCCAGGATGTCGATTTCGGGCCACGGCAGAAGGCTCACGACGATTCCGAGTTCCGCAAGCCGGGCAGGGAGACCATCCCAAACGCGCTGGCGCTGGCTTTCGGCCATCGTGCCCCAGTTGGATAGCTCCTCTGCTGTCCTGCCGCAGCCCAGGCAGTAATCACTCGACCCGCCGAATCGGCAGATGCCGACGCAAGGACTCGCGATAGCTGTCATGGAATTGCGCGAACCGCCCGCGTTCAGCCAAGCCGGCGATAGAACGCCGCTGAAAATCCGCCGATCAGCACCCAGGAAATAGCGCTGACGACAATGGATGCTGCAACAAAGTGCCCGGCGAGTTCCGGAGGCACGGCGCCGCCGATTGCTTCAGGATGCGGCGCTCCCACCACATGCGGGATAACCATGGCCAGGACGCCGGCGGACTTCCAGTATAGCTTGTCGGTGAAGACCAGCAGGCCCAGACCGAGCGCCGCGCCGACGGCCGCGAAAATCCACCATTGCTGTCGCGCCCCGAGTTCGGCCGCCATGGATCCGGGAAGTTCCGGCGGCAAGCCAAGACCTGGCGCAAGCGTGAAGACGACGAAACCGGCAGCGCCCCACAGGACACCCGTTCCCACTGAAACAGGCTTTCCGCTAAGGACCATTCCGGCGACAACGAGAAGGGAGAATCCCGTTGCGACGAGGATGTTCGCCAATGTCGTGTATAGCGTCCGCTCCAATCCGCCCGCCGGCGCCCAGCCTTCGTCTTCCCCAATAGCCGACGCGCCCTCCTCGACACGATGCACGAGAGTCGCGGCCGAGTTGTCGAAAACGGCCGGCTGGAAGCCGTTTGTTCCCTGCAACGTAGCGCCGTGCTGGTGTCCGCCGCCTTCATATTCCTCGGCATGCAGGATAATCGGCGTGGTGGTGACGCTCTGAATTCCGGAAACCAGAACACCAACAAGCAAGCCGGCGGCAATAGCCGCCAGCAAAACCCGTCGAATCATGGATCGTGATCCGTCAGTGGCAAGGAAAGGAGAAGGCATGCCGCGCATCGTGCGCGGCGCTGTGCAGCACGTTCGGGCTGGCGAAGCCTGTGCCTGCGATCAGAAACACGCCAAGCAGAATGGCGGCAACGGCAGCATAGGTTGCATTGGCTCTTTCGCCAGCGACAACGGGATGCGACTGCGCCGATGACGTCTTGGAGATTGGTTCCATCTTGATCTCCCCTTTTGGCGCACCCTGCGTGCGCGATGGGCAAAAGTTAGCCAGTGAGCAAAAAGCAGGCTCATCGACGATCTGACGAGGCAGGTCTTCTGGCTTCCGGATTCTCGCCCGATGCGTTCCACCTTCCCAGCGCGACAGCGCCAGTGGCGTGATACGAACGCAGACTCCCCGGTCACAGCTGCGGGGCAGCGCCGGATTCGCACCGGCTTCCCTCTTACCCGGTTCGCACCAGGCACCCCATCACAAATTTAGCCTAGCTACCTTTAACAAGATGGGTCAACCTTACAGGATATTTCCGGTCGTTCATAAGCTCGCCAGATCCTCCCGAAACGCCCCATTCGATGGCGATCGTCGCGAGTTGCGAGGTAGTGCGATATCATCCCGGGGGCGGCAATGGACTACGCGCCGCCGGACGCTAAACTAGTGCCTGATTCGGGCCCTGGCGAGAGGCGACCTCATGGCCCATACCTATCTGTGCTCTTGCCATTGCGGGAACCTTTCGGCGCGCTACGAATGCTCGACCGCCACGGGTGCCCTGACGCCGCGTGCCTGCGGTTGCGGCTTCTGCCACAAGCACAATGCGCGCACGACCTCGGACCCCAAGGGGCGCGCCGATATCGTGGTGCGCGATCCCGCCGGGCTCACGCGCTACCGCTTCGGCCAGCGCACGGCCGATTTCCTGGTCTGCGGCAATTGCGGCGTCTATCTCGGCGCCCTGTTCACGGATGAGGACGGCGCCGCCTATGCCACCCTGAACGCGAACACCTTCGCCAATGCCCAGGCCCTGCCCGAAACGTCGGAGGCCGTGCATTACGACAAGGAATCGGCGGGCGAGAAGAACGCCCGGCGCCGGGTTCATTGGACTCCCGCCAGCCTGCGCATCGCCGGCGCAGGTTAGTTTTCCGAATGCGATTGCCACCCGCGATCGCCGTCACATATTCTCATCCGCCAACCGCTTCCGCAGCGCGGTTTTGAGGGTCTTGCCGTAGTTATTCTTGGGCAAGGTATCCAGGATTCGATAGCCCTTGGGCCGTTTGAAACGCGCGATCCGCTCCAGGCAGAGGCGATCCAGTTCCTCCGGGCTGGGTTCAGCGCCCGGCTTGGGCACGATGAAGGCGAAGACCGTCTCGCCCCAGTCGGGATCGGGCCGGCCGACCACCGAGACCTCGGCGATCCCGTCATGGGCCAGCAGCGCCTCCTCCACCTCGCGCGGATAGATGTTGGCGCCGCCGCTGATGATCAGGTCCTTGGACCTGTCCATCAGGGTCAGGAAGCCCTCGTCGTCCAGCCGCCCGACATCGCCCGTGTGCAGCCAGCCGCCGCGCAGTGTCGCGGCCGTCGATTCGGGATCGCGCCAATAGCCGGCCATGACCGTCTCGCTCCGCACCAAAATCTCCCCCGGCTCGCCCACCGCCACCGGGCGGTCCTCCGCGTCGGCCAGGCATAGCTCGACCAGGGTCTGGGCGACCCCAACGGAGGACAGCCGCGCCTCGTGGCGCGGATGGTGGCGGTCGGCATGGTCGGCCTTGGTCAAGGCGGTGATGGTCATGGGCGATTCGCCCTGGCCGTAGATCTGCGCGAGCTTGCCGCCGAACATGGCCAGGGCGCGCCGGCAATCGCCGAGATACATGGGCGCGCCGCCATAAACGATGGTCTTCAGACTGGCGGTATCCGCCGAGCCCGCGAGAGGGCTTTCCGCAAGGCGATGGACCATAGTCGGCGCGGCGAAGATCGTGACCCCCCGGTGAGACGGCAGCAGGCTGAAAATCTCCGCCGGGTCGAAGCCGCCGCTCTCCGGCATCACCTGGGTCGCGGCCTTCGCCATATGGGGCAGGATATAGAGGCCGGAGCCGTGGGACAGGGGTCCTGCATGCAGGATCGAATCGCCCGGCGCGATCATGTCCACATCCATGAAATAGCAGGCCGTCATGGCCAGCAGGTTGCGATGGGTCAGCATCGCGCCCTTGGGCCGGCCGGTCGTGCCGCTGGTATAGAACAGCCAGGCGAGATCGCCGGGCGCGGCCTCGGCCGGATCGCTCCCCTCCGCCGCGCAAAAGCCTTCCCAATCCTTCGAGCCCGCAATCAGGATCGCCGCCGCCTCGGCGTCGCGCGCGGCATCGGCCGCCGTTTCGGCCAAATCATCGGTGACCAAGCAGGCCCCGGCTTCGCTATGGCCGAGGATGTAGCCGATCTCCCTGGCGTGCAGCTTGGCGTTGATCGGCACCGCGGCCAGCCCCGCCCACCAGCAGGCGAACAGCGCCTCCAGATAGGCCGGATGGTTTTGCATCAGGATCGCCACCCGGTCGCCTTGAGCTAGGCCCAACCGCCCGCGCAAGCCGGCGGCCAACCCAGCGGTTCGCCGCGCCAGCGCCGCATGATCCAGCACCGGTGCGGCCCCCAGGGCGACGGCCGTGCGGGCCGGATGCAGGCGCGCCGCGCGGGCGAGCAAGTGGGCGAGATTCATTTGTCCGACCCGATTCGTTCCTGCCGCCACCTTGGCCGGACCGGCCGCCCGGGCACAAGAGCGAATCCGGCAATGACCTTCGAACCCCGCCGCCATGCCTTGCGCGGCGGACCGATTCGCGAAACCCTGTCCCGACAAGGGAGGTACCGCGATGGCCGAGACAATTCTGATCAAGGGCGGGCAGGTTTACGATCACGACGCCAACACGGACCGCCCGGCCCGGGCCGATATCCTGATCGATGGCGACCGGATCGC
>CAUZWC010000072.1:0-12073 GCA_963583595.1 Alphaproteobacteria bacterium | reverse complement strand
TCACGACCTGGTTACTACCGGTGCTGTTCGCCATCACGCTGCACGAGGCGGCCCATGGCTATGTCGCCTGGAAGTTGGGCGACGACACGGCCTATCGCCTGGGCCGGGTGTCCTTCAACCCGCTGCGCCATATCGACCGTTTCGGCACGATCATCCTGCCCGGCCTGCTGCTGCTCATGCCGTCGCCCTTCCTGTTCGGCTGGGCTAAGCCGGTACCAGTGAACTTCCGCCGCCTGAACAATCCGCGCCGCGACATGGTCCTGGTCGCCGCCGCCGGGCCGGGCATCAATCTGGCGATGGCGATCGGCGCGGCCATCCTTCTCCATGGCGCGGTCCTGCTGCCGGCGGAAATCGGCATCTGGACGGTTGAGAACCTGAAGAACGCGCTGCTCATCAACGTCGTGCTCGCGGTCTTCAACATGCTCCCGCTACCGCCGCTCGACGGCGGACGGGTCGCAGTCGGGCTTTTACCTCGATTTCTGGCCGTCCCGCTGGCCAAGCTTGAGCGGTGGGGATTGTTCATTATCCTCGGGGCCTTGATAATCCTTCCGATGATCGGTCGCAGGCTGGGCCTGGAGATTGATCTGTTCGATAAGTTGGTGCGGGGTCCCGTGGAATGGATGATCGGCATCATCGCGCGTTTGACCGGTCATTGATATCCACGGAGACGCCCGCCCCATGGCCAGCGACCTGCCTGCTCAGGATTTTTCCGAAGACACGCCCCGACCGGTGCGCGACAGCCGTTTCGTCGTCGATCTAGACGGTTTCGAAGGCCCGCTGGATCTCCTGCTGGAACTGGCGCGCCACCAGAAGGTTGATCTGATTCATATCTCTATCCTCCAACTGGCGGATCAGTATCTGGCTTTCATCACCCAGGCGGCGAAGGTCCGGCTGGAGGTCGCGGCCGACTATCTGGTGATGGCGGCCTGGCTGGCCTATCTGAAGTCGCGCCTGCTGCTGCCGCGCAGCGCGGAGGAGGAGGGACCGGAACCCTCGGGCGAGGAGATGGCCGCCGCCCTGCAATTCCAACTTCGCCGGCTCGAAGCGATTCGCGAAATGGGCGCACGCCTGCTTGCGCGGCCGCGCCTGGGCGTCGATATATTCGGTCGGGGCGACCCCGACGGCATCACCGTGATCTCGAAGCCGGTCTACGACGTGTCGCTCTACGAACTGCTGTCGGGCTACGCCCGCCAGAAGCGGCGCGGCAAGGGCGAGAGCTACTCGCTGCCGCCGCTCAACCTATATTCCGTGGAGGACGCGATCGAGCGCCTGACCGAAATGCTGGGGCGCCTGCCCGATTGGAATACTCTGATGAGCTTCCTGCCCGTAAGCCTCGGTGACGGGATCGAGCGCCGCTCGGCCATCGCGTCTCATTTCTCGGCGACCCTCGAACTCGCCCGCACGGGCCGGATCGAGCTGCGTCAGGGTGCGCCCTTCGCCCCGATCTATCTGCGCCGCAAGGGCGCCCCCGGCGGGTCCGAATGAGCGACGATCGGGCCCAGCAGGTCCGGGTGGTCGAGGCGCTGCTTTTCGCGGCGGAAGAGCCCCTGGACGACGACAGCCTCAAGGCGCGGCTGCCGGAAGATGCGCCGCTGGGCGAATTGCTGGAGGAACTGCGCGCGCTCTATGCCGGGCGCGGCGTCAATCTCGTCAATGTTTCGGGGCGTTGGGCGTTCCGCACAGCGACCGATCTTGCACCTTTCCTGCGATCCGAGCGGACGGTCCGCCGCAAGCTGTCCCGCGCGGCGGTCGAGACCCTGGCCATCGTCGCCTATCACCAGCCGGTCACCCGGGCCGAAATTGAGGAAATGCGAGGTGTCAGTGTCAGTCGCGGCACCCTGGAAACCCTGCTCGAAGCGGGCTGGGTACGGCCCGGCCGGCGGCGCCAGGCTCCGGGCAAGCCGGTGACCTGGATCACGACCGACGGGTTTCTCGAGCATTTCGGCTTGGGCAGCCGTGACGATCTGCCCGGTGTGGAAGAGCTCAACGCCGCGGGCCTTCTGGACAAGCGCCCGGCGATCAGCGCGGTCGGGGGAATCGGCGGCGACGGCGAGGTCGACCGCCCTGAAGAAGAAGATCCCGACACGGAGGCCTTCGCCGAAGGTCTCCCCGAATAGCCGTGGCGCTGGACCGCAGCGAGGGGCGCAAGAGCGGCATCGACATTCCGGCGATGGAGCTGCACGGGATTGGCCATCGATTCGACGGTGTGCGGGCGCTCGAGCGCGTGGATCTGGAAGTCGAGCCGGCGGAGGTCGTCTGCATCGTCGGCCCGTCCGGTTGCGGCAAGACGACGCTGCTGCGTATCGTCGCAGGCCTGGAAGCCCTCCAGGAAGGCGAAGTCCTGCTGAGTGGCGAGGTGGTGGCCCTGCCCGGGCGCCAGGCGCGGCCCGAGACGCGCGGCATCGGTTTGGTGTTCCAGGATTTCGCTCTCTTTCCGCATCTGTCGGTGGCCGACAATGTCGGTTTCGGCTTGCGCCGCTGGGATGCCGTCGAGCGGCGCGCGCGGGTGCTCGAGGTGCTCGAGCAATTCTCGATCGTCGATCTGGCCGATGCCTTTCCCCATACCCTGTCGGGTGGCCAAATGCAGCGGGTAGCCTTGGCCCGTGCGATCGCCCCGCGTCCACGCCTGCTGCTGCTGGACGAGCCTTTCTCGGGCCTCGATTCCCGGCTGCGCGATGCCGTGCGCGACCGCACCCTGCACGACCTCAAGGCCAGCGGCGCGGCCACCCTGATGGTGACCCACGATCCCGAAGAAGCGATGTTCATGTCCGATCGCATAGCCGTCATGCGCGCGGGTCGCATCGAGCAGATCGGGCGTCCGGTTGATATTTACTACCACCCCACCAATCCGTTCGTGGCATCCTTCTTCAGCGATGTGAACATCTTGTACGGGACGGTGCGGGACGGCGCGGTGGCCACGCCCTTTGGGGCTCTACCTGCCGAGGGGCATCGGGACGGCGACGAGGTCCAGGTCCTCATTCGACCCGAGGCCGTTCAACTGGCCTGGGCGGGCGAGGGGGATCACGCGGCCAATGTCGGTCTGGTGCGCGCCGCACGCCTGCTGGGGCGCAGCACTCTGGTCCATCTCGACATGCCGAAGACGGATGGCGCCTGCCTTCATCTGCATAGCCGTGTGCCGCGCAATGTGGCCTTCGGCGAGGGTGACGAGGTCGCCGTCACATTGGATCGCAGCCAAGTCTTTGTTTTCCCGGCAAGCGAACCAGTATCTGAACCAATGGAATGAGATAGCGTGGCGGTGGGCGGCGTTGCGGCCCGGGGTCGATTCTGCCAATATCCGCCGCAATTGAAGAAACACCTCAACCGAGGAGCGTTTGTATGGGTTCGTTTAGCTTATGGCACTGGCTTGTGGTCCTTGCCGTCGTGCTGGTGCTGTTTGGCGGCGGCGGCAAGATTTCGCGGATCATGGGTGACATGGCCAAGGGCGTGAAGTCCTTCAAGAAGAACATGAAGGAAGAGGGTGGCGAGGCGTCGGCAGATGCCGATGCCGGTCCCGCGCCGCAACTTCAGCGCGGTGCGGACAGCGGCGCGGACTCCACAGTCCGCAAGGACGAGGCGGCCAAGACCTGACGCACGCCCCTTGTCGGGGCGCCGCTGTCCTGCCGGGAGCGTGATGCACCATGCTTGATCTTGGCTGGACAGAAATTCTGTTGATCGCCGTGGTCACTTTGATCGTGGTGGGCCCTAAGGAATTGCCGAACGTGCTGCGCACGGTGTCCTACTGGATCCGTCGCGCGCGCGGCCTTGCGCGCGATTTCCAGAAGGGTGTGGACGACATTGTTCGCGAGGCCGAACTCGACGACATCAAGAAGGAACTTAAGAACGTGTCGTCGGGGGATATGAGCAAGCGGATCGAGGATGCCGTCGATCCGACGGGGGAAATCAAGGACGCCTTCAAACTGGACAAGCCTGATACCTCCGAGGCCGCGAAACCGGCCACGCGGAAGGCCGATACCGCGAAGCCCGATGCGCCGAAAATTGAAGCGTCCTCAGGGAAGGCTGCGGATGCGCCGCTCGCTACGGACGCGACGGCTCCGGTTTCGCCGACGCCGGAACCCGCCTCGACCGGTGGGCCGGACGACGGAGATGCGAGTCCGCCCGCCGCCAAGTCTCGCGCCAGCGCCTGATCGATGGCCGAAAAGGAGGCCACTGAAAAGCGTATGCCGCTGCTCGATCATCTGGTCGAACTGCGCGGAAGGCTGCTCTACACCGTTCTTGCCTTCATTCTCGTCTTTATCGGCTGCTTCTATCTAGCCGAGGGAATCTTCGGGTTTTTGGTCGAGCCCCTGGCACGTGAATTTGAGGGCACCGACCATCACCGCATGATCTACACGGCCCTGCACGAGGCCTTCTTCACCTACGTCAAGGTCGCCTTCTTCGCGGCGCTCTGTATCACCTTTCCGATCATCGCCTCGCAGATCTATATGTTCGTGACCCCCGGGCTGTATCGCCACGAACGCAAAGCGTTCCTGCCCTTTCTGCTCGCCACGCCGGTCATGTTCCTGGCCGGCTCGTCTTTCGTCTATTACCTGGTCATACCGGTCGCCTGGGATTTCTTCTTGGGCTTCCAGACCGCCGGCGGCGCCGGCGAACTGGCGATTCAGGTCGAGCCCAAGGTCAACGAATACCTGAGCCTGACCATGACGCTGATTTTCGCTTTCGGCGTCGGTTTCGAACTGCCGGTCGTGCTTACGCTGCTAGGCCGGGTCGGCATCGTCTCGGCCAAGGGGCTCCGCGCGAAGCGTCGCTACGCCATCGTCATGGCCTTCGTCGCGGCGGCAATCCTCACGCCACCGGACGTGATCAGCCAGCTTGGATTGGCCGTGCCGGTCCTGTTTCTCTACGAGATGTCGATCCTGATCGTCGCCGTCAGCGACCGGCGCCGCGCGCGCGAACGCGCGGAGGCGGCTGAGGATGGCGACGAGGACGGCGAAGACGACGATGTCGAGGAAGCGGACGGCGAGAGCGCTCGCACCAAGCGCGCCGCCGACGACGAGGACGACGATGGGCTCGTCGAGGACTCCGACTTCAACATGACCCGCTAGGAGCGATCGACGGTTTGTCGGACGAGGTGGGGGACAGTTCGTTATGCCGTCGTCCCTTCGCGTCTGACGCTATGGTTTGCGTGCTGGCGAGGGAAAACGGCTGACCTTCCCCGGTGGACGCTCGCGCGGACGAGCCGTATAACTCCGCGAACTTCGCCTGTCTCTCCAACCGAGGCCGCCGGCAAACCATGTTCGACATCCGCTGGATTCGCGAAAACCCGGAAGCTTTCGACCAGGGCCTGGCCGCTCGCGGCCTGGACGCGTTGGCTGCCGAACTGATCGAGCTCGATTCCCGGCGGCGTGGCGTGCAGACCCGCCTGCAGGAATTTCAGACCCGGCGCAATGACGCCTCCAAACAGGTCGGCGCGGCCAAGGGACGGGGCGACGACGCGACCGCCGATGCCCTGATCGCCGAAGTTGCCCAGATCAAGGACGCCATGCAGGCGGCAGAGGAGGAGGAGCGCGCGGCCACCAAGGCGCTCGAGGAGCGTCTCTCGGGCATCCCGAATCTGCCCGCCGCCGAGGTGCCGATCGGTCCCGACGAAGCCGCTAATGTCGAAATCCGCAAATTCAGCACGCCGCTCGCCTTCGATTTTGAGCCCCAGCAGCATTTCGAATTGGGCGAGGCCATGGGCCTGATGGATTTTGATTCCGCCGCCAAGCTGTCCGGCGCGCGCTTCGTCGTCCTCAAGGGCGCGCTCGCCCGGCTCGAACGCGCGCTCGCCCAGTTCATGCTCGATACCCATACGGCCGAGTTCGGCTATACCGAGGTCAGCCCGCCCATGCTGGTGCGAGACACCGCGCTCTATGGCACGGGGCAATTGCCGAAATTCGGCGAGGATCTGTTTCGAGCTTCGGCGGATCACTGGTTGATCCCCACGGCCGAGGTGCCGCTGACCAATCTTGTAGCGGGGGACATCCTGGACGAGGACGCCCTGCCCATGCGGGTAACGGCCTTTACGAGCTGTTTCCGGGCCGAGGCCGGGGCAGCCGGGCGGGACACGCGAGGCATGTTGCGCCAGCACCAGTTCTACAAGGTCGAACTGGTGAGCGTGACGCGACCGGCGGAGTCCGATGCAGAGCTGGAGCGGATGACCAACTGCGCCGAGGCGATCCTGCAGCGCCTGGACTTGCCCTATCGGGTGATGCTGCTGTCTTCGGGGGATATGGGATTTTCGGCGCGCAAGACCTACGATCTGGAAGTCTGGCTGCCTGGGCAGGACGCCTATCGTGAGGTGTCGAGCTGCTCGAATTGTGGGGAATTCCAGGCCCGGCGCATGAACGCCCGCTACCGGCCCAAGGAAGGCAAGGGGACGCGCCATGTTCATACTCTCAACGGATCGGGTCTCGCCGTCGGACGGGTCATGATCGCGGTGCTGGAAAATTACCAGCGCGCCGATGGCACGGTCGAGGTGCCGGCCGCCCTGCGCCCCTATATGGGCGGCGTGGAGATCCTGGGCGCGGATGTTTGAACCGCCTCTCGATCTGAGCGCCGCGCGCATTCTCGTTTCGAATGACGACGGCATTCATGCGACCGGCATCAAGGTTCTGGAGCGCATCGCGCGAAGCCTGAGCGACGATGTTTGGGTCGTCGCGCCCGAGGCGGAGCAGAGCGGCGCGGGCCATTCCCTGACCATCGCCCGGCCCCTGCGCATTCGCCGCATGGACGACCGGCATTTCGCGGTCGACGGCACGCCGACCGACAGCGTGCTGCTGGCAGTCAAGCAGATCATGAAGATGCGCCCGCCTGATCTCGTCCTCTCCGGCATCAACCGGGGCGGCAATATGGGCGAGGACATCACCTATTCGGGCACTGTCGCGGCGGCGATGGAAGGGACCATGCTGGGCATTCCCTCGATCGCCTTCAGCCAGACGGCGAGCTACGATGGGCCTACGAAATGGGCGACGGCCGAGCATTTCGCGGCCGGTATTGTGCGTCGCTTGGCTGCTCTGCCCTGGGGCCCGAACATCATGATGAACGTCAACTTTCCGGATGTGCCGGCGGGCGAGGCGAAGGACACGGTTGTCACCCGCCAGGGCAAGCGCAAGATCGGCGGCCTGCTTGCCGAGCGGTTTGATCCTCGAGGCAAGCCCTATTACTGGATCACGACCCAGCGCGACGAGGAACTGTCGCCCGAGAATTCGGACATTCGCGTGGTCAACGATGGCTATGTCTCGATCACGCCGCTGTTTATGGACTTGACCCATACCAGCTCGATCCCGGATCTGAAGCGGGCCTTCGGCCATGGCTGATACCCGCAAGATCCGCCTGATCCTGGCATTGCGCGGCGCCGGCATCGCCGATTCGCGCATCCTGGCGGCGATCGAACGGGTGCCGCGCGAAGCTTTCGTGCCCGAGACCTTCCGCGACCAGGCCTACGCCAACACGGCCCTGCCCATCGGCCACGGCGTCACGATTAGCGAGCCGCGCGTGGTGGCGACAATGACCCAGGCCCTTGATCTCGGGGCGCGCATGAAGGTTCTCGAGGTCGGCACCGGCTCCGGCTATCAGGCGGCCGTGCTCTCCCATCTTTGTCTGCGGGTCTATACGATAGAGCGCAATCGGGAGCTTCTGCGCGAGGCCATGGAGCGCTTCACGGCATTGCGCATGCACAACATCACGACCCGGGCGGGCGATGGCATGCGCGGCTGGCCGGAGCAGGCGCCGTTCGAGCGGATTATCGTGACGGCGGCGGGGCTCACGGCGCCCAAGGATCTGCTCGACCAATTGGCGGTCGGTGGCATCATGGTGCTTCCCCTCGGGCCCGACGGCCGCACCCAGACTCTTTATCGCTTACGGCGCACGGAAACCGGGATCGAGGAACAAAATATGGGCCCGGTCCGTTTCGTGCCTCTGCGCGGCGGCCTCGAAGAGGCCGCGTCGAGCGCCTGATCATGCGCTCTCTCTCTGGCTCCGTCATCGGGTTTGGCCTGGCAGCTGCGTTGGCCGCCTGCGGCCCGGTGACCCAGCCCGTGACAGGTGCCTATTCCCAACCTTCGGCGAATACGTCATCCGGGGGGGATGGCGCAACCGAGGAACGCGCCTCGCCCCTGGGCCTGACCTACCGGGTCGAGCCGGGCGATACCGTCTACAGCATCGCGCGTCGCGCCGATCTCGGCATCCGCACGGTGATCGAGGCCAACCGGCTCGCGCCACCCTATGTCCTCGTCCCCGGCCGTGTCTTGCAACTGCCCCGTTTGCGCGAGCATGTGGTGCAGCCGGGCGATACGCTCTACGCCCTGTCCCGGCGCTACGACGTCCGGCTTTCCGAACTGGTGCGCGCCAACGGCTTGCCCGAGCCCTATACGATCAAGGTCGGTGAAAGGCTGGTCCTGCCGGGCCAGGCCGGCAGGACGGCGCAGACGGCTTCGACCGCGCCCGCGGGTTTGACTGAGTCCGAACTGCCCGCGCCCAGCCCCGCCGCGCTGGGGCAATCGGGCACCCTCGCGCCGCCGACAGCCTTGCCGTCCGGTGCCGTAACCGCCCAGCCGCCCGCGCAGACCGGTGCTGCGCCGGCCGCGGCCGCTGCTGCCGTGGCGCCTCCCGTCGCCACGGGGCGCGGGTTCCTCTGGCCCGTGAAGGGGCGCGTCATCTCGGATTTCGGCCCCAAGAAGGGCGGCGTGCACAATGACGGGGTGAATATCGAGGCGCCGCGCGGCAGCCCGGTCATGGCCGCTGAGAACGGCGTCGTCGCCTATGCGGGGAACGAGTTGCGGGGCTTCGGCAATCTGCTGCTGATCCGCCATGACGGCGGTTGGGTCAGCGCCTATGCCCATAACGACGATCTGCTGGTCGCCCGCGGTGCAAAGGTCCAGCGCGGTCAGCGCATCGCCACGGTCGGCTCGACCGGCAGCGTCGCCAGTCCCCAACTCCATTTTGAGCTGCGGCGTGAGTCCCGCGCCGTCGACCCCCGAACCAAGCTGCCCAGCCAGGTTAGTGCGCGTTAGCCTCTGTCCTTGGCCGCGCGTTAGGGCAGCGTTTTCCCCAGGCGGCCGGCAAGGTCCTGGATGTACTGCCAGGCGACGCGGCCGGAGCGCGCGCCGCGCGTGACCGCCCATTCGGCGGCTTCGGCGCGCAGGGTTTCGGTGTCGATTTCCAGCCCGAAGGCATCGGCATAGCCTTCGACGATCTCGAAATAGGTCGTCTGATCGCAGACATGGAAGCCGAGCCAGAGGCCGAACCGGTCGGAGAGGGAGACCTTTTCGTCCACGGCTTCGGCCGGATTGATCGCGGTCGAGCGTTCGTTCTCGATCATGTCGCGCGGCATCAGATGGCGGCGGTTCGAGGTGGCGTAGAAGATGACGTTCGGGGGTCGCCCCTCGATGCCGCCTTCGAGCACCGCCTTGAGCGATTTGTAGCTGGTGTCGTTGGGGTCGAAGGATAGATCGTCGCAGAACAGCACGACCTTGCGGTCCTGATCGCGCAGCCAGGCGAGCAGGGTGGGGAGGGTGCCGATATCCTCGCGGTGAATCTCGATCAGCGCCAGCAGGCCCGGCGCCTCGTCGCAGATCGCGGCATGGACCGCCTTGACCAGGGAACTCTTGCCGGTGCCCCGCGCGCCCCAGAGCAGGGCGTTGTTGGCAGGCAGGCGCTTGGCGAAGCGTCGCGTGTTGTCCAGCAGGGTCTCGCGCTGGCGCTCGATGCCCTTCAGCAGATCGATTTCGACCCGGCTGACCTTGGGAATTGGCTCCAGCCGGGCACCCTCGGGCTGCCAGACGAAGGCATCGGCCGCGCCCAGGTCCAGGCCGCCGCCGGGGGGCGGGGCCAAACGTTCGAGCGCATCGGCGATGCGCCCGAGCAGCGGGGCGAGATCCGTTTCGGTCATGACCGGGTATCCGAATAGTTCCGAAATAGCGCGCGGGACCCTAGGCGGGGCGTCCTGGCAGGTCAATCCGTCCGCATCGCGCGGCTTTGCTCCGTCGATCCGGTTTGCTCCACCTCGGGGTTTGGCGTTATGGTTCGGCGGCTTCGGGGTTCGGGGCGAATACTGCGGTTGCGGGCAGCCGCCCGCAACCTATATGTCACTGACACACGATGGCTGACTGTCAGCCGCTCTTGGGGAGTAATTCATGCTGATTTCACCGGCCTATGCGCAAGCGGAGGGTATGGGCGGCTTCGATCCGATGGCTTTTCTGCCGTTGGTGCTGATCTTTGTCGTTTTCTATTTTCTGCTCATCCGTCCGCAGCAGAAGCGCCAGAAGGAGCAAAAGGCCAAGATTGCCGCCATTCGCCGCGGCGATCGCGTGGTCACGGCCGGCGGCCTGATCGCCACCGTCGTGCGCGTGGTTGACGAGAACGAGGTCGTGCTGGAAATCGCCCAGAACACCCGCGTCAGGGCCGTGCGCAGTACGATCGGCGATATCCTGACCAAGGGCGAGCCTGTGGCCGACGGCGCCAAGGGCGACAAGTAAGCAGAACCGCGCCCGCACCCTCCTTTTTCCGGCACACGAACGGTCATGGTCCAATTCCCACGCTGGCAGCGCGGCCTGGTTCTGGGCATCTGCGTCCTCGGCCTGCTCCTCACGATCCCCAATTTCGTGAGCAAGCAGACCCTCGAGCAATCGCCTAGTTGGCTGCCCAGCCAGCAGATCAACCTGGGACTGGACCTCCAGGGCGGCGCCCATCTGCTCTATGAGGTCAAGGTCCAGGTCGCCATTGACGAGGACCTTGATGCCCTTGTCGATGCCGTGCGCAGCCAGCTTCGCGGCGCGCGCATCGGATATCAGGGACTCGGCACGGACGGCCCTGCGGTTGTTCTGACCTTGCGCGACCCGGCCGAGGAGGAGGCCGCCCGCGACATCCTGCGCGGGTTGGACACCCGGGCGGTGCTGTCCGCCGAGGATGGCGGCCGCCTGCGCATGGAATTGCCGGAAGCCGCGCTGCGCGAACGCCGCCAGTCGGTCGTCGAACAGGCGGTCGAAATCATCCGCCGGCGGATCGACGAATTCGGACTGCGCGAGTCCACGGTCATCCGCCAGGGCGACGACCGGGTCCTGGTCCAGATCCCCGGTTTCGACGATCCGAGCCTGCTCGGTCTGGGCGAAACCGCGAAAATGACCTTCCATCTGCTGCATCCGGGCGCCGCCCAGGGCGTGCCCGGCCAGCCGGTGCCAGCGGGTTACGAACTCATGCAAGGCTATGACGGCGACCAGCCGGAGGGTGCGCCCGAGGTTTGGTATGTCGTGCGCAAGCGGGTCGAGGTCAGCGGCGATCGTCTGGTCGATGCCTCGACCACCTTCGACCAGGGCCAGCCGGTCGTCACTTTCCGTTTCGACACGGTGGGCGGCAAGAGATTCGGCGACACCACGGCTGAGCATGTCGGCGAGCGCCTGGCCATCGTGCTCGATGGCAAGGTGATCTCGGCGCCGGTCATCCGCAGCCCGATTCTGGGCGGAAATGGCATCATTTCCGGCAGTTTCACGGTGCAATCGGCGGACAAGCTGGCGATTCAGCTGCGCGCTGGCGCCTTGCCCGCGCCCCTTGTGGTGCTGGAAGAGCGCACGGTCGGCCCCAGCCTGGGCCAGGACTCGATCGAGGCAGGCGAACTGGCCTGCGCCATCGGCTTCCTCGGCGTCATCGTCTTCATGGCGCTGGCCTACGGTCTGTTTGGCCTGATGGCCAATATCTCTCTGATCGTCAATCTGTTCCTCATCATGGGCACCCTGTCGCTGTTCCAGGCGACGCTGACCTTGCCCGGTATCGCGGGCATCGTGCTGACCATCGGCATGGCGGTCGATGCGAATGTGCTGATTTTCGAACGCATCCGCGAAGAAGTCCGCAACGGTCGAACGCCGATTTCTGCCATCGATGCCGGCTACCGCCGCGCCATCGGCACGATCATGGATGCTAATATCACCACCTTGATCGCCTCGCTTCTGCTTTTCGGCCTTGGCTCAGGCCCGATCAAGGGCTTCGCGATCACCCTGTCCATCGGCATCGCGACTTCCATGTTCACGGCGATCATGGTGACGCGCTTTTTGGTCGTGGTCTGGCTGCGTTGGCGCCGCCC
>CAUZWC010000071.1:0-12087 GCA_963583595.1 Alphaproteobacteria bacterium | reverse complement strand
CGTACCATGCATATGAGGAATTTGCCCCACCAAATCCACACCGATAACGAATAAAAATCGATTTAGCGCCCTATGATGCTGAAAACAGGTGATATTTATCGCGTCCTGAAATCAATAACTTAGAAAACAGAGAAGACGAATATGCACAGTGACCTTACATTGACATCGTAGGGGTCACAGGTTCAATCCCTGTCGCGCCCACCATTTTGTTTTCTAAGGGCTAGGTTGCGGTTTTTGTCCGCGCCGGTTTCACTGTTTTGGGCGCAACTTGAGCGCAGCCGCATGCGGCCGATCCGCAGGCGGCGGACGGGCGATGGTCCTGCTGCTGCTCCATCATTGCAACGAGCGCAATGGGTTCGACCTAAACGGCCGGCGGGCCGCCTCCACAGGAACAGGCTTTCATTCGCTGCGTGCTGCGGTCGACGACATCGTCTTATAGGGCGTCGTCGCGATGAGCTATGTAGCGGCCCTCGATATCGGCCATGCAGGCCTCCCAAAACCCGCCGATGTTGATTCATCAGGCTAAAAAACTCTGTCACGGATCGAATGGCGGATATATGTGAATATGCGCGCAGGAACGACAGGCTGCGCGGCGAGGAAGGGTCATCCGATTTGCCCTCGTGCGACCGAAATCCGGCTATTGGGCTAGATGACCGGCGCGCGATCTGATAGACGCCCGCGCTACTCAATTCTGCCTGGGCATGCTATCGAGCCTGATCGAATATCGGGACCTCCGGGAGGAAGCCGTGCGGGATGGCAGTATCACGATCCGACCCGGCATCTTGGCGGCCCTTGCCCTCTTGGCGGGTGCGGCGGGGGTCGGGTCTGCTCTGGCCGCCAGCGAGCGCTGTGTCGCGGTTTCGAACGGCTCCGGCAAGGCGGCCTGGGTCGGCATTCGCAATCCGAAATGCACCATTGAGGCGCATGGCTTCGGCGATCTTTGCGCCCAGGGCGGATTGTCCGACGGTGAATCGGCGAGTTTCTGTCCGCGCCCCGATCTGGCTCTGGGCAAGGGATTTGGCGTTGTCTTCATCCAGAATGGCGAGCCCATACCATGCGACGATCTGGAATTGACCGGGCATGCTCATTTGGCGACGACGGGCGCCTGCGAAACGCGTTGATCTCGGTCCTGTTCCTGGCCCTGGCGCTGTTTGCTGCCGGTCCGGCCGCGGCGGAGGAGGATCAGGCGGGGGACGGCGGTAAGAGCGCGGCCGAACGGCTTGATGCCCTGTGCATGCTCGATGCCTCCAGCAACGCCGCCTATTGCGCCTGCGGCGCGCGCGTCTCCACCGGGCAGCTGGAACCACGCGATCTCGACATCATGGCCTTCGCCATGGAGCGGACCGTCTGGGGCGGCAGCGAGGATATCTTGGGCGATGCCAGGGCGGCCTTCGGTCTGACCGAAGAGGAGGTCATCCTCGTCTGGCGCAATATCGCGGTGGCCGGCCTGAAAACCTCGGAAGCCTGCCGCCACCTGCGTTGAACGGCGAGGGGGCGCCGTTTTGGGATTGAGTATTTCCTCGTGATTCGATAATTTCCGAAATATGGAAGAAACGAGTGCCATACGGGGCTTGTCGGCCCTTGCGCATGAGACGCGACTGCGGGTGTTCCGGACCCTGATCGTCGAGGGGCCGGGGGCCTGGCCGCCGGCGTGATTGCGGAACGGCTCGGCGTTCCGCCTTCGGCTCTGTCCACCCATCTGGGTTTGATGGAGGGGGCGGGTCTTCTGCGCCGGTCGCGGGTCCAGAGACAGATTTTCTACGCCGCGAATATCGAGGGAATACACCGCCTTTTGACCTTCCTGACCGAGGATTGCTGTCAGGGCCGGTCGGATCTCTGCAAGGCGTTCGTCGATCTCGCCACGGCGGGATGCGGGCCCGACCGCCCGCCGAATCAATCAAGAGGGCCGAAGAGGCCAGGGGGGGGGGCTTCATGACCGACCGGGGCCGTGTCTTCAACGCGCTGTTCCTGTGCGCTGGCAATTCGGCGCGCAGCATCCTGGCTGAATGCATCTTGAACCGAATCGGGCGGCCGGGCTTTAGGGCCATCAGCGCCGGAAGCCAGCCAAAGGGCGCGGTCCATCCCTATGCCCTGGACCTGCTGGGCAAGCTCGATTACCCGGTCGAGACCTTGCGGTCGAAGAGCTGGGAGTAGTTCTCGGGACCGGATGCGCCGAAGCTGGATTTCGTTTCCACCGTCTGCGAATAGGCTGCCGGTGAAGTCTGTCCGATCTGGCCGGGCCAGCGCATGACCGCCCATTGGGGAATCGACGATCCGGCGGCCTTCGTAGGGTCGGAACGCGACCACCGCGCCGCCTTCCTGGCGGCCTATACGATTCTGGAGCGCCGGCTCGGCATTTTCTGCAATCTGCCGGTGCGCTCGCTGGACAGGCTGAGTTTGCAGAAACGGCTGGACGATATCGGGGCGAGCCGCGATTCGGCGGCCTAGCGGCGGGACGAGCGCTGTGACGGCATATGGGCCCGTGGCGCATCGATTCCGGAGACCTTCTGGGGGGCATTCCGCCTGGGACGGCGGCCGGCAACGGTTCGGATGCCGGAAGACGCGGGCGAGGGTCGGCCCAGGCAAGTTGACAGCCGTGGAGGTCGCGCCTATCTTCCCGGCCGCCCAAGCGGAGAAGTCTGATGAAAGTCGTTAACTCGCTGAAAAGCGCGAAGAACCGCCACAAGCAGTGCCGTATCGTGCGGCGCAAGGGGCGGGTCTACGTCATCAATAAGCAGAACCCTCGGTTCAAGGCCCGCCAGGGCTGATCCGCGCGCCGGTTCGGTAAGAGGCCGCGCCGAGAGGCGCGGCTTTTCGTTTGCCCGAGTTTTCGGGTTTGTGCTTCACCACCTTAGCGCGCCGCGCGGTCTGTTGACCATACCCGCCGCGCCGCCCAGACTCCCCGGATAGATCGCAACGGAAGGCGCGAACCCATGCAGATGCCCGAACCGGATCGCTCGGTCCAGGATCGCGCGCCGGAGATCCTGCGCGGCCTGCGGGAGATTCTGGCGGGCGAAGCGGTGATTGCCGGCGAGACCGAACTGCGTGCCTATGAATGCGATGGGCTGACGGCCTACAAGGCCCTGCCGATGGCCGTCGTCCTGCCCAGCACCACGGCCGAGGTGGCGGCGGTGCTGCGCTTCTGCCGGTCCCAAGGGGTCAAGGTCGTGCCGCGCGGCGCGGGAACCTCGCTGTCCGGCGGGACCTTGCCGCTGGTCGATGGAATCATCCTCGGCCTGGGCAAGTTCAAGGAAATTCTGGACGTCGATTTCGAGAACCGCTGCGCCGTCGTCCAGCCGGGGGTGACGAATCTGGCGATCAGCCAGGCGGTCGAACACGAAGGCTTCTATTACGCGCCCGACCCGTCGAGCCAGATCGCCTGTTCGATCGGCGGCAATGTCGCGGAGAATGCCGGCGGGGTCCATTGCCTGAAATACGGTGTCACCACTAACAATCTGCTCGGCGTCGAATTCGTCACCATGGAGGGCGAGGTCCTGCGGATCGGCGGCAAGGCGCTGGATGCCGAAGGCTATGACCTTCTGGGTATCGTGACCGGCTCCGAGGGGCTGCTGGGCGTCATCACCGAGGTCACCGTGCGACTGCTGCGCAAGCCGGAAACGGCGCGGGCGGTTCTGATCGGCTTTCCGTCGAACGAGCAGGCCGGCGATTGCGTGGCCAAGGTGATCGGCGCGGGCATCATCCCGGGCGGTATGGAGATGATGGACAAGCTGGCGATCCGCGCGACCGAGGATTTCGTCCATGCCGGCTATCCGCTCGATGTCGAGGCGCTGTTGATCGTCGAACTCGACGGCCCGAAGGCCGAAGTCGATTACCTGATCGAGAAGGTCACCGATATCGCTTCGGCCTGCGGCGCGGTCTATTCGCGGACGAGCGAGACCGAAGCGGAACGCCTGACCTTCTGGGCCGGGCGCAAGGCCGCTTTTCCCGCGATCGGTCGGATTTCGCCTGATTATCTCTGCATGGACGGCACGATCCCGCGCCATCGTCTGCCCGAGGTGCTGACCCGGATGGCGGAGCTTTCGGAAAAGCACGGGCTGCGGGTGGCCAATGTCTTCCATGCCGGGGACGGCAACCTGCACCCTCTCATACTCTATGACGCGAATGCGCCCGAGGAGTTGGAGAAGGCGGAGGATTTCGGTGCCGATATCCTGCGGCTCTGCGTCGAGGTCGGCGGCGTCCTGACCGGCGAGCACGGGGTCGGGGTCGAGAAGCGCGATCTGATGCCCGCGATGTTCTCGGAGGAAGATTTGAAGCAGCAGCAGCGCGTCAAATGCGCCTTCGACCCCGACGGGCTGTTGAATCCCGGAAAGGTTTTCCCCTTGCTGCACCGCTGTGCCGAACTGGGGCGCATGCATATCCACCGGGGGCGGATGCCGTTCCCAGACCTGCCCCGCTTCTAGGATGTCGGAGGAACAGGCGAGCGAGGCGGTGGCGCCGATCCTGGATGCGGTGCGCCAGGCCGTGGCGGAAGCGGCGCCGCTTGAGATCGTCGGCGCGGGCACCAAGCGCGGCATCGGACGGCCGGTCGATGCCACCGGTCGCCTGGACCTGACCGGACTGACGGGGATCGATCTTTACGAGCCGGCGGAATTGGTGTTGCGGGCGGGCGCCGGCACGCCGTTGGCCGAGATCGAGGCGGCGGCCGCGGCGAATCGCCAGCAATTGTCCTTCGAACCGCCGGATTTCGGCCCGCTCTATGGCGGGGAAGCGGGACGGCAGACGATCGGCGGGGTGATCGCCTGCAACCTGGCCGGCCCGCGCCGCGTCCAGGCGGGCGCCGCGCGCGACCATTTCCTGGGCGTCGATGCCGTCAGCGGCCGGGGCGAGGTCTTCAAGGCCGGGGGGCGGGTGGTCAAGAACGTCACCGGCTACGACCTCTGCAAGCTGCTGGCCGGCTCCCATGGCACCCTGGCGGTCATGACCCGGATCACGGTCAAGGTCCTGCCCGCCCCGGAGAAGATCCGCACGGTCATGGTTCTGGGTCTGAGCGACGAAGCGGCGGGTGCCGCCATGCGCGCCGCGATGGGCAGTCCCTACGAGGTTTCCGGCGCGGCCCATCTGCCCACCGCGATCGCGGGCGAAAGCCCGGTCGATATGGTGCGCGATGCGGGCGGCGCGGTGACCCTGATCCGTGTCGAGGGCCCGGGGCCGTCGGTCGAGGCCCGCGCAGAATCTCTCCACGCCATGCTGGCCGAATTCGGCGGGACTGAGGAATTGCACAGCAGCCGGTCCATGGCCCTGTGGCGCCATCTGCGCGACGCCGCGGTCTTCGCGGCGGAGACGGCGCGGCCCTTGTGGCGGGTCTCGCTTCCGCCGAGCACCGGGGCGGGTTTTGCGGCCCGCGTCGCCGCGGCTGGACCCTTGCGCCATTGCTTCGATTGGGCCGGGGGGCTGGTCTGGCTGGAACTGCCGGACGAGGGGGATCGGGCGAAGGCTTCGCTTGTGCGCGCGGCGGCGGCCGAGGCGGGCGGCCATGCCCTGCTGATGCGGGCTTCGCCGGACCTGCGGGCGGAGGCGCCGGCATTCCACCCGCCGTCGCTGGGGCGCGCGGCCCTGTCGGCGCGGATCAAGGAGGCCTTCGATCCGTGCGGCATCCTCAACCCCGGTCGTATGTACCCGAAGGGCTAGGCGCTGAATGCAGACCAATTTCACCCTGGCCCAGCTTGCCGATCCGCCTATCGCGGCCTCCAACGACATCCTGCGCAAATGCGTCCATTGCGGCTTCTGCACGGCGACCTGCCCGACCTATGTGCTGCTGGGCGACGAGTTGGATAGCCCTCGGGGGCGCATCTATCTGATGAAGGAGATGTTCGAATCGGGCGGCCCAGCGACGCCGCAGGTCGTGAAACATGTCGATCGCTGCCTGTCCTGCCTGTCCTGCATGACGACCTGCCCGTCTGGCGTCCATTACATGCATCTGGTCGATCACGGGCGGAAGCATATCGAGGAGACTTATCGGCGCCCTTTGGGCGAAAGACTGTTGCGGGGGTTGCTGATCCACCTGCTGCCCTATCCGGCCCGCTTTCGCCCTGCGATGGCCCTGGGGAGCCTGTTCAGGCCCCTGGCGAGCTTCATGCCCGGCCGTCTCAAGGGCTTCCTGCGCATGGCCCAGGCACCGCTACGGGCGTCTCCCATGGACCGGCCCCAGGTCTTTCAGGCCGAGGGCAAGCGGCGCATGCGTGTCGCCCTGCTGACCGGCTGCGTCCAGCGGGTGATCGAGCCGGGTATCAACGAGGCCACGGTGCGCCTGCTGACCCGCCATGGCTGCGAGGTGGTGGTGGCGCGCGGCGCCGGTTGCTGCGGCTCCCTGGTGCATCACATGGGGCGCGAGGAGGATGCTCTGCGAGCCGCGCGGACCAATATCGCGGCCTGGACGGCGGAACTCGAGGGAGACGGGCTCGATGCCGTCGTGATCAACGCCTCGGGCTGCGGCACGACGGTGAAAGATTACGGCTTCATGCTGCGCGCCGATCCGGCCTGGGCGGAGAAGGCGGCGCGGATTTCCGGCCTCGCCAAGGACGTGACCGAGGTCATGGGAAAATTGGGCCTGATGCCGCCCGTGCGCGAGACGGCGCGGCGGGTGGCCTATCACTCGGCCTGCTCCATGCAGCATGGCCAAGGCATCCGCGCGTTGCCCACGGAGCTGCTCTCGGCGGCGGGTTTCGATGTGGTGGATGTGCCGGAGGGCCATCTGTGTTGCGGCTCGGCCGGTACCTACAATCTGATGCAGCCGGATCTGGCCGACCGCCTGCGCGACCGCAAACTCGCCAATATCGCCAAGACCACGCCGGAGATCGTGGCGACCGGCAATATCGGCTGCATGGTGCAGCTTGCCGCCGGGGCGGGCGTGCCGGTGCGCCATACGGTCGAGCTGCTCGACTGGGCGACGGGCGGCTCCGATCCCTTCCTGCCCCGTTAGCTGCGAGGCCGGCCGTCGGGACCGCTCAAGGGATTGTGAATTCAATCCTGGGCGTTGGCACTCCAGGTTGTTGTTCAGAGAAATCTGTGAGGAGTATTGGCCCTGTTGACCAGGATTCGCCGCGGCTGGGAATTGCCCGAAAGCGCGGCCACGCCGGAATCGATCTATCTCGAACGCCGTTCCCTGGTGAAGGCCCTGGCGGCCGGCCCGATCCTGCTGGCCGGCGGCGGGTTGCTGGCGGGCTGCGACGATCCGGACCAGACGGCGTCGAGCATATCGCCCGTGAGCCACGCCCATGCGGCGGAAACCGACCCGACCGCCGATCTTTACACGATGGCGCGCAACGAGACCTATAAGGTCGAGCGCGCGATCACCGACGAGAAGTCCGCGACAATTTACAACAATTTCTATGAGTTCGGCTCGCATAAGCAGATCGCGAAGGACACCCAGGCGCTGCCGCTGCGGCCCTGGACGGTGACCTTCGACGGCATGGTCGAGAAGGAGAAGACGGTCGATTTCGATACCCTGATCCGCCAGATGCCGTTGGAGGAGCGCGTCTATCGCCACCGATGCGTGGAGGCCTGGGCGATGACCGTGCCCTGGAGCGGCTTTGCCATGAAGGCCCTGGTCGATTTCGCGGCGCCTCTGGGTTCGGCGAAATACGTGCGCATGGAAACCTTCATGGATCCCGACGTCGCGCTGGGCCAGAAGGCGAGCTGGTATCCTTGGCCCTATGTCGAGGGACTGACTATTGAGGAAGCGCGCAACGACCTGGCCTTTATCGCGACGGGCCTCTACGGCCGACCCATGCCGAAACAGAATGGCGCACCGTTGCGTCTCGCCGTGCCGTGGAAATACGGTTTCAAGTCGATCAAGTCTATCGTCCGCTTCAGCTTCACGGACGAGCGTCCCACGACCTTCTGGGAGGATATCCAGTCCCGCGAATACGGCTTCTGGGCCAACGTCAATCCAGAGGTCTCTCATCCGCGCTGGTCCCAGGCCGATGAGCGGTTGTTGGGCGTCGATTCCGAGCGAGTTCCGACTCGGATATACAACGGTTATGGAGAGTTTGTCACGTACCTCTATGAAGGGTTGAAGGATCATAAACTCTTCATGTGAGGCGGCCTGCCGCGCGGTCTCTTCGCGGCGCAGAAATAATATTTGGCAAGACAAAAAAAGGCCGGGCCCGTTAGGGCCCGGCAAGTACAACAGGGAGGCTTCACGTCTGGGAGACGTGGGGTCCGAAGACCCAAAGTCCGAGCGCTGGGCCCGAACATTTGCTCGCAAGTGCTTTGCTGCGAACAAAGAAGGCTCAAACGATGTTGCGATGCAACATTCGAGTCCCCCAATACCTAATGCCCGGAACCTTTGGCTGCCAGCCATGATTGCGCGAACTAGCTATGCGTTCAGCGCATGGCTCAATCGAATAGTCATTAGAATCGCGAATGTGCGATCTGATGGATCAGGAAGTCGCGGAAAACGGCGATGCGCTTGGAGTGGCGCAGTTCCTCGGGATAGACGAAGAAGGCGTCGATCGTCGGCCCTTCCATATCGGGCAGCACACGAACGAGGTTCGCATCATCGGCGATCATGTAGTCGGGAAGAGCGCCGAGGCCCAGGCCGCTGCGCACGGCACGATAAATTCCATGGGTGTTGTTCAGGCGCAGGATGGGTTGCCGCTCCCGTCCGGAGGTTGCGCCTGCGTTGAGCAGCCAGTTGATATCCGGCACAGGTGCCGTCGGGCTTTCGCCGTAGACGACCAGCAGATGCTTGTCGAGATCGTCGGGCGATTCGGGCGTTCCGTGACTCGCGAGATATTCCGGCGAGGCATAGACGTGCCAGCGCACCGTCACCAGGTGACGTTGGATCAGGTCGGGCTGGCGTGGCCGGCGCAGACGGATCGCGACATCCGCCTCGCGCATGGTCAGATCGAGCTCGCGTTCGTCGTCGACCAGGATGGTGACGTCGATATCGGGATAGATCTCGATGAAACGGCGGATGCGCGGCGCCAGCCACGTGGTGCCGAAGGCAACGGTCGTGGTGATCGCCAGCGGCCCTGTCGGCTTGTCCTTGGCTTCGGCAATCATCGCCTCGGTCATGGCCAGCTTGCCGAACACCTCGCGCACGGTCTTGAACAGAAGCTCGCCTTGTTCGGTCAGGATCAGCCCGCGCGCATGACGATGAAACAGTGTCGCACTGAGGCTTTCCTCGAGCGCGCCGATCTGCCGGCTGACCGCCGATTGGCTGAGATTCAGCATTTCGCCCGCATGGGTGAAGCTGCCGGCCTCGGCAACCGCGTGAAAGACGCGCAGCTTGTCCCAATCCATCCGATGCTTGGCCTCGCGCGGCGGCTTCGGCATGAGGATGTCGGTGGGTGTGTTCGCTGCCATGGCCTATTGGGCCGCGATCACGGAGGAGTCTTCGTTTTCGGCCAGGAACTTTTCCGCTTCGAGCGCGCCCATGCAGCCCAGTCCCGCGGCTGTGACGGCCTGGCGGAAGATTTTGTCCTTCACGTCGCCGGCGGCGAAGACGCCGGGCACGTTGGTCGCGGTGCTATCGGGCGCGGTCCGGATGTAACCCTCCTCGTCCATGTCGAGCTTGCCGCGGAAGACTTCCGTCGCGGGGTCGTGGCCGATCGCGATAAAGACCCCGTCAACGGGGATTTCCCGCGCCTCGCCCGTCTTCAGATTGCGCAGCACGGCGCCCGTGACGCCCTTGGGATTCTCGTCGCCCCGGATCTCCTCGACGGTGCTGTCCCAGGCCATCTCGATCTTGGGATGGACGATCATGCGGTCCGACAGGGTCTTTTCTGCGCGCAGGTTGTCCCGGCGATGAACGACCGTGACCTTGGAGGCGAGGTTGGCGAGGTAGATCGCCTCGGTTACCGCGGTGTTGCCACCGCCGACCACGATGACCTCGCGATTCCGGAAGAAGAAGCCGTCGCACGTCGCGCAGGCGGAGACGCCAAAACCCATGAAAGCGGCCTCGCTGGACAGGCCCAGCCAGCGCGCCTTCGCCCCGGTGCAGACGATCACGGTGTCGCCGGTATAGACATCGCCGGAATCGCCGGTGCAGCGAAAGGGGCGGGAGCCGAAATCAACCTCGGTGACGATGTCGTTGATCATGCGCGTGCCGACATTCGCGGCCTGGGCATGCATCTGTTCCATCAGCCAGGGGCCCTGGATCGCCTCGGAGAACCCGGGATAGTTTTCGACCTCGGTGGTGATGGTAAGTTGGCCGCCCGGCTCCAGCCCCGCGACCATGATCGGATCGAGGCTGGCGCGCGCGGCATAGACGGCGGCCGTGCAGCCGGCCGGCCCGGAGCCGATGATCAGAACCTTGGTATGGTGATGCTGTGCCATGTAGTGCCGGACCGATCCTTGGAAAACCTAGAGCAATTATAGGTAGCGAAACCTGCGGGCCAAGCGCGCCGCGCGCTAGAAGCCGAACATATGGTCGAAGCTGAAGGCATCTTCGCCGGATATCAGGCCGTGATAGCCGAACAGCCGGCAGGTCGTGTCCCTGACGACGATATAGGCGCCCTGGCCGGCCGCCGCGCGCTCGGTTTCGTCGAAACTCTCGGAATAGCGCCAGAGGCGTGAGCCGCCGCAGGGAATCGCCAACTCCCGCGAGGCGATTTCGCTGCCATCCGTCGCATGAAGCTTGAGTTCGGTCCGCGACGCGGGATTCCAGGGCGTCGATGCCGGATAGATCAGATGGCACATCGTATCGAGCGGGGCCGGCCCGAGTCGCAGGAAGAGGCGCGTGCTGATGCCGGGGGGCGGGCCGGAATAGGACTGCGGCTCGCCCCGATAGGTCAGCACGGTGTTGAAGATATGGGCGCCGAAGCTGGTTTCGGCGGCGTGGCCGCTGCGCTTGTCGCGGTAGCGGAACAGGCCGTGAAGCCAGCCATCCGCGCCGCCGCCATCCGTGAAGTCATAGACCAGTTCCATATGGCCATAACCGGAGGGCAGGGCGGCGCCGTTCAGAAGCGTTGCGATGTCGAGAGAGTCGATTTCGCCGCGAGGCAAGCGGCCCAGGCTTCGCCGGGCGATCTCGGTGCCATCGGCGTCATAGACCGCGACCGCGGCCGGAAGGTCGATCTGCGTGCGGGCCATCGGCGTGGGCAGCATGATGCTGTCGAACCGGTCGGAGGGCAGCACCGGGGCGGGCAGAATATAGCCCTTGCCTATCAGGTCGCCGAGATCCGGGATTCTTGGGTCGGGCGCGAGATCCGTGCGCTCGACATTCGCATGGGCGATGCGGCTGTGGCCGTCGCCCGTCTCGATCTCATAGCGCGGGCGCACGAAATGGCGGCCGGCATCGATCTCGATCTGTTCGGGCCAGGCCAGGTCGGGCAGCAGATCCGCAACGTCGAGGGCATGGGTCGCGAAGGGCCCGATCTCCGTCTCCAGCCGGACGACTTCCTCGCCGCCCATGCGGCCCAGGGCGATCGCCTGCGCCGGGATCGGTCTTGGATGGCTGTTCTGGACCCACAGCACAACCCGTTCGCCCGCGTCCGGCGCCGGCAGGCCGGCATAGAAATCGGCCGGCCAGGCATTGGCGTCATGGGTACAGGACAGGGTGCGGCTGTCGTCGCCGTAGGTATCCAGGGCATATTTGACGACGTCATGGCCGCGCGCGCCGATGACATGCAGAAACAACTGGCCGGCGAAAGGGCCGAGGCCGAAGCGGGCGCGCAGGGCCTGGCTGTCGAGCGCCACCGTGCCTTGGCCTGGCGGCAAGGTTTCGCGCCATTCGGCGATCGCGATGCCGTCGCCGTCAAAGAGGCGGCACCAGAGGGCGACTTCCTCGGCGCCGTAGCCGGCCCAGTAATTCGCCGTGACCAGGCGGGTGTGATGGCCGTCGCGGTCGCGGAAGAAGGCGAAGTTCGTCGCGAAATTGATTGGATCGAGATAGCGCCGGGGATTGGTCAGCATATCGTCCGGCAGGCGGATGGCGTCGAAGCTGAGAACGGCCGCGCCGGCGGGAAGGAGATGGCGGATATGATCTTCGGCCCGTTCGCTGTCGAAACTGGCGACCAGCACGGTATCGGCGCCGCCGGCAGCCAGATCGGTCACCGGCTGGGCCTTGTGTCCAAGCAGCTTGGTGCCGATGCGCGTGATGTCCTGGATATAGACGCCTGT
>CAUZWC010000070.1:0-12165 GCA_963583595.1 Alphaproteobacteria bacterium | reverse complement strand
ACGACGGGGGTCTGGATGGGCAATGACGACGGCGCGCCGATGAACAAGGTGACCGGCGGCGGCCTGCCCGCCCGGCTCTGGGCGGCTTTCATGAAGGCCGCGCTGGATGGGCAACCGGCCCGGCCCCTGCCCGGTCTCGCCATTCCGGATGCGCCGCCGGCCATGGCTGAGCCGGAAGTCGCGCCGGTCGCGCCGCCGCTTCGGCCGATTTCCCGATCCGTGCCCATGCCACGCCCGGCCAAGGCCCCGGTCACATCCAGCCCGCCGAAGGAAACCCCGCGCTGAACGTGGAGGTGGCCCTTCGAGACGGCCCAAAGGGCCTCTCGAGGGGCAATGCCAAAGAGACGATCCGTCCGAATCAGCCCTGTCGTTTGGCGCGCGATTTCGCGGCCACGCTGCGTTCGGTGGCTATCAAGCGCTTCTTGCGCGCCAAACCCCAGCGATAGCCACCGAGCCCGCCATCCTCGCGCACCACACGGTGGCAGGGGATGACCAGGGAGACGGGGTTGCGCGCGCAGGCGCTGCCGACTGCGCGGCTGGCCGTGGGTCGGCCGAGCTGGGCGGCGATCTCCCGATAGGTCCGGGTCTCCCCCGCTGGAATGGTGCGCAGGGCTTCCCAGACCTGGCGCTGGAACGCCGTGGCCTGAACGTCGAGCGGCAGGGGCAGGCTGCCGACCTGGCCCGCCAGATGAGCGATCAGGGGATCGACCCATTCGGCGAGGCCCGCTTCGTCGCGCCGGATCTCCTCTGCCTTGGGGAACTCCTCGCGCAACTCCTCTTCGAGGTCGCCGTCGTCATCGCCGAAGCCGAGGAAGCACAAGCCTTGATCCGTCGCGGCGACGACCAGGCGGCCGAGCGCGCAATCGACGATGGTGAAGCGCATCCGGGCGCCCTCGCCGCCGCGCCGATAGGTGCCCGGGGTCATGCCCAGATGCTCGCCGGCATTTTCGTAGAGCCGGCTGGACGAACCGTAGCCCGCCTCGTAGAGCGCGCCGGTCACCGCCTCGCCCCGTTTCAGACGCATCTTCAGCCGCCCCAGGCGCCGCTCGTCGGCATACTGCCTCGGGCTGATGCCCATCAGTTTCTTAAACACCCGCTGCAGGTGATGGGGACTGACCCCCAGGCTTTCACCCAAGGTAGCCAGGGTCGGCGGGCCGTCGGTCGCCGCGTCGATCGCGGCGCAGGCCTTGCGCACCATCTCGGTCTGGCTATTCGCCATATAGGCATCCTCCGGCCGGCAGCGCCGGCAGCCGGCAGCCTCTTCCCGGGCCGGGTCCTCGAAGAAATTCACCTGGGCGCGCCCCGGTCGAGCGCACGGCATAGACGAAGCGGCCATTGGCCTCGGGGTCGCGGGCCAGAACGGCCCGCCAGCGATCAGAATCGAGCATCAGTTCGGTCCTTTCAGGTTGCGTCATGGCGCCATTAGGCCGCGAACTCGATCCTGCCGCTATCCGATGCTTGCGCCCGATATTCCGGCCCCGGGAAGGTTGGCGCCCCGATCTAACCGTAGCGGTGAAGGGCCGAACCCTCGCTGCGCAACCAGCGCCGGGCCTCTTTCGCGCGCCCGTTCAGCCGGTCGACGATGCGCCAGAAGGCCGGGCTGTGATTCATCTCGACCAGATGGGCGGATTCATGGGCTGCGACATAGTCGATGACGAAAACCGGAGCGAGGACGAGCCGCCAGGAGAAGGCGAGGCCGCTGCGCGAAGAACAGCTGCCCCAGCGGCTGCGCGTGTCGCGGATCGTGACGGCCGGCACCGGCCGGCCCAATTCGGCGGCCATGGTGGCGGTGCGCTCGCAAAAGGCCTCGCGCGCCGCTTCGCGTAACCAGGTTTCGACGCGCGCGGGCAGCTTCTCGGGCGCGCCGCCGACCCGGATCTCGGCCTCGGCGGCCTCGATCAGGCGCAGTTGGTCGGGCCGGTGGCGAATGCGCAGCTCCTGCCCCAGAACCGGCAGGCAGGCGCCGTCGGCGAAAGCCACGCGCTGCGGTAGGCGATCCAGCCTTGCGGCCAGCCAGCCGCGGTGTTCCTGCGCGAAACGCCAGGCCTGGGCCTCGGACACGCCGCGGGGCAGGACAAGTTCGGCGGTTTCGCCGGCCGGCGCCAACCGCAGGGTCAGGCGCCGGGCGCGCGGGCTGCGCCGCAGATCGAGACGGACCGCCCGGCCGTCGGGCAGATCGAGAATGCGCCGTTCATCCGGCGCGGCCATCGCTCTAGGCGGCCTCGGCGAAGCGGAAGGCGGTCGCCGCCAGGGCGTCGGCCAGGGCCTGGGCCTTGGCCGGGTCCAGCTTCATCAGCGGCGGGCGCATGGCGAGCCAGTCGGTGTCGCCGGAGCTGCGCGCCATCATGGCCTTCAGGCCGGGCACCATGGGCGCGGACTCGATCGCCGTGCGCACCTGGATCAGGCTTTCCTGCAGGGCATCGGCCCGGTCCGTGTCCCAATTGGCATAGACCTCGGCTGCCATCGGCGCGGTCAGGTTGGTGCTGGCGCTGATGCAGCCCGGGCCGCCGTCGCGCAGGATGTCGAGCAGATAACGCTCGGTCCCGGCGAAAACCCCGAAATCGGGAAACCGGTGCAGGATCGCTCGCATATTGTCGATATCGCCTGAGCTGTCCTTGATCCCGACGATGGTGCCGGGGAAGGCTTCGAGGAAACGGCCGATCAGGTCCGGGCTGAAGCGAATGCCGGTCATCTGTGGAAAATCGTAGAGATAGACGCGCAGTCGGTCCTCGCCGACCGCCTCGACGACCCGCGAGAAGACCTCGAAGACGCCGTCGTCGCTCACACCCTTGTAGTAGAAGGGCGGCAGCATCAGGACGTTATCGGCCCCGGCGGCGAGGGCCGCCTTGGTCAGCCGGATGGTGTCGGGCAGGGCGCAGCAGCCAGTGCCGATCATCATCTTGTCCATCGGCAGGCTGGAGGCGCCGACCGCCTCGATCACGGCCAGGCGCTCCTCGACCGAAAAGGAATTGGCCTCGCCGGTCGTGCCCAGGACGGCGATGCCGTCGCAGCCATTGTCCAGCAGCCAGCGGTAATGGCTGATCAGCCGTTCGATATCGACCGAAAAATCGGCATTCATCGGGGTCAGGGCAGCGGCGAAGACGCCGCGGGGCTGGGTGCTGGCGGGCATGGCGGAGGCCTCCTCAGATTGACGGTCGCGGGCGGGCACGTGAGGCCCATTTGTGGGTGCCTGGGCGGCCAGGGTCAAGCGCCCTCGGGCGGGGCTGAATCGATCAGATGAATGAAGGAGCCGGCGACGGTCCCGCGCCGGGAGCCGACCGCGCCCATGACGTCGCCCGCGGCATTGCGGGCCTCGAACAGGGGGGCGCCCTCACCCTCACGCAGAACCGTGGCGTAGTGGAACTCGTGGCCCCGGAAGGCCGTGCCGCGCGGCCCCAAAGGGCTTTCGGCGATGGTCCGCAGGACCCGATACCCCAGATGCAGGCGGCGCGTGGCGAAGGAGGTTTCAACGGCCAACAGGCCGGCCATGGCGTGGCGCGCGCCCTCCCCGTCGATCAGGCCGCCGCCCAGCACCATATAGCCGCCGCACTCCCCGAAGACGGCGGCCCCGCGCGTGGCCGCGGCATCCAGGCCGGCCCGGAAATGGCCATTGGCGGCGAGACGCCCCGCATGAAGCTCGGGATAGCCGCCGGGCAGATAGACCGCATCGGCATCCGGGTCCGGCGCTTCGTCCGCCAGGGGCGAAAAGAAGGACAAGGCGGCGCCGGCGTCGCGCCAGCCGGTCAGGGTCGCCGGATAGCAGAAGGCGAAGGCTCGGTCCTGCGCCACCGCGATCCGCTGGCCGAAGGGCGGCAGCGGCGCCACCGCTTGGCCGCTCGAGACCATTGTCCCCGGCCGTGCCAAGGCGATCAGGCCGTCGATCGAGACATGCTCTTCGATTAGATCGGCCGCGCCATCGAGAAAGCGGTCCATCGCGTCATGCTCGCTGGCCTGGACCAGCCCCAGATGACGCGATGGCAGGGCCAGCCGGTCGTCGCGCGGCAGAAAGCCGCAGACGGCGATCTCCGGCACTTTGTCGGCCATCGCCGCGGCGATCATCGCGGCATGGCGCGGCCCGCCGATCCGGTTGAACAGGACGCCGGCCACCGTCACGTCGGGCCGGTAACGGGTGAAGCCCGCGACCATGGCGGCGGCCGAGGCCGCCTGCCCTCCCGCATCGACGATCAGCAGAACGGGCCAGCCGGTCGCCGCCGCGGCATCCGCCGTCGAACCTTCGCCCCAGGCCCCGCCAGTCCTGCCGGCCAGGCCCGCGCCATCGAACAGGCCCATCACGCCCTCGGCGATTACGATATCGGCTTCGCGGGACAGATCCGCGACCAGCGCGCCGAGCAGCGCCGGGCGCATGGCCCAACCGTCAAGATTCAGGCAGGCCCGGCCGCCTGCGGCGGCGTGATAGGCGGGATCGATATAGTCGGGGCCGATCTTGGCGGCGGCGACGCACCGGCCCTGCCGGGTCAGGGCGCGGATCAGGGCCAGGGTCGTCACGGTCTTGCCGCTGCCCGAGGCGGGCGCGGCGAGAATAAGTCCGGGGGCGGAAAGGGGCACGGGCCGGCGCCGCTTCGGCGTGTCCGCTAGAGAAGTCCGGTCAGGCGCTCGGCCATTTCCGCCGGCGTGGTGGTGGGCGAGAAATGGGTGATATAGGCGCCGTCCGGGACCGTCAGGAAGATGAAAGCGCTGTGATCCATCAGATAGTTTTTCGGATCGCCGTCATCCCCCGCCGTCTTGGCAAAATAGACGCGGTAGGCCTTCGCCGCCGCCGTCACCTCGACCGGGCTTCCGGTCAAGCCGACCAGGCTGGGATGGAAATTGGTGACGTATTGCTTGAGGATTTCCGGCGTGTCGCGTTCCGGATCGACCGTGATCAGAATGGGCTGCACCCGTTCGGCCTTGTCGCCCAGGATATCCAGGGCCTCGGTCATGGCGTAGAGGCTGCTGGGGCAGACATCCGGGCAATATGTGTAGCCAAAATAGATCAACAGGTATTTGCCGGCATAGGTCTTCTCGGTGACCCGCATGCCGTCCTGGTCGATCAGCGAGAAGGGCCCGCCGATGGCGGCCATCCCCTCGGTCTGAGCGATCGGCATCTGGGAGTTCTGGACCGATTCCGGCGCCAGAACGAAATAATAGATCCCGGCGGCGAACCAACCGATGACTGCAATCGTCGCGATGATCGCGCCGGAGCGTCCGCTAAACATATTCGTCACAATCCGTTCTGCGCTATTGGGCTATTCCGCATCGCCTGTCGTGTCGGCGTTTTCGTCGGCATCCCGCACTTTGGAATAGCCGCGATCGCCCATGCACATGCGGTACAGGTCGTTGCGGGAATTTCGCGCATAGCCGGAGCTGGACGAGCCGGGCGTGCCCAACCCGCCCCGGGGGCCGCCACCCGTGTCGAGAAAGCCAAGCTTGTTGGCCTGTTTCAGGCACTGTTTCTGCGCCGAGAAGGACTGATAGGGCGCTGCGCCCTGCTTGGTCCAAGTGCCATTGGAGTCGCCGCAAGCCGCAAGGGACAGGCAAAGCAGCGAGGTGGTCAGGAGCGCTATCCGCATTGTCATCTTTCGGCTCTGCCGTTTCATGCAAGATATGGGATGGGCTCGCGCCCGTGGCGAGTCCGGACCGCCTCCCGTTGCGGACGTTAGAACGCGCGCGGGTTCGGGATCAAGGTTGCCGCGCCGCTCTGCCCAACGGATCGGATTGCAGGATGCGCCCGTCCAGCGCCCCCAGCCAGTCCAATCCAGCGCGCAGGCGGATGACTTCGCCCAGGACGAACAGGGCCGGCGGTTCCGCCCCGGCGCGAAGCGCATCGGCGGCGGCGGTGCCCAGTGTGGTCTCGACGACCCGCTGGGCGCCGGTCGTCGCCGCGCAGACGATCGCGGCCGGTTCGTCCGGCCGCCGGCCCGCTTCGGTCAGGCGGGCGGCGATTTCTTCCAGATGCTTGAGCGGCATGTAGAAGACGATGACCGGGGCGCCGCGCGCCAGGCCGTCCCAGTCCAGGGTTTCGGGGGTGCTGCCCCCGGCGACATGACCGGTCACGAAGGTGACGGCGGCATTGGTGTCGCGATGGGTCAGCGGGATGCCGGCATAGGCCAGACCGCCGATCCCGGCCGTCACCCCCGGCACGACCCGGAAGGTCAGGCCGGCGGCGACCAGGGCCAGGGCCTCCTCGCCGCCGCGCCCGAAGACGAAGGGATCGCCGCCCTTCAGCCGCAGGACCCGTTTGCCCTCGCGGGCCAGGGCGACCAGGCGTTTGGAAATATCCGGCTGGTTGGCCGAAGGCTTGCCACCACGCTTGCCGGCATAGATCCGCTCCACCCCTTCGGGCACGAGAGCGACGACCCGGTCGTCGACCAGGGCGTCGTAGACCACCACATCGGCCGTCTGCAGCGCGTGATAGGCCAGCAGCGAAAGCAGCCCGGGATCGCCGGGGCCGGCGCCGGCCAGCCAGACGCTGCCGGGCTCGAACGGGGGAAAGAAGATCGGAGGTACCGTCATGGCGCGGCAGACTAGTGCATTTCGGTGGGCCACGGAAAGGCGGCCTTCGAGCCTTAATTCGAACCCGGACTGGGCTTTCGAATCCGATTGCTGCGTCTGGCAGCCCACTCGGCGGAGCGATAGAATTGCCGCCATGGGACGAAAACCGGAAGGGGATTTGCGGCGCGGCTGGACGACCGGCGCCTGCGCCGCCGCGGCGGCGGGAGCGGCTTTCGAGGCGCTCGCCACCGGGCGCTTTCCGGACCCCGTCACGATTCGACTGCCGCGCGGCGAAACGCCCTCCTTCGCCCTCGCCGAACACGCCCTGGATGGGGACACCGCTTCGGCGGGAATCGTCAAGGATGCGGGCGACGATCCGGATGTGACCCATGGTGCCCTGGTGCGTGCGCAGATCACTCTCGCCGCATCGGGCACGGGCGTTCGCTTTCTCGCCGGTCCGGGGGTCGGCACGGTCACCCGGCCGGGCCTCGCCCTGCCCGTGGGCGAGCCGGCGATCAATCCTGGCCCGCGCGCCCTGATCCGCGAGACCCTGCATGCGATCGCCGAAGGTTACGGACGGGCGGTCAATGCCGAGGTTGCGATTTCCATCCCGGGCGGCGAGGCCCTGGCGGAACGTACCGCCAATGCCCGCCTCGGCATTCTCGGCGGGCTTTCGATTCTGGGTACAACGGGCATCGTCGTGCCTTATTCCTGCGCCGCCTGGATCCATTCGATCCATCGCGGGATCGACGTGGCCCGAGCCGCCGGGCTCGACCATGTAGGCGCGGCGACCGGCCGGACCTCCGAAGCGGCCCTGCAGGGCCGCTACGGTCTGCCGGATCACGCGATGCTCGACATGGGTGATTTCGCTGGGGCGGTCCTGAAATACATGAGGCAGAGCCCTTTGCCGCGACTCTCGATCGCCGGCGGATTCGGCAAATTGTCGAAACTCGCTGCGGGCCATCTCGACCTTCATTCCGGGCGCAGCCAGGTCGATGTCGCGGGCCTGGCGGAACTGTTGGCCGATCTCGGGGCCTCGGCGGAGCTTGTCGCGGCGGCGGGCCGGGCCGTCTCGGCCGGGGAGGTGCTGGAACTTGCCGGCGAGGCCGGACTCGATCTCGCCGAAGCGGTGGCGCGCCGCGCGCGCGAGACCGCCCTCGCCTCCCTGTCCGGGGATACGGCGGTGGAGGTGCTGGTCTTCGCGCGCGACGGCGCCCTGCTCGGTCGTGCCGGCGCTTGATGGCGCCCGAGGCCGGTCGCCGGCGGCTTCTCATCCTCGGCGGCACGGCCGAGGGCCGCGCTTTGGCCGAGGCGGTCGATGCGCGGTTGCGCGATCGATATGAGGCGATCACGGCCCTGGCTGGGGCGACCCGCGCGCCGGCGGCCATCGCCGGCGCACAGCGCATCGGCGGATTCGGCGGAGCCGAAGGACTTACCGAGCACCTGCGCGAGCAGGGCATCGACTGCCTGATCGACGCCACCCATCCCTTTGCCGCCCGCATTTCGGCCCATGCCCGGGAAGCCTGCGAGGCGGTCGGCACGGCGCGGCTCGTTCTGGCCCGTCCGCCCTGGCTGCGTCAGGTGGGCGACGATTGGATCGAGGTTGCGGATATGGCGGCGGCGCGCGCGGCTGTCGCCGCGCGGGGCGGACGGGTCTTCCTGACGACGGGGGTCAAGGATCTCGCCGATTATTCAGATCTGCCGGGCTGCCGGCTTCTTGTGCGGTTGGTCGAAGCGCCGGCAACGCCCCTGCCGCTCGAGTCCTGCGAGTTGATCCTGGCGCGCGGTCCGTTCGGGGAGGCGGCGGAGGTTACCCTGATGCGGGACCATGGCATCGACCTGCTGGTGAGCAAGGCCAGCGGCGGGGATGCGACCTATGCCAAGATAGCCGCCGCGCGGCACCTGGGCCTGCCGGTCGTCATGGTGCGCCGACCCCCGGTCGAGGCAGGGTCACGAGTCGATTCGGTGGATTCCGCCCTGGCCTGGCTGGTGCGGCGGGCTTCGGCGCCTTGACTTGGTGTCGGCGGGCCACAGTATGAACGGTTCCCGGAGAACGGAGCGCGTTGTGAGAAAATATCTTCTGGCTTTGCTCGTGATAGTGCCGCTCTGGCCTGCTTCGGCCACGGCCCAGACCCAGCTGCTTTACCGATATCCGTTCATCCAGGCGGCGGCGGAAGGCGACCTCGCCACCATCAACAGCATGATCCGGCGCGGCGCGAAGATTAATCAGGTCCACCCGGACAAGACCACGGCCCTGCTCGAAGCGGCAAAAGCCGGCCATCAGGAGGTCGTCGGGGTGCTGCTCGAGCATCGGGCCTGGCCCGAATTCAAGGACGCGAGCGGCTCCACGGCCCTGTCCTCCGCCGCCGAACGCGGCCATGCGGGGGTGGTCTACGAATTGATCCAGGCGCGTGCGGACACCGAGACCTACGATGGTCAAGGCCTGACCCCGCTTATCAAGGCGGCGCGCAACGGCCGGGTTGAGGTTGTCCGTCTGCTGATCGGCGCGGGGGTCGATGTCGATCGCACCGACTATGCCGGCATCTCCGCCTTGGAATGGGCGCGGCGCAACCGGTGGACGGCGATCATCCAGGATCTCGAAATCGTGGGCGCTCAATAGCCGAGGGGATATCGGTTCAGGCGCCGTCCTTGCGGCGCGGACGCAAAACATGGTGGTGGTCTGGGTCATAGAGCCGGCTGTCGGCGAAGCCCTCGGCCGCCAGGGCGGGGCCGACCAGAATCAGCGCCGTGCGGGTGAAGCCCGCCGCCTTCACCTTGTCCCGGATACCGCTCAGGGTGCCGCGAATGATTTCCTCGTCCGGCCAGCTAACCCGATAGGCCACCGCGACCGGACAATCCGGGCCGTAATGGGGACTGAGCTCGCGCACGACCTTGGCCAGATTGTTGACCGAAAGATGGATCGCCAGGGTGGCGCCCGTGGCCGCGAAGGCGTCCAGGGTTTCGCCCTCGGGCATGGAAGAGGCGCGCACGGCCGTCCGGGTCAGGATGACGGATTGGCTGACCCCGGGCAGGGTCAGCTCCGTCCCCAGCGCGGCGGCGGCGGCGGCGAAGGCGGGCACGCCGGGCGTGATGTCATAGGGAATGCCGAGGCCGTCCAGCCGGCGCATCTGCTCGCCGATGGCGCCGTAGAGCGACGGATCGCCCGAATGGACCCGCGCGACGCCCTGCCCTGCCGCGTCGGCGGCGGCCATCTCTGCCGTGATCTCGTCCAGGGTCATGGGCGCGGTGTCGATGACCTGGGCCCCCTCGGGCGCCTCCGCCACCACCTCTTCGGGCACCAGCGATCCGGCATAGAGCACGACGGGGCAGCGCCGGATCAGAGCCAGGCCGCGCACGGTGATCAGGTCCGGCGCGCCAGGCCCGGCGCCGATGAAATGAACGGTCATGTCCGGGTCACCATCCTCTGGGTTTTCATCTGCCGCTGGCGCCCGCCTTGCCGGCGGGGGAATCGGTTTTCGCGGCATAGCCGCGCGGGGTATAGACCCAATCGCGTTCACCCCGGCGCATCGCCCGCGTGGCGCTGCTGCCGATCAGGACCAGGGTCAGCATATCGACGGTTTCGGGGTTGAATTCGGCCAGGGGGACGGTCGACACGGCTTCGCCTTCCCGCCCCAGGTTGCGCGCGGTGATGACCGGGGTATCGGCCGGTCGCGCCCCGGCCAGGATGGCGATGGCGCGGGGCAGCTGGCCGCGCCGGCGGGCCGAGGCGGGATTGTAGAGGCAGGTGACGAAATCGCCCTGGGCCGCGGCGCGCAGGCGCGTCTCGATCACCGGCCAGGGGGTCAGGAGATCGCTGAGCGAGATGGCGCAGAAATCATGGCCGAGCGGTGCCCCCGCCCTTGCGGCCGCCGCCTGCATGGCGGAGATGCCGGGGCAGATATGGATGGCGGTGCGGTTCCAATCCGCCCGGTCCTCGCGCTCCAGCAGTTCGAAAACTAGCGTGGCCAGGGCGTAGATCCCGGCATCGCCCGAGGAGATCAGGGCGACGGCCTGCCCCGCAGCGGCCAGGTCGAGGGCCGCGCGCACCCGGCGCTCCTCTTCCCCCAGGGGCGATTCATGGCGTGCCTTTCCCGCAATCCGATCGCCCAGCAGATCGAGATAGAGGCCGTAGCCGACCACGGCCTTGGCCTGTGCGATGGCGGCTTCGGCTTCCGGGCTGCGCCAGGCGGCGAGACCGGGGCCGATGCCGATAACGGCAAGGCTGCCGCGCGGCCGGCCGGTCGTGGCCAGGTCGAGCGCGCCCGGCGTCCGGGCGATGGCGCAGGTCGCGCGGGCCGATTTTACTTTGGCTTGGATCAGCGTGCCGTCCGGGCCGGCGGCGGCGAGGGCCGCGCCCTCGGCGACTCCGTGGCAGCCGGTTTCGCGGAACACGACATCCGAGGGAGTCGCGAGGCGCGGGGCTTCGCGCTCCAAACTTGCCGCATCGAAGAAACGGGCCGGCACGCCGAGGGACTCGGCCAGGGTGTGAACGGCGGGTTCGTCGGATTTGAGGTCGATGGAAGCGACGAGCGCGACGCTGTCCCGCGTCAGGCCCGAATCTGCCAGGGCGTGGGTTGCCAGTTCGACCAGTTCCTCGGGCGCGGCGCCGCGCTCGCAGCCGACCCCCAGGACCAGGCTCGGCGGGTGGTAAAGCAGGGTGCGCGCATCGGGCGCGACGGCCCGGTCGGTCACTAGGAGGGTCCATTCGACGGCTGCGGCGCTGGACTCGACGAAGGTGGCGCTGGACTCGTGCAGCCAGGCGGGGTCGCCCGCTTCGACTTTCAGGACGACGGCCTCGCCCGCCAGCAGGGCGGCGGTCACTGGCCGGGCCAGGTCGGGATTGGCCAGGCGCCAGCCCGGCGGCGGCGCGTCGAGGGCCAGGCCCAGGCGCAGATCGCCGGCGGTGGTGATCGCCGCTGTCCCGCCCAGTTCCATCGCGATGGCGCGGGCGAGCGTATTGGCGCCGTGATGGCCGCCCAGCAGGGGGATCGCCGCGCTGCCATCCTCCGCGACGGCCAGAACCGCCGGTTCGGCCCGCTTGTCGTCCAGGACCGGGGCCAGCGCGCGGATCAGGATGCCGGCGGCGCAGAGGCCCAGAATCGGCCTTCCGGATTCGAAGAGGGCGCGCAGATGCGGCCCGGTCTCGTCAAAACCGATATCGGCCTCGGGCACCCGTCGCGCCAGGCCGTGAATTTCCGAACCCGGCAGCAAGGTCTTCAGCCGTCCGGCCAGGGGCAGGGCGCTGGGGCCGAGCACCAGGATGGTGGCGCCCGAAGGCAGATCGCGGGTGCCGGTCATTGCCAGGCGGACCCCCGCCGATGGACCAGGATCATCGAGAAATAGGGCACCTCCTCCGCTTCGACCGCCGCCAGCGGCAGGATGGTCTGATCGGCCATCGTGGCATGGGCGATATAGCGGGCGTTCTCAACCAACCCAAGGGTTTCGAGCACCCGGCGAACCTTCCCGAAATGACGGCCCAGCTTGATGATCGCGGCAGCCTCGACCGTGGACAAGGCCTTGGCCAGTTCGTCTTCCGGCAGGGGGCCGGGCAGGACGGCCAGAATGTCGTTGCGCGCCGCCAGGGGCGCGCCCAGGGCGGCGGCGCAGGCGGTGAGGGAGGAGACGCCGGGCACGACCTGGACCGGACAGGTCTCGGCCAGTCGGCCGAAGAGA
>CAUZWC010000069.1:0-12205 GCA_963583595.1 Alphaproteobacteria bacterium | reverse complement strand
TTGCCCTCCATCGGCTTTTCCTTCGCCGTGTCGGGGATGATGATACCGCCTGCCGTCTTCTCTTCGGCATCGAGCGGCTTGACCAGCACGCGATCGTGCAAAGGCCTGAAGCTCATAGGTAAACCTCTCTAGGATTGCTCTCAATTGAAGCGCGCCAGTTCGCAAACCGGCCAGCGCGCGAAAGTCGTTAGCACTCACCCTCTCTGAGTGCCACGGCATATATGGGGATGCCTCGGCGCCTGTCAAGGCGCCAAGCAAGAGCCATAACCAAAACGACGACGGCGACGAAATTTCAACCGAATCCTGGACCGTCGGCATTTTCGACGTCTTCGAGGCCATGGCCTGGACCTGATCCAGGGCCGCGACCAAGCCGAATAACCCGAGGCTTCTCGGCGCGGGCCGGGAGCGCGCGGCTATTCCGCGGTCATGCGCTCGAAACGGGCCTTGTCGGCGGGCGCGAGGCGCACCCGCAGCTGGATGGCGTCCTCCCTGTCGGCACGGTCCAATACCTCGCCATGGCTGTAGAGCCAGGCAATTGCGCGGCCGTCCTCGACCGGTACCGCCACATCGATCTCGTCCAACCCGGCGCCGAGATGGCTGTCGATCCGTTCGAGCAAGGTATCGCAGCCTTCGCCCGTCAGGGCCGAGACGGGCACGGGTGCGTCGTTCGACAGCTCGGCCCGATTGACCACGATGGCGCGCTCCTCCTCCGGCAGGAGGTCGAGTTTGTTGAGCACTTCGAGCATCTCCGACCGCGCAACCTGATCGCCCATGCCAAGCTGGCCCAGCACCGCCTCGACATCGGCTTTCTGCTCCTCGGTGCCCGGGTGGGACACATCGCGGACATGAAGAACCAGATCCGCCGCGCTGACCTCTTCCAGGGTCGCCCGGAAGGCCGCGACCAGATGTGTCGGCAGGTCGGAAATAAAACCCACCGTGTCGGACAGGATCGCCGGTCGGCCCGAGGGCAAATCGATGCGCCGCATGGTCGGGTCGAGGGTGGCGAATAGCATGTCCTTGGCCATCACATCCGCGCGGCTGAGCCGGTTGAACAGGGTGGACTTGCCGGCATTGGTGTAGCCGACCAGGGCGATCGTCGGATAAGGCACGCGCTGGCGCGATTCCCGGTGCAGGCCGCGCGTGCGCGTGACCGTCTCCAGCTCCTTCTTGAGCCGCGTGATGCGCTCGTCGATCAGCCGCCGGTCGATCTCGATCTGCGATTCGCCCGGGCCGCCCATGAAGCCCATGCCGCCGCGCTGGCGCTCCAGATGGGTCCAGGAGCGCACGAGGCGGCTGCGCTGGTAGCTGAGATGGGCCAGTTCGACCTGAAGCTTGCCCTCGCGGGTCCTCGCCCGCGCGCCGAAAATCTCGAGGATCAGCGCAGTCCGGTCGATCACCTTGCATTTCCACTCACGCTCCAGATTGCGCTGCTGGACCGGGCTCAGGCTCGTGTCGAAGACCACGAGATCGATTTCGTTGGCCTCCACGAAGGTTTTGAAATCCTCCAGCCGCCCGCGACCCAGCAGATAGCCCGGTCGCGGCGCGTTGACGCGCACGACCTCGGCATGGACGACCTTGAGGTCGATCGCCTGAGCGAGGCCGACCGCCTCTTCCAACCGCGAATCGGGATCGCGCTCGCGTCCATCGCCCTGTCGGAGGACGGGGTGCAGGACGAGTGCGCGAGCCCCTGGCTGCGCGGTTTCGTGCGTTTCCTGGTGCGTCAGATCACCCGTCGGCGCCGGATTGGTCGTTGTCGTCGGAACGATCCTGTTCCGGGTCGAACAACTGGACCGGGCCTGCCGGCATCACGGTGGAGATGGCGTGCTTATAGACCAGCTGCGAATGATGATCGCGGCGCAGCAGGACACAGAAATTGTCGAACGCGGTGACCACCCCCTGCAACTTGACTCCATTCACCAGAAAGATCGTGACAGCCGTCTTGTTCTTGCGGATGTGATTGAGAAAGACATCCTGCAAATTGGTGGGTTTTTCGGGAGACATTGTTCTGTCGCCTCTTCTCAGTTCTTCAGGGACAAAATGGACCGATTCGCCGCCCCTATGAGACAATATGGGCTTTTTGAGCCTCGCGCACAAGTATTGCCAGCGATTCTTGATCCCGCGCGACCATCTCCGGTCGGCAATCCGCGAACTCCTCGGCGTCGGGCGAGCGATGGCCGAACAGGACCGGCACGCAGCCCGCCGCCTTCGCACAGGCCATATCGACCCAGGTGTCGCCGACGAACCATATATCGCGCGACGGCGCCATGCCGGCGGGCGCCAGCGCGTCCGTCATCGGCGCCGGATCGGGCTTGTCGGCCGCCGCATCGCCCGCCCCGACCAGGGCCGAAAAATAGCTGTCCCAGCCCAGATGCTCGGATTCCCGCCGCAGCAATACCCCAGTCTTGTTGCTGACGACGGCCAGCGCGATTCCCTCCCCCGCCAAATAGGCCAGCGTCTCCGCCGCGCCCGCCAGGGGCGTCAGGGTCTCCAGATGGTCAGCGCGGTAGGTCGCGTAGAAAATATCACGCGCCTCAGTCCAGCGCTCGCCGAACATGGCCGGAAAGGTGTCGCGGAGCGAACGCCGAACGCGCGCCCGAGTTTCCGCCAAGGTCCAGGTCTCGTGCCCCATGGCGACGAAAGCCGCGTTGAGGGCGTTGCGGATAGCCCCCCAATTGTCGATCAGCGTGTCGTCCCAATCGAAGACGACGGCGGCAGGCCGCAGGACCGTCATGCCCCGTGCGTATCAGCGGTGTAATCGAAATAGCCTTCCCGCAGGGCGGCCGAAAGCGGGCCGACCCGCCCGTCGCCGACCGGCGTGTCGTCGATCCGCAGCACGGGCATGACGCAGGCCGTGGTGCTGGTGACGAAGGCCTCGCGCGCCGCCTTCGCTTCCTCCAGGGTGAAGCCCCGCTCGACCAGGCAAATCTGGCGCTCGGCCGCCAGGCTCAGGATCGTTCGCCGGGTCACCCCGTTCAGGATCGCGTTGCCCGGCTCGCGCGTGATCAACTCACCCTTGTCCGTGACGATCCAGGCATTGGTCGAACTGCCCTCCGTCACCTGTCCCGCCTCGTCGATGAACCAGGCCTCGAAAGCGCCTGCTTCCCGGGCCTGCTGCTTGGCCAGGACATTGGGCAGCAGCGCGACGGATTTGATGTCGCAGCGCGCCCAGCGGATATCCGGCAGGCTGATCACCGAAACACCCCCGGTGGTGGCGGCCGGCTTGGACGGTCCCTGGCGACGGGCCGTGACGACCAGGGCCGACCTCGCCTTAGCGGGAAAGGCATGATCCCGGCGCGCCACGCCACGCGTCACCTGGATATAGACGATGCCCTCGCGGACCCGGTTGCGCCGCGCGACCTCGCGCAACACCGCCGCCAGCGCGCGCCGCCCCATCGGCCGGTCGATCCGCAACTCGCCGAGAGAGCGTTCGAGACGATCCAGATGCGGCACCTCGTCGATCAGCACCGCGTCGCGCAGGGCGATCACTTCGTAGATTCCGTCGGAGAACTGGTAACCCCGGTCCTCGATATGAACCGCCGCCTCCCCATGGGGCAAATAGCGGCCATTGACATAGGCGATGCGTGACATGGCTTTTCCTTGATCGTCGCGCCCGGCCGGTCCGGCAAGTCCGGCTGGTCTGGTTGGGGGCCTAAAAGAATTCGAGGCTGACGGCGAAGATCTTCTCGACGCTTCGGATAGCCTCGGGGGTAGAGAAGATCACCACCCGGTCGCGCGCCTTGATCGCGGTTTCGGGCCGCGGCAGCAGGACCTGGCCGTCGCGCAGGATGGCGCCGACGATGATGCCCTTGGGCAGGCGGGCCTTAGCCAGGGGCACCCCCACCAGGCTGGAGGTTTCCAGCGCCTCGGCCTCAATCACCTCGCCGACCCCTTCGCGCAGGGAATGCACCGCGCGGATACGTCCCCTGCGGACATGCTGAAGGATAGTCGAAACCGTGATCGCCTGGGGCACGACGACGACATCGACTCCCAGGGTCGTGATCAGCGATTCGTAGGTCATGTTGTTGACCAGGGTCAGCGCCCGGCGCGCGCCGTAGCCCTTGGCCAGCAGCGAGCAGAGGATATTGACCTCGTCGTCGTTGGTGACCGCGACAATGGCCTCGGCCGAGCTGACATTGGCCTCTTCGAGGATCTCCGGATCCAGGGCGTCGCCATGGATCACGACCGTCTGGCTTAGGCTCTGGGCCGCGAATTCCGCCCGCGCCTTGCTGTGCTCGATGACCTTGGCGGTGACGCCGGGGTGGGCGTCGGTCTCCAATTCCTGGGCAAGGTAGAGGCCGATATTGCCGCCACCGACGACGATCACACGGCGCGCCTCGCTCTCCTCATGGCCGAAGGCCGCCATGCCGCGCGCGACATGGTCGTTATCGACCGCGAAATAGACATCGTCGCCGCTTAGCATCTGGTCGTCGCCCCGGGGCACGACCACCTTCTCGGCGCGGATGATCGCGACGATCGTGATGTGGAGTTCCGGGAACAGGTCGGTCAGCTGGCGCAGCGGGGTGTTGATGATCGGGCAGTCATCCGTGATATGGACCCCGATCACCCGCACCCTGCCATCGGCCAGGGGCACCGAATCGAAGGCGCCGGGCACCTGGAGGCGGCGGCCGATCGCCCGCGCCACCTCGATTTCCGGCGAGATGATGACGTCGATCGGCAGATGATCGCGCCTGAACAGATCGGCCCAGATCGGCTGCAGATAGGTCTGGGAGCGAACGCGCGCGATCTTGGTCGGCACGTCGAACAACGAATGGGCGACCTGACAGGCCACCATGTTCACTTCGTCCGCATAGGTCACGGCGATCAGCATGTCGGTTTCGCGCGCGCCGGCCCGTTCGAGCACGCTGGGATGCGAGGCGTAGCCCACGATGCCGCGCACATCGATGGAATCGCTGATCTTGCGGACGAGGTCCTGGTTCTGGTCGATGACCGTGACTTCGTTGTCCTCGGTCGCCAGATGACGTGCGATGTTGGAGCCGACCTGGCCCGCACCGCATACGATAACCTTCATTCACGTCGCTCCGCCAAAGCCTGGCCGCAAAGCATGGTCTCAATGCATGTTCAGGCGCTTGCCCCTGGGGCCGTCTCGACCGGCTAGGGCCTACTCCCCGCCCCCGACAGCGTCAAGCCGCGGTTTCCTATTCTTCCCCGTCGGGCCCGCGCGTGGATCCGGCCACGCCGAGATTCTTGAGCTTCCGGTGGAGCGCCGACCGCTCCATGCCCACGAAGCTGGCGGTGCGCGAGACATTGCCGCCGAAGCGCGTGATCTGAGCCAGCAGGTATTCGCGTTCGAAAATTTCGCGCGCTTCGCGCAGGGGCAGGCCCATGATTTCGCCCGAACGGTCGCCGTTCAGCGCCGACGGTGCGGTCGAGCCGATCTCCGGCGGCAGCATATCCGCTCGGATCGGCGCGCCCGCCTCGCCCGGGCTCATGATCAGCAGCCAGTCCGCGACATTGCGCAACTGACGGACATTGCCCGGCCAGCCATAGGCCTGCAGCGCGGCCAGGGCATCCTCGCCCACGACGCGGGGCTGGATACCCGAAACCTCGGAGGAACGCTTGATGAAATGCCGGGCCAGCGCGGGGATATCGTCGCGTCGCTCGCGCAGCGGCGGCACCTGGATCGGCACCACGTTCAAGCGGTAAAACAGGTCCTCGCGGAACCGGCCGGCTTCGATTTCCGCCATCAGGTTTCGGCTGGTGGTCGCGATCACGCGCACGTTCACCTCGACCCGCGGCCCGCCGCCCATACGCTCGAACGTCTCCTCCTGCAGGACCCGTACGATCTTGCCTTGGGTCTCCAGCGGCATGTCGGCGACCTCGTCGAGCAGCATGGTGCCGTTATGCGCCCGCTCGAAGGCGCCGACCTTGCCCTGCCCGGAACCGCCATTCGCCGCGGCCTGCACCCCGAACAGCTCGGACTCCATGCGGTCCGGCTCCATACTCGCGCAATTCAGCACCACAAAGGCGCCGCCAGCCCGGCGCGACTGGTCGTGAATCAGCCGCGCGACGACCTCCTTGCCGACCCCCGCCTGGCCCGTGATGAGGACCCGGCTGCTGGTCGGCGCGACACGATTGATCGCATGACAGATCTGCTGGACGGCGTTCGACTGGCCGATCAGTTCGGTCGAGGAGCCGGCACGCAGGCGAAGCTCCGCATTCTCGCGGCGCAGATCCGCCGCCTCCATCGCGCGCTCGATCAGCAGCAGAAGCCGGTCAGTCTTGAATGGTTTCTCGATGAAATCGTAAGCGCCGCGCTTGATGGCCGAAACCGCCGTTTCGATATTGCCATGGCCGCTGATCATGACCACCGGCAGATCCGGATGATCGGCCTTGATACGGTCGAGCACCTCGAGGCCGTCGAGGCGACTGCCCTGAAGCCAGATATCGAGAATCACCAGATTGGGCCGACGGACAGCCACGCTCTTTAGCGCCGCATCGCTATCGGCTGCCTCGCGCGGCTCGCAGCCCTCGTCCACCAGAATGCCGGCTATGAGCGAACGGATGTCCGATTCGTCGTCGACGATCAGAATATCACGTGACATGGGATGCGATCTTGCTCTTACGTTCGGATTGTTCTTCTCGACGGCGCTCGTCCGCCACCGCCTTTTTACCCCCGACGTCGAATACCAAGCGAACCTGCGCCCCGCCCCCGGGCCGGTCCTCCAGGATCAAATCCCCTGCATGATCTTCCATGATTTTCTTGACGATGGCCAGACCCAGGCCAGTGCCCTTCGCCCGCGTCGTGACATAGGGCTCGGTCAGCCGGTCGCGTTCGTCGGCAGGCAGGCCCCGTCCGTTGTCCCGCACAACGATCTCGATATTCCCTTCCTCCGCCACCACGGCCAGTTCGATCATCCCCTTGGGCGGGTCTTCGTCCCGCAATTCCCGCCCCTCGATCGAATCCACCGCGTTCTGGAGCAGATTGGTCAGGGCCTGCGTGATCTGGCGCCGGTCGCAACGGACAGTCACCTCGGCGTCTGCACCGGTGATGGTATAGCCGATCTCGGAATTGGCAGTGCGCTGAAGGAAAAACGCGTCGCGGCAAACCTCGCCCAGGTTTTCGACCTTCACCACCGGCGCCGGCATCCGGGCGAAGGCTGAGAACTCGTCGACCATCCGGCCTATATCGCCGACCTGGCGGACGATCGTGTCCGTGCAGGCGACAAAGGTTTCCTTGTCGCTCGTGATCTCGCCCAGATATTTGCGCTTCAGCCTTTCCGCAGAAAGCTGGATCGGGGTCAGCGGATTCTTGATCTCATGGGCGATGCGCCGCGCCACATCGGCCCAGGCCGCCTTGCGCTGGGCCGAGAGCAGTTCCGAGATATCGTCGAAGGTCACGACATAGCCGACGACATCGCCCGCCGACCGCTCCACGGTCGCGCGCGCCAGAAAAGTCCGGGCGCGGCCCGCCCGCTCGACCTTGATCTGCGCCTCCGAAAATCCCTGGCTGCGTTGGTGGGCGAGGCGGATAAGCTCGCCGAATTCGGGCACGACTTGGTTCAGCGGTTTGCCGATCTCGCCCTCGATCTCCATCGACAGCAGGGTCGAGGCCGAGCGGTTGGGCAGATTGATCTGCGCATCCCGATCGAGGCCGATCACCCCGGCCGACACGCCGCCAAGGACGGCTTCGGTGAAGCGCCTGCGCAGATCGAGCTGCTGATTGGCTTCGACCAGTTCCTGGCGCTGGGTCTCCAACTGGCTGGTCATGCGATTGAAGGCCCGGCTCAGGGTGCCGAGTTCGTCCTCGGGTTCGCTCTCGATCACCCGGGCGGAAAGATCGCCGCCGCGCACCCGTTCCGCGGCCTCGATCAGCGCGCTGACCGGCCGGGCGAGCTGCGTCGCGAAGGTCAGGCCGACCCAGACGGCGGCAAGCAGTAGAAGCAGGGCGAGGACGGTGAACATCATCGCGAAATTGATCTGCAGGTCCCAGCGCGTTTCCTCGAGATCGACGTAGGCGGCCACCGCCTCCTGGGTCCGCTGGACATGATTGATCACGCTGGCATCGACGAAGCGCCCGACATAGAGGAAGGTGTCGACCAGCGGGTCCAGGCGAACCAGCGCGCGCACCCGGTCCTCGGAATCGTTAGTCATGACCGCGACTTCGCCCTCGCGGGCCTTCTCAAGCGCCCAGCCCGGCACCGGATCGAATTCCAGCGCGAAGCTGAGGCCCGAGCGGGCGATGACCTGGGTGCTGCCGTCGATGATCACCGCTTCCGGCAGGCCGCGCAGCGAGGCATGGGCGGACAGCACGCGGTCGAGCAGGGCCCGATCTTTCCAGATCACCGGATTCTCGCGGGTCAGATCGTGGGCCATGGCCAAGACATCGGCGCGGATTGTCTGCTGATGCTCTCCCAGATAGGCATCGGCGACCGCCAGGGATTCGCTCAGCGCCGTCCGCACCCGATCGCTGAACCAGGCCTGCACGCCGAAATTCAGGAACAGGACCGATGCGACGGCGACGACGATGGCCGGGGTCACGGCCACGATGCTGAACAGCATGACCAGGCGGATATGCAGGCGCGCACCCGCCAACCCCCGCCGCCTTTCGGTCCAGACCTGGACGATGCGCCGCGCCACCACGGCGCCCAGGGCGAGCAGGATGACCAGATCGATATTGAGAAGAATCAGAACGATGGACTGATCGGGCGGCGACGGCCGGGTCAGCGCGACATAAGTCGCGACCCCAGAGATGCCGGCCGCGATGGTCAGGGCATAGGCGAGCGTGCGGGCCAGATGGGTGCGCACGGCCCAGGCCTGAAGCCGATGCCCGCGTTTCGAGAGGCCGGACGGTGCAGCTATTTCGCTGTCGGGTCGGGAATCGGCGCTCATACCCTCATCTGCCATTCGGCGATGCGCGTCCCCTGACGCGCGCTTCGCCCTGCGCCCCATCGGTTCATTTTAGGCCTCGCGAAACTTCGATGTCCAATTCCTGCAGCTTCTTGCGCAGGGTGTTGCGGTTGATCCCCAGCATACGCGCGGCGCGCAGCTGATTGCCGGCGGTCGCCGCCAGGCTCAGGCTCAACAGGGGCCGCTCGATCTCGCGCAGGATGCGCTTGTAGACCCCGGCCGGCGGCAGCGCCCCGCCATGGGCTTCGAAATAGGCCCGGACATGCCGCTCGACCGCCGCGCTCAGGCTATCGCCATCCTCGGGCACGTCGGTCGCGGCGCCCAGCTGTCCGTCGGCCAGGGCTTCGCGCACCGCCCCGGCGCCGATCACCGCCTCCGCGCGCAGGGCGGCGAGGCGATAGATCAGGTTTTCCAACTCGCGCACATTGCCCGGCCAATCCTGCTCCGCCAGCACTGCCAGCGCATTCGCGTCGAGGCTCTTGCGCGGCAACCCGCGTTCGACCGCGCGGTTCAGGAAATGGCGGGCCAGTTCGCCGATATCGCCCTGCCGTTCGCGCAAGGGCGGCAGGCGCAGCGGCACGACGTTGAGACGATAGAATAGATCCTCGCGAAAGCCGCCCGCGCGGATCCGGTCGCCCAGGTCGCGATGGGTCGCCGCGATGATCCGCACATCGGTGCGGACGGCGCCGCGCCCGCCGACCGGAACGAACTCGCCCTCCTGCAGCACGCGCAGCAGTCGGGTCTGCGCGTCCGGCGGCATGTCCCCGATCTCGTCGAGGAACAGGGTGCCGCCCTGGGTCTGGGCGAAGCGACCGACATGGCGCGCGGCGGCGCCGGTGAAGGCGCCTTTTTCATGACCGAACAACTCGCTCTCGATCAGCTCGCGCGGGATCGCCGCCATGTTGATCGCCGTGAACGGGCCGGCGCGGCGCGGGCCCAGATCATGGATGGCGCGCGAGACAATCTCCTTGCCCGTTCCCGATTCGCCCGTGATCATCACCGTCAATTCCGTGCCCACCAGCCGCGCGATCACCCGGTAGACGTCCTGCATCGCCGGACAGCGCCCGATCAGCGGCAGGGCCGGCATATCCTCCATGCTCGCCGCGTCGGGGTCGCCCAGAGCGCGAGCGCCCTCCTCAGCCGCCGCCGCAGCGCGCTGGCCCGGACCGGCCAGAGCCCGCTCGACGACCTCGATCACTTCGGTCAGATCGAAGGGTTTGGGCAGATAGTCGAATGCGCCGCGTTCCGTCGCCTCGACCGCCGTCATCAGGGTGTTGCGCGCGCTCATCACGATGACCGGCAAGTCCGGGCGCGTGGCGCGGATGCGCTCGACCAGGTCCAAGCCGTTGCCATCCGGCAGCACGACATCAGTGATGAGGAGGTCGCCCTCGCCCGCCGCAACCCAGCCCGCCACCGTTGCCACGTCGCCGGCCATGCGCACGACATGCCCGGCGCGCCCCAAGGCATGGCCTAACACCGTGCGAATACCGCGGTCGTCATCCGCGACGAGAATCGTTGCTCCGCTCATCGCCACTCCTCCGGCGCGCCAACCGGCACCCCATGCACCGGCAGACGGATCGTGAAGACGGTCTCGCCCGGCCGGCTGTCGAAATCGATCGCCCCGCCGTGATCCCCGATGACCTTCGCGACAAGGGCGAGGCCCAGGCCCGAGCCCTCGGACTTGCTCGTCACGAAGGGGTCGAAAAGGCTCGCCCGCACCGATTTGGGAATGCCGGGCCCGTCATCGATCACCCGCAAGGTCAGCGGCAGATGGATTCTCTCGCCGGTCGGCCCGGACACACGCACGCCATGCTCATAGGCCGTTTCCAGGCGAATCATGCCGCCCGCCTCGCCGATCGCCTCGGCCGCGTTCTTGACCAGGTTGAGCACGGCCTGGACGAGCAGGTCGCGATCGCCCCGGGCAAGGGGCAGAGATGGGTCGTAGGCATCGACGAAACGCAACCGGCTGGCGAAGCCGGATTGGGCGATCTGCCGCACATGCTCGGTCACGTCATGGATATTAACTGCGTTCTGGCGCGGCAGGCGTGCGCCGGAGACCGCCTCGACCCGGTCGACCAGGGCGACGATGCGGTCGACCTCCTCCCGGATCAGGCGGGTCAGCGCCTTGTCTTCCTCACCCAAGCCCTGCTCGACGAGCTGGGCCGCGCCGCGAATGCCCGAAAGCGGGTTCTTCACTTCATGGGCCAGCATGGCGGCAAGGCCGGAAATCGACCGCGCCGCATGGCGATGCTGGAGGCGTTCGTCCAGCCGCCGCACCCCCGCAGCCTGTTCGAGCGAAACCACCGCCGCACCCGGGCGTTCCGCAATCGGTGCGACGTGCAGATTGACCAGGCGCCGCCCAGTCCAGGGCGTGTCGATGACCAGATCATATTCCGCCAGACTGCCGCCGGAGACGACGGCATGATCGATCAGCGACCGGATCGGGCTGTCGGCGGGCAGGAATTCGTCAAGCGAACGGCCCATCATGCGGCCGATCGAAACATTGAAAAACTGCTCGGCCGCGGCATTGCCGTAGGACAGTCTGCCGTCGGATTCGAGAGCCAAAACCGGCGAGGCCAGGGCCGAGAGGACCAAATCCCCGTTCTGCATCTCCGGCTCGGAAGCCGATGGCAACGGGCGGATCGGGGTCGGCGCGCTCACGCCGCGTCCCGCTCCTCTTCCGCCCCGAAGAAGGCGCGGACTTCCTCCCGCACCGCCTCGGGTTCGGTCAGGCGATTGACCCGCTCGCGAAAGGCCGCGGCATCGCGCAACCCCCGTGCATACCAGGCCAGATGCTTGCGCGACGCCCGCAGCCCCTTGAAGGCCCCGTGATGGATCAGCATGGCCTCGAAATGCTCCAGCGCGACCGCGCCTCGCGCCGTCGGCGACGGATCGACCGGCGCTTCGCCGTGGCGGAGATAGCGCGCGACCTGGGCCGGAAACCACGGCCGGCCATAGGCGCCCCGCCCGATCATCACGCCATCTGCGGCGGACTTGGCCAGACAGCGCGCGGCATCCTCCACCGTCCCGATATCGCCATTGGCGATCACCGGGATCGACACCGCCGCCTTGACCCGCCGAATAAAGGACCAATCGGCCTGGCCCTCGAAAAACTGGTCCCGGGTCCTGCCATGCACCGTGATCGCCTGGATGCCGCAGGCTTCGGCAATCCGCGCCAGATTGGGCGCGTTTCGATTGGTCATGTCCCAGCCGAGCCGCATCTTGAGGGTCACCGGCAGTGTCACGGCGCCCACCGTCGCCTCCAGGATGCGCGCGGCGTGGATCTCGTCCCGCATGAGGGCCGAGCCAGCATGTTTGTTGACGATCTTCTTCACCG
>CAUZWC010000068.1:0-12410 GCA_963583595.1 Alphaproteobacteria bacterium | reverse complement strand
GCCCGGGCTCTCCTCTTCATTGATGAAGTGGACCGCGACGTCGACGTTGATCCGGGTGTTCTCGGTCACGCGCAGGAAATCGACATGCAGGGGAAAATCCGTGACCGGATGCTGCTGCACGTCACGCGGCAGAACGCGGGTCTTCGCCCCGTCGATCTCCATGTCCAGCAGGGTGCCGAAAAAGGACGGCTTGCGCAGCTCTCGCTCCAGCAACCGCGCCTCGATGGCGATCGATTCGGCGTCGCCGGTTCCGCCATAGATGATCGCGGGGACCAAGCCCTCGCGCCGGACCGCGCGCGCCGCGCCCGTGCCCGATCCACTGCGTTTGGTCGCAGCAAGCCCGTGTATCTCAGCCATCGTATTCTCTCCTGCCCACAGGGCGCTCGAAGCGCCCCCGCGGAATTCCTAATCGAACAAGCTGGAAACCGAGGATTCCTCGCTTATCCGCTTGATAGCCTCGCCGAGCAGCGGCGCCACGGTGAGCTGCCGGATGCGGCGCGAAACGCGAACCGCCTCCGTCGCCGTGATCGAGTCGGTGATCACCATCTGCTCGATCGGCGAAGCGGCAATCCGCCCCACGGCCCCCCCCGACAGCACGCCGTGCGAGACGTAGGCATGGACCGAAGTGGCTCCGCGATCCATCAGCGCGACAGCGGCATTGCACAGGGTGCCAGCCGAATCGACGATGTCATCCACCAGGATGCAGCGCCGGTTCTCGACGTCGCCGATGATGTTCATAACCTCAGACTCACCGGCGCGTTCGCGGCGCTTATCTATGATTGCGAGGTCCGCGTCAAGGCGCCGCGCGATGATGCGCGCGCGCACGACGCCGCCCACATCGGGCGAAACGATGACCAGATCACCGCCGTTGAACTGCTGCTGGACATCCTCGACGAAAACCGGGGCGGCAAAGAGGTTGTCGGTCGGAATGTCGAAGAAACCCTGAATCTGGCCCGCATGCAGGTCCATGGTGAGGACTCGGTTGGCCCCGGCCGCGGTGATGATATTGGCCACCAGCTTGGCCGAAATTGGCGTGCGCGGGCCGGTTTTGCGGTCTTGCCGGGCATAGCCGAAATAGGGGATGACCGCCGTGATCCGCCGGGCCGAGGCGCGTTTCAGCGCGTCGAGGATGACCAACAGTTCCATGAGGTGATCGTTGGCCGGATAACTCGTCGATTGGATAACGAAGACGTCCTCGCCCCGGATGTTATCGAGCAACTCGACGAATATCTCCATGTCGGAGAAGCGTCGGATGCTTGCCGCGGTGAGCGAGACGTCGAGATAAGCGGAAATCGCCTCGGCCAACGGCCGATTGCTGTTGCCGGCGATGATTTTCATGCGCGCCGCGGTCCGTTTAGTTTGTGGGCTGGATAGCTGAGAATGGCACTGCGGGCCCCCGGCCCGGAAAGCGCGGCAATCTAGCAACCCGTCGGCGCGGTGTAAACGACCGAGGACGGCGTGGCCGGCCCGTTATGCCAATTCCTTCAAGACCGAGCCGATTCCCTCAGCACAGGGCGATCATGAAGAGGGCGGATGCGGCGAGGCAGGCGAGCAGCCGCAGGTGATTCCAGGCGGTCCAGGAGGAAAGGTAGCGGCGCCACAGGGCATCGTCCCCGGCGCCGCGAGCAGGATGAGCAGGCGCAAAACCGGGTCGATATTATCTTCGAACCGAAAGCGGAGTCGTGAAAACGAACGCGGGCGGTCTCCGCCGGGACGAGCGTCCCAAGCGGAGACCGGGCTGAAGCCTAGGCCTGATCCTCGGTATCAGGCGCCGCCGCGACGGGTTCTTCTTCTTCCTTACGCACCTCGGCTTCGATCCGCTTCGCTTCGGCCTTTGCGGCCTTCTTTTCGCGCTTGCGGATCTCGCGCTGATGCTTCTCGAAGCTGTAGTTGGGTTTACGTGCCATGGCTCCTTCCCGATTGCGTCGGTGACAGGAATTCTAGGGTCGAGCGCCGCGAGCGCAAGGTTTAGGCCGCGCGGCTGTCGCCGTCGCCGCGTCGGCGGGGCTGATGGTTCTGTCTGCGCGGACCCGAATTGCGCGCCGGACGCGGGCCTTTCGGCGCCGCGGCCAGGGGCAGCTTGCCGCCGCCTTCGACCGAGATCGGCGTGCGGATCAGAGCGTTGATCGCGCGCAGATAGTCGCGCTCGTCCGAAGCGCAGAACGAAATCGCCGTGCCCTCGGCACCCGCTCTGGCGGTCCGCCCGATCCGATGCACATAGACCTCGGCCTCGTTCGGCAGGTCGAAGTTGATGACATGGGTGACGCCGGTGACGTCGATACCGCGCGCCGCGACATCGGTGGCGACCAGCACGCGGATGCGGCCCTGGCGGAAATTGTCCAGCGCCCGCTGGCGCACGCCCTGGGATTTATCACCGTGAATAGCCTCGCATTTGATGCCGGCCTTGGCGAGCTGCTTGGTGACCCGGTCCGCGCGCCGCTTGGTGCGGGTGAAGGCGATGACCCGCGAGAAGCTCTCGTCGGCCATCAGATCGCAGAGCAGGTCGAACTTGTTCGCCCCCTCGACGAAATGAACGACCTGGCGGATCGTCGCGACCGTCATCGCCTTGGGCGCAATGTCGATGCGGGTCGGTTCATGCAGGATTTCGCGGGACAGGCGCGAAACCTCCGGGGGCATGGTCGCCGAGAACATCAGCGACTGCCGTTTCTCCGGCAACGCCTTGATGATCTTTCGCACGGCCGGGATGAAACCCATATCGAGCATCCGGTCGGCCTCGTCCAGCACCAGATGCTCGACGAAGCCGAGATCGAGATGGCGCTGGGCCACCAGGTCCAGCAGCCTGCCCGGGGTGGCGACGACGATATCGACGCCGCGACGCAGACGATCGGTCTGGCGCCGCTGGGGCACGCCGCCGTAGATCACGGCGACCCGCAGGGCGGAATTCTTGCCGTAGGTCTCGATGCTGTCGCTGATCTGACCCGCCAGCTCGCGGGTCGGTGCGAGGATCAGGGCTCGCGGCTCGCGGCGGCGCTGGCCCTTGGTCAGCATCTGCACGATGGGCAGGGCGAAGGCCGCGGTCTTGCCTGTGCCGGTCTGGGCGATGCCGATCATGTCCTCACCGTTCAGCAGCATGGGGATAGCACGGGCCTGAATGGGGGTGGGGGTGGTGTAACCCTTGGCGGCGAGAACGCGTCGGATGGGCTCGTCAACGCCAAGATCGGTAAAACTGGTTTCATTGGTCAAGAGAGTGGATCTTTCTGTTTTTCCAGGTCGGCGCACAGGCAGCCGGCCGGCAAAATGCCGGGCCGGCGGGCCGTTGTGCCCGTCGGGTTTTACGCGTCCACGCGCGTCTGGAAGCGTTTTGGGGATAAAGGGATAAATCCCGCGACGGGAACGTTCGGAGGGAACGTGACTTGCGCGATCGCGGGTTCTTCGGGACTACCCCGAAGAAAAGAGGGTAACCTCTGCGGCGCTATTCGACCTGCAGATTCACGGCCTTGGGGCCGCGCGTGTCGGGCTGAATTTCGAAAGTGAGCTTCTGGCCTTCCTGAAGATCGGAAATGCCGGCTGCCTCAACGGCGGAAATATGGACGAACACGTCCTTGGTGCCGTCGTCGGGGGCAATGAAGCCGTAGCCGCGCGCGTTGTTGAAGAATTTTACGGTACCTGTGGTCATCGTCATGCTTTCACTGAATGGTTGCCCGGATGAAAACGGTTTCGTCCGGTGCGAATGTCCGTGCAAATTCTGAAAGAGCAATGCGCCGCCGCGAGGCGGCCGATCGGTCACAGAAAAGGCTGTCGAACCATCACTAACCTCATATGCCCATATCAGTGCAGATTTGCAACCTTTTTCCCGATGCCAGAAAATCTCATGCGGCTCGCCGTAAATAAAAATCAAATGAAATTCTTTCGTTTTTGGAAAGAATACTTGCGAGAACTCGGGCGGCCGGGCCTCGCTTCGGTCCGGCACAGAGACCCGCAATAGGGACCCGGCATGGAAACGGGGGAATATCCGGGCCGGCGCCCGAATTTCTGAGCGCGGGCAAGTGGATTTCGCTGCGCATGCGCTATGATGGGGGCATCGAAGACGGGCTTGGGCCACGGGGGCCGCGGAGTTCGCGACAGAGGGAGAGGCGAAGATGGATGCAAGCGGCGGAGTTGAGCTGAAGTCGGTCGGCAAGCGGCCGATCCGATCTGACGGATGGGACAAGGTTACCGGTCGGGCGGCCTTCGGGGCCGATCTTTCGGCGCCCGGGATGCTGGTCGGCAAGATTCTGCGCTGCCCTCACGCCCATGCCCGCATCAAATCCATCGACACCTCGAAGGCGAACGCGCTGGCCGGGGTGAAATCCGTGGTCACCGCCGCCGATATGCCGGTGGTGCCCTGGAAAGAAGAACTCATGGGCTATGTGCCTGCCAATTACGGCCATCTCTCCGAGAACACGATGGCGCGGGACACGGCGCTCTATGACGGCCACGCGGTCGCCGCCGTCGCCGCGACGAGCGAGCGAATCGCCCTGCGCGCGATCGACCTGATCAAGGTCGAATACGAAATCCTGCCCCATGTCCTGGATGTGGCCGAGGCGATGGGGCCCAAGGCGCCGGTCCTGCACGACCGGCTGTTTACCGGAGGCTTGGGCAAGAAGCCGCGTAAGCCGTCGAACACCGCCCTGCGGGTCGAATATTCGATCGGCGATGTCGAGGCCGGTTTTGCCAAGGCCGATGTAGTGGTCGAGCGGACCTTCCGCACCAAGCCGGTCCATCAGGGCTATATCGAACCCCAGGCCGTTCTCGCCAGCCCGTCCCATGACGGCCAGGTGCAGATCTGGTGTTCGACCCAGGCCCAATTCGTGGTGCGCACGGTCTGCGCCCGCGTGCTGGGCATGAAAGCCTCCAAAATCCGGGTCTATCCGACCGAGATCGGTGGCGGCTTCGGCGGCAAGATCATTCCGCTGATCGAGCCGGTCGCCGCCCTGCTGGCGCGCAAGTCCGGCCGGCCGGTCAAGATCGTCGCCGACCGCGAGGAAGTCTTCCGCGCGATGGGCAATGCTCCGGGCAGCCAGGTCTGGGTCAAGATGGGCGCGACCCGTGACGGCACCATCGTCGCCGCCGATGCGGTCGTGAAGCTTCAGGCCGGGGCCTTCCCCGGTGCGCCGGTTCAATCCGGCGCCGGTCGCGCCTTCGGCTTCTACTATATCGAGAACGCCCGTTCGGTCGGCTACGACGTGGTGGTGAATCAGCCCAAGACCAGCGCCTATCGCGCGCCCGGCGCGCCGTGCACCCTTTTCGCGGTGGAGAGCGTGGTGGACGACGTGGCCAAGGGGTTGGGCATGGATCCGCTGGATCTGCGCATCATCAACGAGGCGCGCGAGGGCAAGAACACGATCATGGGCCCGACCTTCGGCATCATCGGCTGCGACGAGGTGCTGCGCACGGCCAAGGCCCATCCGCATTATGCCGCGCCGCTCAAGAAGCATCAGGGCCGGGGCGTGGCCTGCGGCTTCTGGTTCAACAGCGGCGGCGAATCGAGCGCGAATCTGACGATCAACGAGGACGGCACCGCCGCCCTGGTCTCGGGCAGCCCGGACCTCAGCGGCACGCGCATCTCGCTGGCCCAGATGGCGGCTGAGGAGCTCGGCATCGACGTCTCGCTGGTCAATCCTTCGGTCGGCGACACTGGCTCGGTCGGCTATACCTTCCTGACCGGCGGCAGCCGCGTCACCTTCGCCACGGGGATCGCCGTGGTCGAGGCCGCGCGCGACGTCATCCGCCAGGCCTGCGAGCGTGCCGCCAAGCTCTGGGACATCCCGGCCGATGCGGTGAAATGGGAGGACGGCCACGCTTTGCCGGCCGGCCCGAACGCGGGCGAATTCCCGCCGATGAGCCTGGCCGAGATCGCCTCGACCACGACCAAAACCGGTGGACCCATCGGGGTCAGCAAATCGGTCAACGCGCCGCATCTTGTCGGCCCGGCCTTCGGCACGCATATCTGCGATGTCGAAGTCGACCGCGATACCGGCCAGGTGACGGTTCTGCGCTACACCGTGGTTCAGGATGTTGGCCGGGCGATCCATCCGGCCTATGTCGAGGGCCAGCTTCAGGGCGGTGCGGCCCAGGGCATCGGCTGGGCGCTAAACGAGGAGATGTTCCACGGCGCCGACGGTAGGCTGTTGAATGCCGGCTTCCTGGATTACCGCATCCCGCTGACATCCGATCTGCCGATGATCGACACCAAGCTGGTCGAGGTGGCGAATATCCATCATCCCTACGGTGTGCGCGGCGTTGGCGAAACGGCGATCTGTCCGCCGGCGGCGGCCGTGGCGCTCGCCGTCAGCAACGCCATCGGCATCCGCATGATGGAATTGCCGCTCTCGCCGCCCCGCATCCTGGCGGCCATCAAGGCCAAAGGGGCGAACGGAAAAGGCTGAACGCGCTTCGGAAACCCGCCTGCCCGTCGTCGCACGGCGGCGGGCGGCGGGCTCGCGCGGTCGTTGCGCTGACGATTTCGGCTGCATACCGAACGCCGCTCTTATAATAGGGGCTGGATAGTCCCGCCGGGCCGGCTAGTTCGGTTGGTCCATCCGCTTGAGGATGGCGGCGATGCCTTCGGCAGCTCCGCCCGCGGCGGCATAGGCCGTATCGCCCCATCTTCCGTCGAGCGCGCCGGCGGGTAGGGTGTTGTCGAGATTGACCACGCCGACCTCCGCGCCTTCCGGGGTCATCACGCTCCAGGTCATATCGACTTTCTGGGCGCCGGCGCGAGGCTGGCTGGTTTGGATTGTGCCCAGGATCACCGCACGCGCCTCGCTCAGATCATCGGTCACCTCATAGCCGGCCCGCTCCAGAAAATAGCGGATGGCGCGAGAGAGTTGCTGGTTGCCGTCGCCCGGCGCGCCCGCGACCGGCATGATCGCGACGATCGGCCGCGCGTCGGCAACGGCCTCGGCGCCGGAGGTTTTGTCCTGGATGAATGCCGCGATCGGTCTCGCCGCGCCCTCGGTAATCTGCTGAATGACGCTGTCCCGACCCCGGGTCCAGGCCCTTTGCGCGACGGTCTCGTGCTGCAGATGGCGGCCGACCAGACTGCCGTCGTGATCGAGCAACTCCCACAGGATGAGGAGCTTGGTTTCATTCTCGTCGATGGGCGAGGCGGCGACCCGTGCGACGAGGAAATAACTGCCCGAATTGCTGACCGTGGTGCTGGCCGGCACATTGGCTTCGGCCAGGGCTTCGGCCATCGCCTCCGAGAGACGGACGGCCAGTTCCGGCTCCACGCCTTCGGCCTCGCGGACCAGGATGCCCTGGCTGTCCGGCATGGCGAGCAGAACCCTTTCCTGCTTCCGGATCGCGCCGCTATGGGCGAAGGGCTGGGGCGGTGGCGGGCAGGCGGCGAGGACGGGCAGCAGGATCGCCAGCAGGCCTATCCGAAGCGTTAGGCGCGTGGCGTCAAAGAACACAGCTCGCCACCAGGCCAAGCAGGCAAACCAGCAGAAAAATGATCAGATGGGGCACGGCTATCCGCCGAGGGCGATGGCCGAGAGGCTGCTGCCGAAACGCCGGTCGCCCTCCAGGCAGGCGCGGCGATAGCTGAAGAAGCTCTCGGCCTCGGCGCAGGTGTCGCGCGCCACCACGGCGACCGATGCGAGGCCGAGCTTCTCCAGTCGTGCGGCGAGATAGCCGGGCAGGTCGAAATGAAAATGCCCTTCCCGCGGCGCTGGGTGGAAGTGGCGCATATTCGCTTCGTCCTGGTCCCGAAAGGGCTGGGGGAATTCGGGCCCGACTTCGTAGGAAATCTGCTGGATGCAAGGGCCGATCGCGGCGACCGTGCGGCCGGTCGCCGCGCCGAGTTCGGCCATGGCCTCGAGAGTCGCCTCGGCGACACCGTCCAGAGCGCCGCGCCAGCCGGCATGGGCGGCACCCACCACCCTCGCCTCGGCATCGGCGAAAAGCAGGGGCGCGCAGTCGGCCGTCAGCACGCCCAGCACGATCCCCGGCCGATCCGTCACCATGGCATCCGCTTCGGGCCCGTCGCCGACTATCCAGGGGCGCTCCATCCGGGCGACGGCGCGGCCATGGACCTGGCGTACCGTGCACAGCGCCTCGACCGGCCGGTCGAAGACGGCGGCCGCGCGGCGCCGGTTCTCCAGGATGTTGGCGCGCGGTTCGCCGTCGCGAAAGCCGCAGTTCAGGCTGTCGAAAGGGGCTGGGCTGACGCCGCCGTTGCGAGTGAAAAAGGCGTGACGCAGATCCGGAGTCGAAGCCAGCCCCGGCTCGGATATGATGTCCGCTCTATCGCTCACGCCGCGCCGTCGCTCGTCTGCTAACCATTAGCCACCAAATCCATCGATATCTTGGAGAGGGATTCGGTGCCCCGCTCCGTGACGATATAGGACTGTCCCGGGCATTGCCCGAGGCGGTCGTCCTTCGACCGCACGATGGTATGGACGAACAGCACCATGCCGACCTCGATCTCCTGGTCGTTGCCGGGCCAGAACATGGGCCCGTCCATCCAGGTCGGCGGGAAGGTGGCGCCCAGGTTGTAGCCCGTCGCGCCCATCGGCACGTACCCGCCGCGCTTGATCACCTTGGCATGGGCGTCATAGACCGCGCCGAACCGGTTGCCGGGCTTGATCTGGGCGGCCGAGGCGCGATGCGCCTCGACGGCGATTTTGTGGATGTCCTTCTCCTTGCTCGTCGGCTTGCCGGTCAGGATCGTGCGCATCATCGCGGCGTGGTAGTAGCGATAGACCCCGGCCCATTCGATGGTCATCTGGTCCTTCTTGGCGAGACGGCGGCGGCCGGAGATATAGCGCCCGACGATCGCGCGCTCGCCCGAATTGATGATGAATTCGTTGCCGGAATAGTCGCCGTCGCCCTTGAAGACCGCACCTTGCATGGCGGCCAGGATATCGCCCTCCCAGGCGCCTGGCGTGGACAGGCGGTTGGCCTCCGCTAGGGCGGCATCGCCCAGCCCGCCCGCCTTGCGGCAAAAGTCGAGCTCCGCCGGGCTCTTGATCATGCGCAGGCGGCTGACGAGGTCCGAGGCGTCCTCGAGATTGCAGAAGTCGGTCATGGCGGCTTGGACCTTGCTGTGCAGCAGGCCGGTCAGGCCATAGGCGTCGAGTTCGATGCCCAAGCGCTTGCCGCGGCAGCCATGCTCCTCGAGCACCGCGCGCAGATCGATGGCCGGATTGGCGTCCGGCAGGTTGTGCCAGGGCCGGATGTCCTCGAGCGTCGAGATGAGCCCGGCGGTGATGACGTCGGGCATGCGGGTCAGCAGGGTCATCTTGCCGTCCGTGCCCATGTAGAGGCATTGGAAGAAGCAATAGCCGAAGCTGGCATAGCCGGAGAGGTAGTACATGCTCTCCTGGCGGAACATCAGCAGCCCATCCAGGTTGCGCGCCGCCATGGCCTTGCGGGCGTTCTTCTGGCGCTCCGCAAACTCTTTCTTGGTGAAGTGCAGATCCATTTTCATCCTCGATCCATGGGCCGGCGGAGGCCGCTTCGGTGGGGTGCGTCCGGCGCGCGCGCGAGAATACCGTCCGAAGCCCGATCCCGGCAACGGCGATGGTTCTCGCGGCAACGGGTTTCGTGTTCGCTCGCGTGCAGGGTGCCACACCCCCACCTCACCCCTTGTCCTTTTTCTATCCGAGCCCTGCCGGCTTGGGTCCGTCCGGGGCGGCGAAGGCGATGGCCTTGAAGAGTCGACCCATCTGGGCCGGGCCGAGCAGGCGCTCCAGGGCAGTCTCGATCTCGGCGGCCCGCCGCGGTCCGCCTCTGCGCGCAAGCGCCTCGGCCCGCGCGCCGATGCCCAGGGCGGCTAGGAATTCGGCCTGGGCGGCCGGTCCATGGATGGTCGCGCCGGCGGCGCGGGCGGCCCGGGCGAAGGCGGTGAAATCGACATGGGCGGTCAGGTCGGCCTCGCCCGGATCGGTCAGAACGTCGGCATAGGCATGGCCGCGCACGGCCTGCAGGGTTTCGCCCGGTGCGCTTTCCAGATGGCCGTAATCGAGGAAAAGGGCGGCCCCGCCATGACGCAGCAGACGCGCGGCCACCGCGGCGGCGATCTCGTCAGCGGCGGGGCGCTGTTCGACCAGGCTGCCGGTCGGCGCGTCGGCGACGAAGAATGGCGCCTCGACCGGGACCGCGCCGGGGGCGAAGGCGAGACGGCCGGCCTCGATCGTCACCATGCGCTCGCGCCATCCGTCCGCGGTGCGCAGCAACTGGCGGATGGGCAGGGCGTCGAGCAATTCGTTGGCGATCAGCAGAAGGGGGCCGTCCGGGATCGTCCCGATTCCGTCATGCCAAGCGGGTGCGTGATCGACGAGCGCATCGGCTTGACGCGCGCGCAAGGTTGGGCTGGTTTCGATCAGATGCAGGCGCGCGGCTTCGCGGAAGCCGGGCAGGGCGGCGGCGGCGCGCAGGGCATCGGCCATCAGGGTGCCCCGACCCGGGCCCATCTCGACCAGCTGTACCGGGTCAGGCCGCCCCATGCGGTCCCATAGATCGGCGCACCACAAGCCGATCAGCTCGCCGAACATTTGGCTGACCTCGGGCGCGGTGACGAAATCGCCGGCCGCGCCCAGGGGGTCGCGGGTGAAGTAATAGCCGTGGTCGGGATGGCCCAGGCATTCGGCCATGTAGCGCTCGACCGTGATCGGCCCCTCGGCCGCGATGACGGCGCGCAGGTGCCGTTCGAGCGGGGTCACGCCCGCTTGCGCGCCCAGATGAAGATGGTGAGGCCGATCAGCACCATGGGCACCGAGAGGATCTGGCCCATCGTCACCGGGCCGATCAGGAAGCCGAGATGGGCATCCGGTTCGCGGAAGAATTCGGCTGCGATGCGCGCCAATCCGTAGCCCATGACGAAACAGCCCATCAGGGCGCCCGGCATGTCCTTCAGGCGGGTCAGGCTGAACAGCAGATGCATGACCAGGAACAGCACCAAACCTTCCAGCGCGGCCTCATAGAGCTGGCTGGGATGGCGGGGGATCTGCAGCGGGTCGTGGGGAAAGACCAAGGCCCAGGGCGCGTCCGCCGCCCGGCCGTAGAGTTCGCCGTTCACGAAATTCGCCAGCCGGCCGAAGAACAGGCCGATGGGCGCGGCCACGCCCAACAGGTCGCCGAGGCGCATATAGGCGATCTTGTTCTTGCGGCAGAACAGGATGGCGGCGATCACGACCCCCAGGAAGCCGCCATGGAAGGACATGCCGCCCTGCCAGACTTCCAGCGCCGAGAGAGGATTTTCGAGATAGTAGCCGGGCCGGTAGAAGAGGACATAGCCGAGGCGTCCGCCGAGCACGACGGCGATGGTCGCCCAGGCCAGGAAATCGTCGATCTTGACCGGGTTCGGCCCGCCCGGCTGGGGCAGCGTGGCCCAGCGCATGTAGCGCCAGGCGAGGATCAGTCCGGCGATATAGGACAGGGCGTACCAGCGGATCGCGAGCGGGCCGATCTCGAACAGCACCGGGTCGATCTCGGGATAGGGTATGACGAGCAGGGTCACGACGTCGGGTCCAGCTTAGCGATAAGGGTCATCGACGGACAGGTAGCTGCCAATATAGTCGGCCACCCCGTCTTCCAGCGATGTGAAAGGAGTATCGTAGCCGGCGGTGCGCAGGCGCTCCATCCGGGCTTCGGTGAAATACTGATATTTCTCGCGGATCGCCTCGGGCGTGTCGATAAAGCGGATCGCCGGCTCCCGCCCCAGGGTGGCGAAAACCGCGCGCGCCAGATCGGCGAAGCTGCGTGCCTGCCCGGTGCCCAGGTTGAACAGGCCCGAGACCTCGGGGTTGTCGAGCAGCCAGAGCACGACCCGGACGCAATCGCCGACCCAGACGAAGTCGCGCATCTGCCCGCCATCGGGATAGTCCGGGTTGTGGGAGCGGAAGAGGGTCGCCGGTTCGCCGGCCGCGATCGGGGCGTGCAGCTGTTCGACCACGCTGCGCATGCCGCCCTTGTGATACTCGTTCGGGCCGTAAACGTTGAAGAACTTGAGCCCGGCCCATTGCGGCGGTGTCCGTCCGCCATCGGCGACAATGCGCGCGATGCGCCGGTCGACGATTTGTTTGCTCCAGCCATAGGCGTTTAGGGGCCGGAGCGCGGCCAGGGCCTCGGGTGAGCCGTCATCGTCGAAGCCGGCGGACCCGTCGCCATAGGTCGCGGCCGAGGAGGCATAGATCAGTGGTACGCCATGCGCCGCGCACCAGTCCCATAGATCGAGAGTGAAGCGGGTATTCTCGCGCACCAGCAGATCGGCATCGGTTTCGGTGGTTGCCGAGATCGCGCCCATATGCAGGATCGCGGAGACGCGATAGGCCTGGGTCTTGAGGAAATCGAACAGGGCTTCGGGCGCCACGATATCGGCCAACTCGCGCTTGGCGATGTTGCGCCATTTCTCGTCCGTGCCCAGGCGATCGCAGACGACGATCTCCTGACCGGGGCGGGCA
>CAUZWC010000067.1:0-12410 GCA_963583595.1 Alphaproteobacteria bacterium | reverse complement strand
GCGCGAAATCCAGCCGCAAGGGCATGCGAAAAGCCGTGCCGAGGAAGGCCAGCGGTTCGGCGACAGGCTCCGCCGTGAAGCTTGAAACCAAGCGGAGGGCCGGGCTTTGGATCAAGCCGGCGGCGTTCAGGTGCCGATCGAGCGGAGCCTCCGGCTCGCGCAGCAGGACATCGAGCAAGGTTTCGAAGCGCGCGAGCCACGCCCCGGCCCCAGCCCCATCCATCACCGTGTCGAGATATTCCAGATTGAGGTCGAGGGCGCCGTCGCTCTCCACCATCGTCAGGAACAGCTCGAATGCCAATGCTCCCCGATTGCCTTCGATGGGCTTAGCCGGCGCGCCGCCAATGATCGGCGTAGCCGCCCCAGCCTGGCGCGTATAGGTGCAGCAGGCCTGCAGAGGCAGCAGAGAGGGATCAGCCCGCAGGCTTCGGATCAGACCGGCTGTCTCCGCAAAGGGCAATTCCTGGCGCGCTGCCATGTCCAGCGCCTCGCCCGCTGCCGCAACCAATTCCCGCCCGCTTCTCTGCGGATCGACCTCCGGCACGACGAGCCTGATATCGGCGAAATCGCCGATCAGCCTTTCGCTGCCGGCCCGCCCCCGGTTGGCCACCGGCACGCCGAGGGGAAAGCGCCTCGCCCCACTCCGGCCATGCAGCATGGCAGCGAAGACCGCGAACAGGATTACAAAGGGTGCGCAGCCGAGGCTCTCGCCGCCTGCCCGCAGGCGCGCGACGCAGTCCGCCGGCATGCGCCGCCGGGCCACTTCCGATGCCGCAGCCAGATCGGACGGGCCGTCGCCGGCCCCAAGATCGAGGATCAGATCGGCGCCCTGAAGCCGCTCCGCCCAGAACCCGCGCCGCGCCGCCAACTCCGCCTCGGACAGCCGTTCGGCCTCGGCCGCGATATGGTCCTTGAAGTCGAGGCGCAGGGGCGGTGGCACGGTCCCCGCATAAAGGTCCGACAGTTCGGCCATAAACAAGCCGACCGACCAGAGATCCGCGACGATGTGATGGAACAGAAGGTCGAGGCGCTGACCACCGCCCTCCTCCCGCAGCGCAACACGCAGCAAGGGTCCTCGCTCGATATCGAACGGACCTTCATCGAATTCGGTGCCGACCGGCACCGTCATCCGCTCCAGCACCCGCTGGCGGGGCCCGTCCAGGTCGTCGACGAAAACTGTGCGGAGAGTCGCGTGGCGCGCCACGACCCCGTTGACCGCCGCCTGCAGGCGATCGCGGTCGACATGGCCGTCGAGGCGGAACGATGCCGGCACGGCGACCAGGCCCGGCGCATCGGGGACCAGCCTGCCCAGGGACCAGTGCCAAAGCTGCTGGCGCGACAAGGGCAAAAGATCGGCGTCCAGCGAGTTCTCCAGCGACACCGGCGCAGGGTCCGGCATGTCTTCGACCGGTTTAAGAACGGCCTGCAAGGCTGGTCCGCGATTCTCCGCCAGCCAGGCGCCCAACTCGCCGGCCGTCTTCGCATCCACCAACAGGGTCGCGGGCACCGCCTCGCCCAGATCCGTCTCGATCTGGCGCTCGACATCCATCATCACGAGCGAATCGAGCCCGTAATCGGTCAGCGGTGCATCGGGATCGATCATCGCCGGCTTCATGCCCAACGCCTTGGCCAGGACGCGCCGGGCATAGTCCATAGCATCGGTGGGCCCGTCGCCCGGCGGGGCGTGGCGAGCAACTTCGGCCCGCGCCAAAGACGCGGTCGCCGGCGGGGCAATTTCCCTCCGCCGCGCCCAGCCGTCGGCGACCGCTGCGACCACCGCCTGCAGCAACGCCGGCTCGTCCAGGCCGGGCAGGCCGAAGGCGCGGGTCTCGCGGAAGCCCGCCGCCGCGAAACGATCCCGCCAGCGCGGCGCGGAGAGAAGCGGGGCGTGGTCGAGCCGCCCCTCGCCGGCATCGAAGGCCCACCAGCCGTCGAGCAGACCGAAGGTCAGGGTGGCGAAGTCCTGCACCGCCGTGACTTCGTTGATCGCCAGCAGCCCGCCGGGCGTAAGCAGGCTCTTGGCGTGGTCGATGGTCTTTTCGATCGCCGGGGTCGCATGCAGCACGTTGCTGGCGATGACGATATCGGCCTCGCCCGGCACGAAGCCCTGCGCCCGGGGATCGCGCGCAATATCCAATGTTTTGAAGCGGAGCGCCGTCCGTTCGCCCTCGAAGGCTGTCCGCGCCCGTTCGACGAAGCTGGGCGAGAGGTCGGTGAACAGGTAATCGGCCTCGATGCCCGCCTCGTCCAAGGCGGCGAGGATGAAACGGGTGGCGGCCCCGGTGCCCGCCCCGATTTCGACCAGTCTTGCGGTGGTCGCGCCGGTCCGCCGCAGCCATCCGACGACAAGGTCGGCCAGGATCCGGCTGTAGCTGTCCATGATCTCGTCGCCGCGATAGACCGCCTCGACCAGATGCTGCGAGCCGCCGGGAAAGACGATATCCGTGCCCTTGGCACGGCCGGCCAGAACGTCGCGCAAACCGGTAAGACAGGCATCGAGCAAAGCCTGGAACGGGGCGGTTTCAGCATTATTTTCTAAGCCGGGCAGCGGCGCGCGCGGCAATCTCGTCAGCCGCTCTCCGTCCTCTCGCAGCACGCCCTCGCGCAGCAGCATGTCGAGAAGGGCACGGAACAGGCGGTCCCGGCCCGGCACAACCCCGAGCGCCGCCCGGACGGTTTCGATCTCGCTTGCCTCGCCGGGCCCGGGGAGCGCATCCGCCAACACCTCCGCCAGGCGGCGCCGGGCATAGATGTGGAGCCGTTCGAAACCCTCCCGCGTGCGCGCCATATTTTCCGCCGGCGGGGCAGCGACCGATATGTCCAGACCCGCCAGATCGGCGTCTCGCGACGCCGAACCCAGAGAGACGGTCGTGACATCGGGGTCGTGGCGCAGGCCGGCTGCCAGGGCGGGCGCGAGTTTCAACGTAACGACGCGCGGCAGGCCCGAAGCCAGGGCGCGCTCGATCGCGACGAGGCCCGTCTCCGGCATGATCGACTCGACCCCCTGCGCGGCCATGCGCCGCTGGATCTCGTCACCCGCCACCACCCCAACGCCGCCCCACAGACCCCAATCGATCACGCAGACCGGCCAACGCCCGGCCCGGCCGATTTCCCCGCCGAGGGCATCGAGGAAGGCGCTTCCCGCCGCGTAATTGGCCTGACCGGGATTGGCCGTGAAGACCACCGCCGAGGAGAAGACGGCGAAGAAATCGAGGTCACGGCCTTCGAGCGCCCGCGCCAGGGCGATACCGCCGCGCGCCTTCACATCGAAGGCCGCCAACAGTTCGGCCTCGCCCATACGCAGAAGCATGCCATCGCGCAGAACCAGTGCGGAATGGATTGCGCCGTTGAGCGGGCCGAAACCGGCAACCGCCCGGTCCACGGCCGTCAATAGCGCCGATGTATCGGTCGCATCCGCGGCGAGATACTGGGCATCGCCGCCGGCTTCCCGAATCGCGGCGATCCCGCTATCGATTGAGGCGTCCCGCGCTCGACGGCCAATCCAGGTGAGCTTGGCGCCATACCGTCGCGCGAGATCCAGGCTCAACACCTGCCCGACGCCGCCGGCACCCCCGACGATCAGATAATGCCCGCCCTTCCGCCAAGGGCTTTCGCGATCCTGGGGAAGGTCGACCGGATCGAGCCACATGCGGTAGCGCACACCCCGGCGCAGCATGATCGTCTCGCCTTCGCGCTGGGGCGGTTCGGCGGCGATCAGCGCGGCGCTCGCCTGGGCATCGTCGCGCGGATCGATATCGATCACGGCCATCCGCCCGTTCGACTCACGCACCGCGCCGCGCGCCAGGCCGGAAAGCCCGGCCGCGACGGGATCGACCTGTTCCTCCGCGCCCAGGGCCCAGGCCTTCCCGGTGACGACAGTGATCCGCGCCCCGCCCTCGCGCAGCGCCCGGAGCACATGCAGAAGATCGGCGGTCGCGGCACCCGGCGCGGCGATATCGATATCGCGGTAGGGAAGTGGATCGGACGGCGGCAGGAGATAGACCGTACCGGCCTTATCCGGCGTGGCGCTCCAGGGGCGGATCACAGTGCCCGGGCAAACCGCCGCCAGGGCCTGCGCCAAAGGCGAGTCGGGTTCGGCTGCCAGAATTGTGACGGTATCGGCCCTATCGGGCTCTGCATGGGCGCGTCCCGGCGTCTCCTCCGCACGCCACCGGGGCTGCCAGATCATGCCGGCCAGAGGGTCTTCCGCCTCGCGACCGGCCTCCTCGCCGGTGCGAGTTTCAGAAGAGGGCTCATCGCCGGAAAGGCGGCGCAGGACGAGACCCCGCATCAAGGCGACGGCGGCGCCCACCGGATCACGCACGTCGATATCGTATTCGCCGTCCGGACGCTTCACGATTCGGACCGTGGCGCGCTCGGGCAGATCCCCGCGCAGCCGCGCCTCGCGCAGGGCGAAAGGCACCGCCGCGCCTTCTTCAGGCTTTGCCAGGGCGGCCACGCCATGCAGGCAGGCGTCGAGCCAGGCCGCTCGCGCCAAACCCTCCCGGCCGGGGGGCAACGCCAATTCGGCCTCGGCTTCCGCGCCCACAACCCGCACCGCGCGCAAGCCGCGATGGGCTGCGCCATAAGCCAGGCCGCCTTCGCGCAAGCGGGTATAGAGATCGTAGCCGTCGACCACCGCGCCGCCGGTCAGGGGTTCGGGCGCAGGGTTGGCGCTATTCCCATCCTGCAAAGCGAGCCGTCCCCGCGCGCAGATGTCGCCTGCCTCGTCGCGCAACACGACCTCGCCATCCTCGGCCAGATCGAGGGTCGCACTGGTCACGGCCTCGACCGTCAGTGGCCGGCTCCAGACGATATCGGTCAGGACAGCTGTCTGCCCGGGCCAGACCCTCTCCGCCGCCTGGAAGGCCAGGGCAACGCTGGCCATGCCCGGCAGGACCGCGACGTTTGCCACTTTATGGGACTCGATCAGCGGATCGGCGGGATCCAGCTTCAAAATTACACGGCGCGCAGCCGCCGGCTCGGATTCAAGCGGTTCGGCCGGCGCTGTCGTCTCGATCCAGCACCGCTCCCGCGCGAAGGGGTAGGTCGGCAGGACGATGCGACGCGGCGATCCACCGGCATACCTCGCCGCCCAATCGATCGCGGCCCCCGATACCCAGGCACGCGCAATCGCGTCGGGATCATCCCCGGCGAAAGAGTCCTGGGCGCTTGCTCCGTCGCCCCGTGCGACGGTCCCAGCATGGATTCCTTGGCCGCCCCCGGCGAGGAACCGTTCCAGCGCCACGCGCGCGCCGGCCATATCCCGGGCGATGAAAGCCAGCCGCGCCGGCAGGGCGTCGCGGCCGATCTGAAGGGTGTAGGCCATGTCATGGAGGCGCCAAGGGTCCGCGCCGCCGCCTTCCCCGATCCAGTCGCGCAGACGTTTCGCCGCCGCCGTCAGGCGCTCCTCGTCCTTTGCCGACAGAACGACGATAGCCGGTCCGTCCGGCGCAGCACGTGGCGGCAGGTCGGCGATATGTTCCTCGATCACGACATGGGCGTTGGCCCCGCCCGCGCCGAAGGAGCTGATTCCCGCCAGCAGCGGCCGCTCCACCCCGTCGCGGACGCGCCGATGCCAGGGCGCCGATTCGCGCTGCACCGCGAAAGACGACGCGCCGAAATCGATGTTGGGGTTGAGGGTTTCGGCATGGATGGTCGGGACAAGTTCGCCATGACGCATCTGCAGCAGCACCTTGGCGACACCGGCGATTCCGGCCGCCCCCTCCAGATGGCCGATATTCGACTTCACCGAGCCGATGGCGCGCGGCACGCCACCCTTCGCCCCGTTTTTCACCAATGCGCCGAAGGCACGGGCGAGGCCGTTGACCTCGATCGGATCGCCCAGGGAGGTCCCGGTGCCATGGGCCTCGATATAGCCGATATCCTCCGCCTCGACCCCGGCGCGGCGAATCGCATCCTCGACCACGCTGCCCTGGGCGACCGGATTGGGCACCGTATAGCCGCTGGTCCGCCCGCCATGGCTGAGCGCGCTGCCCCGCACCACGCCCCAGACGATATCGCCATCGGCGCGAGCTTGCTCCAGGGGCTTGAGCAGGACCGCTCCCACGCCCTCGCCCGGAACATAGCCGTCGCCATCCGCGCCGAAGCTGCGGCAGCGCCCGTCCGTCGCCGCGAAGCGGCCCTGGGACAGGGTCAGGAACTTATTCATATGGATGCTGACATTCACCCCGCCGGCGATCGCCATCCCGCATTCGCCGTCGCGGATCGCCTGGCAAGCCAGATGGATCGCGGTGAGCGAGGAGGAGCACATCGTGTCGACCGCCAGGCTCGGCCCGGCCAGGTCCAAGGCATGCGACACCCGGTTGGCGACCGAGGCGTAGAAGGACGCCGTGGCCAGGACATTGCCGCGCGCCGTCTCCTCGACGCCGAGAAGCTGATACTCGCCATACATGGTGCCGGCATAGACCCCGACCCGCCGCCCGGCGAGAGACGACGGCGCGATTCCCGCGCTTTCGACGCAGGCCCAGGCGGTTTCCATGAACAGCCGCTCCTGCGGGTCCATGAAGGCCGCTTCGCGTGGGGAAATGCGGAAGAACAGCGGGTCGAACTTGTCGACATCGGCCAGGAAGCCACCCCATTTGGCATAGAGGCTGCCATAGCGCGTGGGATCGGAATCGTAGTGGCGGCGCCAGTCGAACCGTTCGTCCGGTATCTCCTCGATGCAGTCGCGCCCCTCGCAGAGGTTGCGCCAGAATTCGTCCAGATTCTCCGCCTGGGGGAAGCGGCCGGAGAGGCCGATGATGGCGATACCTTCTTCGCCGGGCCGCCGGCCCGACCCGGCAGGGTGAGGAGCGGTGGTCTCGATGGGCCGGGCGGTAACGGCCGGCAGGCTGCGCGCGCCTTTCGGCGCAGGCGTCTTGATCGTATCCGGGCCAGACAAAGCGGCGAGAGCTTCGCCCTGCGAGGCCGCCAGTCGCTCGGCCAACTCCCCGACAGTGCGATGCTCGAAGAACAGGGTCTTGGGCAGTTCGCCGAGATCGCGCTCCAGCGCGCGGGTGAGTTGCATCGCCATCACGGAATCAATGCCGTATTGCTCGAACCGGTCGTCCGCCGATATCTGGTCGGGCTGCAGCTTCAATTCCCGCGCCAGCAGGGCCGTGAGATAGCGCAAGGCATCCTGCCCGCGATCGCCCGGCGCTTCGGTGCCAGCGGGTGATGGCTTCGCGACCGCCGGGGTGAGCTCATCCATAAAGGAGGCCAGGATGCGCTCGCGGTCGCCCGCGAGGGGGAGGATTCGCGATTGCGCCAGGGATCCGCTCGCCGCAAGGGCCAGCACATCCAGCGCCTCATCCGTCCGAAGCGGCACGACGCCCAGCCGATCCCACAGCCAGGCCAAGGTCTCGTCCGGCGCACGCATCCCGCCGTCGCACCAGGGACTCCAATCGACCGCGACGCTATGACCGTGGCGTTCCCCGGCCCGGGCCAAACCGTCGCGCCAAGCCGCGAACCGGTCGAGGAAGCGATTGGCATAGGCATAGGTGCCCTGCCCGGCATTGCCGAGCGATGCGGAGGAAGAGAAAAGCAGAAAGAAATCCAGCGCTTCCGAGGCCAAAGCCTTATCGAGATAAATCACACCCACAACCTTCGGGGCCGCGACCGTGGCGAAGGCCTGCTTGTCGAGCCCCTGCAGCAACCCGTCGCGCAACACGCCAGCGGCGTGGAACACGCCGTGGATCGCGCCGAAACGTCGCCGGGCCCGGTCAAGGGCAGCGGCCAAACTCGCCTCGTCCGAAACATCGGCGGCGATGGCCAGCGCCTCGCCGCCCGCCCTTTCGATCTCCACGATAAAGGCCTCCTCGACCGGCTCGCGCGACAGGAGGACCAGCCGCGCGCCGTGGCGTTCCGCCAAGGCCCGCGCGACGATCCGTCCGATGCCGCCCGATGCGCCGGTGATCAGATAGACGCCGCCATCCCGGTAGACGGGCGCGGCTGGCGCGGGCCATTCGGCCTCTTCCCAACCCTGGCTCTCTCGCCTCTCGCCGCGCCAGGACACCTCCCCGAACGCATCTTCCGGGCTGGCCAGTTCCCGGACCAGCCGCCGCGCGACCGCCTCCCGATCGCGCCAATCCGTGAAGCCGACGCAGCGGATCGCCAGGGATGGTCGCTCCTGCGCCAGGGTGGCGAACAGGGCGGGCAGCGCCGCCGCGCGAGCCGCATCCGGATCACCCCCCAGGGGATGGGCCAGCACGAACCGGCGCTGCCCATTCCCCACCGCCAAAGTCCGGGCCAAGGCGAAACCCCGCTCGCCAACCGCGATATCGGGATCCGCCATGAAAAGAACGGTGGCGTCCGCCGCATTCGACCCTTCGGCGGCCAATTCCTCGACGTTTCGGAACGCAATCCGATCGCCGAACTGGGCCCTTAGCGCCGCATGCCAGTCCGTCCCAGCGATCGCCAGGACATGGCCTTGCGCCACTCCTTTGCCCAGCGGCCGTTCCATCGCACGCGGCACAAGCAGAACGGGACGCGTTGCCCCGAGAATCGTCGCGTCCGACCCCGTCCGCACCAGCGACCGCGCGCTGTAGCCCCGGATGGCGGCAAGCACGGTGCCATGCTCGTCGATCAGATCAATATCGAACTTGCTGATATCGCCGGACACGCCGGCGCGGCGGGCATGGGCAAACAGGCGGGCAGGCAGAACACCCGCGATATCGATACGCTCGACCGCGAAAGGCACCCGCGCCTCCCGCCCGGCCGCCTCCGGCTCCAACAGGGCGACCGCCTGCGTCGCCGCATCGAGAAGCGAAGGATGCAGGAGGAACCCTTCCCCCCCGCCATCCAGACCGGCGGGCAGAACCAGTTCGGCCAGGGCCTCGCCTTCGCCCGCCCAGCCTTGTGCGACAGCCTTGAACCCCCGGCCATAGGCCAGGCCGCTGGCCGCGAAGAAGCGGTAGAGATCGTCCCCCTTTCGCGCCGTCGGGCAGACTGCGCGAATGGCATCCAAATCGACGCGCTGCGACGCGGGCGCCGATTCGCAGGTCAGATTGCCCTCGGCATGGGTTCCGGCCGCGCTCTCGATACGGAAGCGCGCGCCGTCTCCGTTGCGCTCCAAGGCAACCGATACCGTGACGGGCGCAATGTCCTGGACCAATGGCCGCAACCAGGCGACATGGGTGAGCGCGGCAACCGACCGCCCCAAGGCCTCCGCCCCGGCCGCGCGCGCCATTTCCAGATAGACGGCGCCGGGCATCAACCGCCGTCCGCCCACGACATGGTCGGCCAGGAAAAACTCCTCGCCGGTGAAGACAGATTCGAAGCGCACGGAGTCGAAACCCGACGCGTTGCGACCGATCAAAGGATGCAATGGCGCTGCGCGCGCATCGGCCGGAACGATCCGCGGCAGGCTATGGCTGTCCTCGGCAAAGGGATAGCCAGGCAAGGAAATTCGCCGAGCCATTTTATCCTCGGGCCATGCCACGGGCTCTCCCGCCATGAAGGCCTGTCCGAGCCGCCCGAGTTCGTCCTCCGGCAAGGAGACCGGTTGTTCGGCGAGGAACCCGTCAAGCTGCGCCGCCAGATCGCCGAGCGATCCGACGACGAAGGCCTGGCGCTGTGCCATCGCCTCGCGCCCGACCTGCAGGCTATGGGCGACGTCGCGCAACCGCAGACCCGAAGCGGTTGCCGCCACACCCACTTCGACACCCTCACCAAGCGCCCGGGACAGGGATCGCGGCGATGCCTGCAAACCTACCCGGTCCCGAGCGACACCAAATTCAGCAGAGACGGCGCCCGCGACGAGCGACAATTCATGCGGTCCCAGCCCGAGGCCGGCCAAGGGCTCGTCGGCGTCGATCATGGCGGGGTCGAGGCCCAGCGCCGTCGCGATCAACTCCTGAACCCGGCCAAGCGAAGCCGGGACCTCGGTCGGCTGTGGCGGCCTCCCCGCCGTCAGGGCCTGCCGCAGATTGGCGGCCGCGCGCTTCAACGCCGCCGGGGTCCGGGCCGATAAAGGCACAACCACCGGAATATCGAGCACCGTTTCGCTGGCCCGCGCGGGCGCTTCCTCCAGGACCAGATGCACATTCGTGCCGCTGAAGCCGAAGGAACTCAGTGCGGCCCGGCGCGGACCGTCGCTTTCCCAGGGCCGCGCCGCTTCGGCGACCGCGAAGGGCGTCGCGGCGAAGTCGATATGCGGATTGGCCCGGGCAGCATGAAGGGTCCGGGGAATCTCGCGATGCTCCAAAGCCTTGAGCAGTTTTGCCAGGCCGGCGATCCCGGCGGCGGCGGAGGCATGCCCGATATTCGATTTCACGGAGCCGATCGCGCAGAAGCTCCGGCGCGCCGTGTGCCACCCGAAGGCTTCGGCCAGGGCCGCGATTTCGACCGGGTCGCCCAGGGGCGTGCCCGTGCCATGGGCCTCGACCAGGGAGATGCTCTCCGGCGAGATGCCGGCGCGCTCGTAGACGGCCAATTCGAGCGCCGTCTGGGCATCGGCATTGGGCGCCGTGATGCCGTTGGACTTGCCGTCCTGATTGACCTCCGATGCCAGGATGACGCCCCGGATGGGATCGCCGTCGCGCAACGCGTCGTCGAGCCGCTTGAGCACGACGACGGCCACCGCCTCGCCCGGCACCATGCCGTCCGCCCCCTCGCCAAAGGCCTGGCAGCGCCCACTGGGCGAGAGCATCCCGGCCTTGCTCATCATCAGATAGGGTCGCTCGCTGAGATAGAGATTGACTCCACCGGCCAGCATCATATCCGCGCCGCCGTCGATCAGGGCACGCGCCGCGAGATGCACCGCGACGAGCGAGGACGAGCAGGCCGTGTCCACCGCCAGGGTCGGGCCGCGCAGGTCGAGCAGATAGGCGACCCGGGCCGGCAGCATCGAAATGGCGTTGCCGATCATCACCTGGCCCATGCGGTCGGCGAGATCGGGACCGTTCACCAGCTCCAGATATTCGTTGCCCTGCTGGCCCACATAGACGCCGCAACGGGCGCCGGACAGGCGCGAAGGCGGCAGGGCCGCATCCTCCAGCGCATGCCAGCAGGCCTGAAGGAACAGGCGCTGCTGCGGATCCATGACCTCGGCTTCGGCCGGCGAGAGGTTGAAGAACAGCGGGTCGAAACGATAGGGATCTGCCAGGAAGCCGCCCCATTTGCAGGCCGTCTTGCCGTCGATCCCCGGCGTCGAATCGTAGAAGCGGCCGACATCCCAGCGCTCCGTCGGAACCTCTCGGATGCTGTCGACCCCGGCCCGGATGTTCCGCCAGAAGGCTTCCGGATTTTCCGCTCCGGGGAACTGTCCTGCGAGGCCGATCACCGCGACCGCCTGATCCTGGCGGGAACCCGGCGCGACACGGACCCGCGCCGGGCCCGACATCGCTTCCACCTTCGGCGCGGCATTCGCGACGAGCGCCGCCAGGGCTCGGATTGTGGTCCCGCGATAGAGATCGCTCACCGCCAGGGCCGTGCCGAAAGCTGCGTTGACCTCCTCCAGCAGGCGGACGCCCTGGATCGAGCCGACCCCCAATTCGGCGAGGGGCCGGTCGAGGTCTATATCCGCCACGTCCAATTGCAGAATCCGGCGCAGCAACGAAGCGATTTCGGAGGCAGGCGCCTCGCCGTCTCGGATCGAAGGCGCGGCCTGCTTGCCGGCCTCAACAGACCCGTCGGTAGCGACCGCCACGGGTCCGATGCGCTCGAATGCCGCCGCGGGCACCAAGGGCAGCGGCCGCAGGTCGAAAGCCTGGCCCGGAAGATTGATCCGGCGCGCCGGCGCATCGCCGCGCAGGGCCGCCCAATCCACTGCTTCGCCGTTTCGAAAGGCGTGCAAGGCGGATTCGAGCGCGGAATCCCCGGGGGGTTTGGCGGGCGTAGGCCCACCCCCCGCGACGGTACGCAAAACCGCAACAGCCTCTTCGACCGAGCCGGCGATGAAGCCCAGGCGCTCGGCCAGCCTGTCCCGGCTGCTCTGCAAGCTATGGGCGATATCGCCGAGCACGAGGCCGGGATGAGCCGCCAGATGTTCGGCCAGGCGACCCGACAGGGCGCGCAAGGCGCGGGGCGTGCGCGCCGATAGCAGAATCGCCTCGGATCGAGCCGCACCAGCCACTGCCTTACGATCGCCCCCATACTCCTCAAGGACCAGATGGGCGCTGGTGCCGCCCAATCCATAAGCATGGACCCCGGCCCGGCGCCGCTCGCCCGGCGCCGCCGGCCAATCCTCCAAGGCATGCACGATGCGGCAAGCGGAGCCCGCATCCACCAATTCGTCGGGCGTGCCGCCGGCGATAGTCCCCGGCACCCGGCCGTGGCGCAGCATCAGTATCGTTTTGATGAGCTGGGATAGCCCACCCGCCGCCTCAAGAAACCCGATCACAGGCTTCAGCGAACCGATCCGGCAGGCGCCCGGAGTCGCGCCCTCCAGTGCGTCCTGGAAGGCCGCG
>CAUZWC010000066.1:0-12427 GCA_963583595.1 Alphaproteobacteria bacterium | reverse complement strand
GGCGTTGTTGGTGTCCGGGTAGGCCCCTGGTTTCCCAGGTGCGGGAGGCGACTTCTCGAGGCCGCTCCACATTCCCCGAAATGGGCGCGAAGTATAGCCGCGGGCCGAGCCCTGTCAAACGGCGGGCTTCCCGGCGGGAACCGTCGTCCACCCCCACCCCCAAAAGTCCCAGATAAAGTGAAATGCGCCGCACCCATACATCCCCTGCCCCTGGACAGGGGAAGGGCTAGGGAGGAGGCGACGGCCGGTGCCGCCCTTCGGGCCCGGCCCCTTCCTTCAATGGATATAGGAGGCGCCGCCGACGTCGATGGTGGAGCCGGTGGAGTAGCGCGCCTCGCCCGTCGCCAGGAAGGCGACGACGCGGCCAACATCCTCGGGGGTGCCGAATTCCTTGAGGGGGATTTCGGCCAGGGCCTCCGAGACGTCGTAATGCTTCTGATATTCCTCCATCTGCTCGGTCCAGATGATGCCGGGCACGACCGCGAAGGCGGTGATCTTGTGTTCCGCCTCGAAGCGGGCGAGGCCGTAGGTCAGGGCCGTGATCGCCGCCTTGGAGGCGCCGTCGTGATAGAAATGCGGGCGGTCGCCGCGAAAGGCCGGGCGGCTGGAGATATTGACGATGATGCCGCCGGCACGCGCGTCCTCAGCCTTGCCGGCATCGCGCTTCTTCCATTCGGCGATGGCCAGACGGCAGAGATGGGCCGGGGCGATGGCATTGACCCGCATGGAATCGCCCCAGGCCTTCTCCAGCGCCTCGAAGCTTTCGTCCAAGCCGCACGTCGCGCGGATTCCGGCATTGTTGACCAAGACATCGACCCGGCCCTTCCAGGCCATCGCACCGGCCCACAGGGCCAATGGGACTTTGGGGTCGAACAGATCGGCCTGGACAAGATGGATGCGGCCCCCGGGTGCTTGCGCGGCGATCGCCTCGGCCTCGGCCTTACCCCGGCCGAAATGCAGGATCACGTCCGCGCCCTTTTCCAGCAACACCCGGACGATGCCCGCGCCGATCCCCCGCGAACCGCCCGTGACCAGCACAACCCTGTTTTCCAAGCTCATTCCCCGTCCCCCTGCTCCGTTTCCCTGGTTGCTCTTCGCGGCCTATTCCTTGTCGCTCCGGTTGCGATGGCTCGTCAGCCCAGCGACCACCCCGCGCAAGGTCCGCACTTCCCGGTCCGTCAGGCTTGCACGCTGAAACAGGGTGCGGAGGTTGCGCGTAATGGTGGGGCGCATTTCCGGCGGATGCAAGAAGCCACAGGCGTCCAACTCGCGTTCCAGATGCTCGAAAAAGCCAACCAGGTCGGCCTTGGCGACGGGCCGATGCTTGCCCTCGGCCAGGGTCTCGCTGGGGGGCTCGGTCGGGGCCGCTTCTTCCCCGACCTGAAACCACTCGTAGCCCAGAATCATGACGGCATGGCCGAGTTGAATCGAGGAGAAGCCGGGATTGAGCGGCACGGTCATGATCGCATCGGCCAGGGCGATATCGTCGTTCGTCAGGCCCGAGCGTTCCGGCCCGAACAGCACGCCGGCCGCCTGCCCGGCATCGACCGCCCGGTGCAGCCCTGCAGCCGCCTCACGCGGCGAGACGACATCCGCCGCCATGCCGCGGGGGCGCGCCGTGGTCGCATAGACGAGATTGAGATCGGCCACCGCCTCGGCCGTTTCGGCATAGACCCGCGCGCTCTGGATCACCCGGTCGCCGCCGGCCGAAGCGGCCCGGGCCTTGTCGTTGGGCCAGCCGTCGCGCGGCGCGATCAGGCGCAGGTCGGTCAAGCCGCAATTGAGCATGGCGCGGGCCGCGAAGCCGATATTCTCGCCGAGCTGGGGGCGCACCAGGACGATTGCCGGGCCACCGCCCGTCTCCGCCCGCTTGCTGGCATCGGTCCCGGCCATGGCTCTGCCCGCGAGCCTCAGCGCCCGCCGGCGCGGGCGCCGTCGCGGAACAGTTTATAGGTGATGCTGTCATGCAGGGCGTTGAAGGAGGCGTCGATCACGTTGGCGGAGACCCCGACCGTCGCCCAGCGCGTGCCGCCGGCATCCTTGCTTTCGATCATCACACGGGTGACCGCGCGGGTGCCCTCGTCGGGGGTCAGGATGCGTACCTTGTAGTCGACCAAGCGCATGTCCTCGAGTTCGGGGAAATGGGGCAGTAGCGCCTTGCGCAGGGCGTTGTCGAGGGCGTTCACCGGACCGTTGCCTTCGGCCACGGTCATGGCATGGGCCTCGCCGATATCGACCTTGATGGTCGCCTCGGACAGGGTGATGAGCTCATCTGCGGTGCTCCAGCGCCGCTCGTCGATCACGCGGAAGGTGGCGAGGCGAAAATATTCCGGCACCTCGCCCAGGGCGCGGCGGGCAAGCAGCTCGAAACTGGCATCCGCGCCGTCATAGGCATAGCCCTCATACTCCCGCTCCTTCACGACCTCGACCAGACGGCCGAGCTTCGGATCGACGGGATCGATCTCCATGCCGATCTCGCGGAAGCGGGCCAGGAGATTGGCCCGGCCGGCCTGGTCCGAGACCACGATATTGCGGCGATTGCCGACGGATTCGGGCGGAATATGTTCGTAGGTCCGCGGGTCCTTTTCGACGGCAGAAACATGCAGCCCGCCCTTATGGGCGAAGGCCGAATCCCCGACATAGGCGGCGTTGCGCACCGGCACGCGGTTGAGACGCTCGTCTAGCAGGCGCGAGGCATGGGTCAGATAGCGCAGATCCTCGACCGAGACCCCCGTCTCGTAACCCATCTTGAGGACGAGGCTGGGCAGGATCGAGACCAGATTGGCGTTGCCGCAACGCTCGCCCAATCCGTTGAGGGAACCCTGGACCTGGCGCGCACCGGCGCGCACGGCGGCGAGGGAATTGGCGACCGCGTTCTCGGTATCGTTATGGCAATGGATGCCCAGGCGCGCGCCGTCGAGCCGCGCCGCGACCTCGCCCAGGATGCGTTCGACCTCGTCCGGCAGGACGCCGCCATTGGTGTCGCAGAGGACCAGCCATCGCGCGCCGCCCTCGGCGGCGGCCTCGAGGCATCGAATCGCGTAGTCCGGATTGGCCTTGTAGCCGTCGAAGAAATGCTCGGCGTCGAACATCGCCTCCTCGGCCCGCTCGGTGGCGAGGGCGACGCTGTCGCGAATCATCTCCAGATTCTCGGGCAGTTCCGCGCCCAGGGCGACCTCGACATGGAAGTCCCAGGTCTTGCCTACCAGGGTGACGACCGGCGCCCCGGAATCGACCACCGCGACGAGGCCCGGATCGTTCGCCGCGCTGCGCCCAGGCCGCCGGGTCATGCCGAAGGCGGTCATGCGGGCGCGGCCCAGCTTGGGCAATCCCTCGAAAAAGCGGTCGTCGGTCGGATTCGCGCCGGGCCAGCCGCCCTCGACATAATCTACCCCCAGGCGATCCAGTTCCGTGGCGATGGCGATCTTGTCCGCCACGCTGAAATCGACGCCCTGGGTCTGCGCCCCGTCGCGCAGGGTGACATCGTAGAGATAGACGCGGTCTTGCTTTGCGCTCGTCATAATCCTCGGCTTTCTGGAAGGGCCAAGGTTTGACCACAAGCTCGGAACGCCGTCAACGTGCCGGCCCCGCGTCGCGAGCTGGTTCGCGCCGTCTAGGCCTTGGGCAGGCTCGGCGAATCGCGGCGCGTTACGCCGTCCTCGGACCAATGGTCCAACGCATCCCAATAGAAGGCGAGACGCCCGGCGATCGCCGCCATCTCGTCGAAGTGCGTCTCATAGGACCAGGCCGCGTCGGCCCGCGTGCCCACCGGCGTCGTGAGACTCCAGTAGCTTGCATCGCCCTTGAAGGGGCAATGGGTGACGATCTCCATCGGAGTCAGACGATCCAGGCGGGTTTCGGCGCAGGGGAAATACCAGACCGGCGGCAGCCCCGCTTCGAGCAGGACCAACGCTTTCTCCGAGTCGACTACCGTCAGACCGCCGGCCGAACCGACCACCCGCCGTCCGACAGGCCGCAATTCGATCCTGTGATCCGGCTTTCGCAGGAAACCGGGCGCCGGGCCGGGCGAAGCCTGTATCGCCATGGCGAATACCTAGCGCTTGCGCGCATCCTCGCGCAGGAAATCAATGGTCGGGCTATCGGCGGCGGAAGTCGGGCGTGGCGGCCGTGCCAGGCGCAACGGATCGGGCGCCGCAGGAACAGCCGGACGCATGCCACGCCGCACGCCGGCAGTTTCGGGCGCGGTTTCCTCGGCCTCGCCCCAATCGCCATGGAGACGCGCGCCGCGTTCCACCTCGATTTCCCGGTAGCGGATGGTGCCGTTCAGACGCCCGCCCGAACGCACGAGCAACAGGCCCTCGACCGCGAGTTCGCCATCGAACCGGCCAGCGATCTCGGCCCGCGCCACCCGGGCGGTGCCCTCGAAATGGCCGCTGGCGGATATCAGGAGGCTTTCGGCCTCCATGCTCGCAGCCACCTCGCCCTCGACGACCAGGGTCCGGCAAGCCGTGATCTCGCCCTGCAGCCGGATGCCCGGACCGACAGTCAGGGTGCCGCTTTCGCCCATCGGGCGATAGACGCCGACTCGCCCGCCCTGGCCGCGCGAGTCGCCGTGGCGATCCCGCCGTTGCTCATCTTGCCCGCCGCTCGCCATATCGAGCTCCCCGTGGCTGCGCTTTCAAACTTGGTACACAGTCTAAACCGGGAGATTGGCAATTGTGTGGCGAAATCGACTTTTATGCTCGAAAGGCGGCGCCGGAATCGTCAGTGCCCGCATAGTCTGCTATTTTTCCCCGGCTGAATAATGCGCAAACGGCGGGAAGAAACCGCCGGGCGCAACCAACAAGGGGGAATCCTCATGCGTTGCTGTCAAACTGTCGCGCTATCCGCATTTATCATCTTGTCGGCCGCGATCGGGCATGCCGCGGCGCTATCGCCCTCCCCCGAAGCCGTCGACAGGGTCCTGCTGCAGCGCACGGCCGAGGAGTTCTCCGCACGCGAGGTCTATGCCTTCGCCGAAGCGGCCGGCAAGGTCGCCCCGATCACCCAGGCCTGGACCCCGAAGATCCAGGGCACGTCGAGCAAGATCGTGGCCGACCAATACAAGCAGAAGGCCGTTTCCCAGATGCAGCAGGCGGTCCTGGGCGCCGGGCTGACCATGGACCAGCATCAGGCGATCGGGAACGCGGCAAAGCGCGATCCCATGCTGCGCGAGGAAATCCAGCAGATCGCCGACGAGTTGTACTAGCCGCCGCGCCGCCAGGCGGTGCCGCCGGCCCCGTCCTCAAGCAGGATGCCCTGACTCGCCAAGGCATCGCGGATTTCGTCCGCCCGGGCAAAATCGCGGGATTTACGCGCGGCCAAGCGTTCCTCGATCAGGCGTTCGATCTCTTCGTCATCCGGCCCGCCGCCGGCATCGGCCCCACGAAACCAGGCATCGGCCTCTTGCCATAGCAGGCCGAGAATCGCGGCATGGCCGAGGAAACGCCCGCCGGCCTCCGCGAGACTGTCACCCTCCGCCCGCTGAATATCATGCGCCTCGCCATCCAGGACGCTGAGGGCCTGAGGTGAATTCAAATCGTCTGCCAAGGCCGCGATGAACGGATCGCCCGCGCCCGGCGGAACCGCCACGGCGCCGACCGCCACCGCCCGCTCCTTCGCCCGGTAGTAACGGTCGAGCCGGGCCCGGGCCTGGCGGATCGTGTCGCGCGTCACGTCGAGCGGCTGGCGGTAATGACCGGAGAGCAGGGCGAGACGGATGGCCTCGCCCGCCAGACCCTCGTCCAGCAACTCGCGCACGGTGAAGAAATTGCCCAGGGATTTGGACATTTTCTCGCCGCCCACGGTGACATAGCCGTTATGCATCCAGTAGCGGGCGAAATCGGCGCCCGTCTCCGCGCCCTCATGGGCGCAGACGCTCTGCGCGATTTCGTTTTCGTGATGCGGGAAAATTAGATCGAGACCACCGCCATGGATATCGAAGGGCAGCGGGGCGAGATATTTCTCGCTCATCGCGGAGCATTCGATATGCCAGCCGGGACGGCCGTGGCCCCAGGGGCTGTCCCAGCCCGGCTGCTCGGCCATGCTGGGCTTCCACAGCACGTAATCAGCGGCGTCCTTCTTGTAGGGCGCCACATCGATACGCGCCCCGGCGACAATCTCCTCGCGCCGGTTGCCCGAGAGGGCGCCGTAGCCGGGCCATGAGGGCACATCGAAGAGGACATGACCCTCGGCCTCATAGGCATGGCCACGCGCGATCAACTGCTCGATCAGATCTATCATCTCAGGAATCGTCTCGGTCGCGCGCGGCTCGAAATCCGGTTGCAGCGTACCGAGGGCCTCCATGTCCTCGTGGAAAGCGGCCAGGGTACGCCCGGTCACCTCGCGAATTGCCTCGCCCGTCGCCTTGGCCGCGACCATGATCTTGTCGTCGATATCCGTGACGTTGCGGGCGTAACGCACCTTGCCCGCACCGTAGACGAGGCGCAGCAGACGGTAGAGCACGTCGAAGACGACGACCGGCCGGGCATTGCCGATATGGGCGTAGTCGTAGACCGTCGGCCCGCAGACATAGAGGCGGAGGTTGTTCGCGTCGATCGGCCGGAAGAGTTCCTTCCGGCGGCTGAGGGTGTTGTGCAGATGGATCGGGGCGTCAGTGGGCATGGGAGACTATTCCGAAGGCCAGGCGTCGAAGGATGACAGGAATCCGCGCGGGCGCGGATGGACCTTAGCTACATCGCGGCGCGGGCGGGCGAGTCGGGCGGACGCTTTGCCTCATGCTCCGGGTATGGCAACTGGCGCGGGGCGGTGTCAAGCCGCGCGCGCCGCGAGGCGCGCCTCGGCCCGAGCGCGGCCGATCAGCGGCAGGAGGTGTTTGAGCTCCGGGCCATGGTCCAGCCCCGTGAGGGCGCGGCGCAAGGGCAGGAACAGGGCCTTGCCCTTGCGCCCCGTCGCCCCCTTCACGGCCGCGGTCCAGGCGCCCCAGGTCTCTTCGTCCCAGGGCTCCGCCGGCAGCAGAGCGGCGGCGGCACGGGCGAAATCGGCGTCCTCGATCGCGGGTTCGATCTCGCCCCGGCAGACCGCGTGCCAGACCGTGGCGTCGTCCAGCCGGTCGAGATTCGGACGCACAGCCTCCCAGAAGGCCACATCCGCCCCATCGATACCCAGGGCCGTCAGCCGGTCGGCGATCGCCTCGAAGGGCAGGTCGTGGAGCAGGCGAGCGTTGAGATGCTGCAATTCCGCCGGATCGAATTTGGGCGCAGCGCGGCCGTAGCGGGCGAGGTCGAAATCCGCCGCCAATTCGTCCAGCGCCGGCACGGCGCGAATCGGATCCGGTGTGCCGAGCAGGGCGAGATAGCTGTTGATCGCCATCGGCTCAAACCCCTGGCTGCGCAAATCGGAGAGGCTGAGGCTGCCCAGGCGCTTGGACAGGCCCTGGCCGCCGGCATCGGTCAGCAGGGGCAGATGGGCGAAGACCGGCGGTTCGGCCCCCAGCGCGCGAAACAGCTGAATCTGGGCCGCCGTGGTCGAGACATGGTCCTCGCCCCGGATGACATGGCTGATGCCCATCTCGATATCGTCGACGGCGGAAGACAAGGCGAAAAGCGGCCTGCCGTCCTCGCGCACCAGGACCGGGTCGCTGAGATTCTCACCCTCGAAGCGCCAGTCGCCATGGATCAGGTCGGTCCATTCGATGGCTTCGTGCGCGAGCCGGAAGCGCCAATGGGGCCGTCGGCCCTCGGCCTTGAACCGCGCATGATCGGCTTCGCCCAGGGCGAGGGCGGCGCGGTCGTAGATCGGCGGCAGGCCCCGTTCGCGCAGAGTGCGGCGCTTGAGCGCCAATTCCTCCGCCGATTCGTAGCAGGGATAGAGGCGCCCCGCCGCGCACAGGGTCTCGGTCGCAGCCTCGTAGCTGTCGAGGCGTGAGGACTGGCGCGCCTCCTCGTCCCAGGTGAGACCGAGCCAGGCCAGATCCTGGCGGATCGCCTCCTCGTAGACGGCTTCCGAGCGTTCCTCGTCCGTGTCGTCGATGCGCAGGACGAAGCGGCCACCACCTGACCGGTCACCCGCCCGGGCGAAGAGCCAGTTGAGTAGGGCCACGCGCGCATTGCCAACATGCAGTCGACCCGTCGGGCTGGGCGCGAAGCGGACGGCGACGGTCATACGCCGCCCTTAAACCAATTGGTGATCGGATAGCGCCGATCGCGGCCGAAGGCGCGGCGGGTGATCTTGACCCCCGGAGGGGCCTGACGGCGCTTGTATTCGGCCAGTTCCAGCATGCGCCAGACCCGCTTCACGACCGCCTCGTCATGGCCGCGTTCGACGATCTCCCCCACCGCCATATCGTGTTCGATCAGGCATTCGAGCATGTCGTCGAGATCGTCATAGGGCGGCAGGTTGTCCTGGTCGGTCTGATCGGACTTGAGTTCGGCCGAGGGCGGCTTGGTGATGATGCGCTCGGGAATGACCCGGCCGTCCGGCCCCAGGGCGCCCGCAGGCCGCACCTGGTTGCGCCAGCGCGAGAGGGCGAATACTTCGGTCTTGTAGACATCCTTGAGGACGGAATAACCGCCGCACATATCGCCGTAGAGGGTGGCGTAGCCAACGCTCATTTCCGATTTGTTGCCGGTCGAGAGAACCATGGTGCCGAGCTTGTTGGAGATCGCCATCAGGGTGATGCCGCGTGACCGGGCCTGGATATTCTCTTCCGTCGTGTCGGGCGCGCGGTCGCCGAAGATTGGGCCGAGTATAGCCGCGAAAGCACCCATCGCCGGCTCGATCGAGACCGTGTCGAGGCGCATGCCGAGAAGCCCGGCGCAGGCCGCCGCGTCATCCAGACTGTCCTGCGAGGTATAGGGCGAGGGCATCATCACGCAATGGACCTTGTCGGCGCCCAGGGCGTCGACCGCGACGGCGGCGGAGAGGGCCGAATCGATACCCCCCGACAGGCCGATGACCACGCCCGGAAACCCGTTCTTGCGGACATAACCCGCGAGGCCCGTGACCAGCGCGCGATAGACCGCCTCATGGCCTTCCGCTGGCGAGGCGCGCGACCCTTCGGCGCAGTCCCAGCCCTCCGGCCCCCGCTGCCATTCGGTGACGAGCAGGGCCTCTTCCCAGGCCGGGGCCAGGGCGCGCAAGCCATAATCGGCCCCGAGGACGAAGCTGGCGCCGTCGAAGACGATATCGTCCTGGCCGCCGACCTGATTGGCATAGATCAACGGCAGGCCGGATTCGCCGATCCGCTGGACCGCGATCTGGGTGCGGATGTCGTGCTTGTCGGTCTCGTAGGGCGAGCCGTTGACGACGACCAGGATCTCCGCCCCGCTCTCCTCCAGGGTCTCGGTGACCTCGGCTTCCCACATATCCTCGCAGACCATGAGGCCGAGGCGCAGGCCGCGGAAATCGACCGGCCCCTGCAGGGGGCCCTGGGCGAAGACGCGCTTCTCGTCGAAGACGCCGTAATTGGGCAATTCGTGCTTCATGCGCACGGCGGCGACCTTGCCGCCCTCGAGCAGGTAGACGGCGTTGTAGGCCGCGTCGCCGTCGCTATGGATCGAGCCGACCGCCATGGCCGGGCCGGCATCGGCGGTGGCGCGGGCGAGTTCGTCCAGCCCCCCGGCCACGGCATCGCGATAGGCCGCCTTGAGGACCAGGTCCTCCGGCGGATAGCCGGAGACCACGAGTTCGGTGAAGACGACGAGATCCGCGCCCTGCGCGGCCGCCTTGGCCCGCCAGTCCAGAATGCGCGCGACATTGCCGGCGATGTCGCCAACGGTCGGGTCGAGCTGAGCGATAGCGATGGTGAGCTTGTCTGTCATGGGCTTCGGGTCCGCCGGATTCGGCGCGCACTATAGTCGTGCCGCCGCACCGGAGCCAATCAGCACTTTGGCGGCCAGAGTCCTCGGGACTCCGCTGCCGGCCGTGGGCCCCCTCCCCAACCCCTCCCCCGCAATGCGGAGGAGGGGCGTTATCGTCCCATGCGCAAAAGCATCGCCCTCGCCCTGGATCGGGGGAGGGTTCGGAGGGGGTAGACGGGATTCTTTAGCGTTTTAGCGATAGACGGACATACACGGGAGACGTTAGAGAATCACGATGGAACGCGCGACCTCATTCCTCTCGGGACTTTCCGGCGGCGGCTGGCGGCGGCCCGACATCCTGCTGCTGGTGATGGCGGCGGCCGTGCCGCTGTCCTTCGGCACCTGGCAGGCCCTGCTCAACAATTTCGCGATCGAACGGGCCGCCTTCACCGGCGCCGATATGGGCTTCCTGCAGAGCGTCCGCGAAATCCCGGGCTTCCTCGCCTTCACCGCCGTTTTCGTGTTGCTGCTGCTGCGCGAGCAGACCTTCGCCCTGCTCTCCCTCGCCGTTCTCGGGCTGGGCACCGCGATCACCGGGCTGGCCCCCAGCTTCGTCGGGCTCTGCGCGACGACCTTGCTGATGAGCACGGGCTACCACTATTACGAGACGATGCAGACCAGCCTGGCGATGCAATGGGTCGACAAGGGCCGCGCACCCATCGTCTTCGGCCGCATCATCGCGGTCGGCGGCTTCGCCTCGATCGTCACCTTTGGCCTGGTCTACGGCGCGTCTGAGGCTCTCGATCTCGGCTATAGTGCGATCTATTTCGTGGGTGGCGGGATCACCCTGGCGATCACCCTCTTCACCTGGCTGGCCTGGCCGCGCATTCCAGCCAAGGTCGAGCAGAACAAGCAATTGGTCCTGCGCCCGCGCTACTGGCTTTACTACGCCCTGACCTTCATGGGCGGCGCGCGGCGGCAGATCTTCATCGTCTTCGCCGGCTTCATGATGGTCGAGAAATTCGGCTATTCGGTGAGCGAAATCAGCCTGCTCTTCCTGCTGAACTGCGCCATCAACATGGTCCTGGCGCCGCGCGTCGGCGGGCTGATCGTGCGCTGGGGCGAAAGGCGCGCCCTGACCCTGGAATATATCGGCCTGATCATCGTCTTCGCCTGCTACGCCTTCGTGGGCGATCCGCTCTGGGCCGCGGTGCTCTATGTGATCGACCATCTATTCTTCGCCATGGCGATCGCCATGAAGACCTATTTCCAGAAGATCGCGGATCCGGCGGATATCGCTCCCACGGCGGGGGTCGCCTTTTCGATCAACCATATCGCCGCCGTGGTCATCCCCGTCGCCTTCGGCCTGCTCTGGCTGGCCAGCCCGGCGGCTGTCTTCCTGGCCGGCTCCGCCATGGCCGCGATCAGCCTTGTCCTGGCGCGCTTCGTCCCGCACGATCCCGAGCCCGGCAACGAGACGGTCTGGTCGGGGCGAATTTCCCCCGCCCCCGCCCCTATCGCCGCCGCCGAATAGCATCGTCCAAGACGATCGGAGGAAACATGGCCGAGCAGCCGAGCCGCCTCGCCATCGAGGTCGGCCCGCATCGCTTTACGGCGCGTCTGGAATGGGACCGGGCGCCCGAGACCTGCCGCCACTTCTGCGCCCTTCTGCCCTTCCAGAACAAGGTTATCCATTCGCGCTGGAGCGGCGAGGCGGTGTGGATTCCGCTGGGCGATTTCGATACCGGACTCGGCTTCGAAAACCACACCGCACATCCGTCGCGCGGCGACGTGCTGCTCTATCCCGGCGGCTTCAGCGAGACGGAAATCCTATTCGCCTACGGCAGTTCCTGCTTCGCCAGCAAGATGGGGATGCTGGCCGGCAACCATTTCCTGACGGTGACGGCAGGAATGGAAAGCCTGGAAGAGATGGGCCGCCAGGTGCTCTGGGAGGGCGCGCAGGATATCGCGTTCCGCGCATCGTGACCGCCCGATGATCCTCTATTCCAACCTGCCCAAGCTGATCGCACGGGCGAAAGCCTGCGATTCCGTCATCGATGTCGGCGGCTGGCACAATCCCTTCGGGCCGGCGACCCATGTCATCGACCTAGGCTCCCACGCGACCCGGCAGGCCGCCGACAGCCTGACCCCCGGCGAGGTGGAGCGGTTCTCGGCCGAGACCTGGACGATCCACGACGTCTGCACACCGCCCTGGCCCTTCGAGGACAACCGGTTCGATTTCGCCATCTGCTCCCATCTGCTGGAGGATGTGCGCGATCCGATCGCCGTGTGCCGGGAACTCGCCCGCGTCGCCAAGGCCGGCTATATCGAAGTGCCGAGCCGGGCGCGCGAGATCTTCGCCAAGGCCCGCTTCTTTACTTTGCGCGCCGCGCTGGGCCGCATGCCCGAGATCGGTTTCTATCACCACCGCTGGATGGTCGAAGGCGAAGGCAGCGCTCTGCGCTTCTTCCGCAAGAGCCACCAACTCGCCATGGACAGCGATTTCTTCATCACCCGGGGCGAGCTGGGCCGCAAGATGGCCGAGAATGAATCCGGCCGCTGCCTCTGGTGGGAGGGCGATTTCACCGCCGAGGAAGTCTACGAGGTGGAAGACGAGGACCTGCGCGCCTTCAAGCGACAGGCCTTGGCCCGGTTGAAGCGTGGAT
>CAUZWC010000065.1:0-12638 GCA_963583595.1 Alphaproteobacteria bacterium | reverse complement strand
AGAGAATCGGCGCAACCCTGATGCTGATCACCCATGACCGGGACCTGACGGCGCGCTGCGGCCGGGTGGTGCGGATGAAGGACGGCCGCATCATCGATGGGGGCATGCCCCCTTGAACCGGCTCGCCCTGCGTCTGGCGCGGCGCGAGCTGCGCGGCGGCCTCAAGGGGTTTAGCGTCTTCGTCGCCTGCCTAGCCCTGGGCGTTGCCGCGATCGCCGGGGTCGGCTCGGTCTCCCTCGCCGTGCAACGCGGCATCGCCGCCGATGCCCGGCCGATCCTGGGCGGCGATGTCGAGATCAGCCAGCGCCTCTATCCGGTGCGCGAGGATGCCCTGGCCTGGCTCGGACAGAACGGTCGCATGGCCTCGACCACCGAAATGCGCGCCATGGCCCGCCCCCCAAAAGCGGCCCGCCCCTCAAAAGCGGAAGGCGTCGGCGCGCGGCCGGTCCTGGTCGAGCTGAAGGCCGTCGATGCCGCCTATCCGCTCTACGGCACGATGACCCTCTCTCCCGCCATGCCCCTGGCCGAAGCCCTGGAGGAACGCGGCGGCGTCTTCGGCGCGGCGGTCGATTCCGGGGTTCTGCACCGGCTCGACATCGCCCTCGGCGACCGGCTGCGCATCGGCGAGACCGAGTTCGAGCTGCGCGCCGTGATCGAGCATGAGCCAGATCGCGGCACCTCGGCATTCAGCCTAGGGCCGCGCGCGATGATAGCCGCCGCCGCCCTGCCCGCGACCGAGCTGGTCCGCCCGGGCAGCATGGTGCGCTACAACCATCGGGTCCGGCTGGCCCCGGACGCCGATATCGGGGCCTTGATCGAGAACCTGCACACGGCCTTTCCCGACGCCGCCTGGCGGCTCCGCGGGTTGAGCGACGCCGCGCTCGGGATGCGCCGCTTCCTGGGAAATATCGCGGTCTATCTGACCCTGGTCGGCCTCACCACCCTGCTGGTCGGCGGGGTCGGGGTGGCCAATGCGGTCAAGAGCCATCTCGACACCAGGACCGCGACCATCGCGACTTACAAATGCCTGGGCGCGCCGAACGGGCTGGTCTTCCGCATCTATTTGTTCCAGATCCTGGCCCTGGCCCTGCTCGGCACCGTCATCGGCCTCGCCATCGGGATCGCCGTACCCTTCTCCCTGTCCGGCGTGCTGGCGGAGAATCTGCCGATCACGGCCAAGCTGGCGGTCTATCCCGGCCCGGTGGCCCTGGCCGCGGGCTTCGGCCTGCTGACCGCGCTGACCTTCTCGCTCTGGCCCCTCGGCCGGCTGCGCCAGGTGCCGGGCGCGGCACTGTTCCGCGATCTCGTCGCGCCCTCCGCACGGTGGCCGGCCTGGCGCGACCTCGCTGCGACGGGCATCTGCGCCCTCGCCCTGATCGCCCTGGCCGTGGCCACGTCGGACGACCGCTGGCTCACGGCCGTCTTCGCCATCGGCGCGGCGGTCGCCCTCGCCCTGTTCCGCGCCGCCGCCGCCTTGACCACTTTTCTGGCGAAACGGGCCGGCGCGAAACCCGCCCGGCTGGCCGGCCGGCCCAGCCTGCGCCTGGCCCTCGCCAATCTGCACCGGCCGGGGGCGCCGACCTCCAACGTCATCGTCTCCTTGGGCATCGGCCTGACCGTTCTGGTCGCCGTGGTCCTGGCCCAGGCCAGCGTGGACGGTCAGGTGCGCGAGCGGATGCCGGACCTCGCGCCGTCCTTCTTCTTCGTCGATATCCAGCCCGATCAGGTGGCGGATTTCGACGCGACGGTCCGTTCCGTTCCGGGGATCGAGCGGATGGAACGGGTGCCCGCCCTGCGCGGCCGCCTCACCCGCATCGGCGGCGTTCCGACCGACGAGGCCGTGATCGACGACGACGTGAAATGGGTCACGCGCAGCGACCGGGGCATCACCTATGCCGCCGAGCAGCCGGAGAATCTGCATCTCGCCGCCGGGGACTGGTGGCCGACCGATTACGACGGCCCGCCCCTCGTCTCCTTCGATCAGCGCGCAGCGGAGGGCATGGGCCTGGGCATCGGCGATTCCATCACCGTCAATGTCCTGGGCCGGGAATTCGAGGCCCGTATCGCCAATCTGCGCGAGATCGACTGGTCCGAACTGGGCATCAACTTCTTCTTCGTCTTCGCCCCCGGCACCTTCGAGGCCGCGCCCCAGACCCATATCGCCACCGCCTATACCCGGGACCCGGCGGTGGAAGACGCCCTGGAGCGAGCGGTCGCCGACCGCTTCGCCAATGTCTCGGCAATCCGGGTGCGCGACGCGCTCGACGCCATCAGCAGCAGCATGGACAAGGTCAGCCTGGCCGTGCGCGCCACCGCCGGCGTCACCCTGCTGGCCGGCATCCTGGTGCTGGCCGGGGCGGTCGCCGCGGGACACCGGCGCCGGGTCTATGACGCCGTGATCCTCAAGGTCCTGGGCGTGACCCGAGCCGATATCCTCAAGGCTTATCTCCTGGAATACGGGCTGCTCGGCCTGGCCACGGCGGTCATCGCGGTCGCGCTGGGCAGCGCCGCGGGCTGGGCCCTGACGACCCGGACCATGCATATCCCCTGGCGCTTCGCTCCCGAGGCGGTGACATCGGTGGCGCTAATCGCGACCGTGATCACCTTGTTCGCCGGCTTCGTCGACACCTGGCGCGCGCTGGCCCGCAAGCCCGCGCCCCTGCTCCGGAACGAATAAGAGCCCCCGCTGCCCCGGGGAACGCCGAACCGGCCCTGCGGTGGCGTGTCCGACTCCGCCGCAAACCTCTGCTATATTGCCGCGAGCTTGCTGCGAATTGGCGGACGAACGGTTGATTTTCGGTATTGCAGCCCAATATCTTGAGCCGGGTTTCAGTATTCAATCGGAGTAGAGGGACAACAATGGCACTCGAGCGACGTGTTCTGACGCGCGGCGCGGCCCGCGCGGATATCGATGAGGGTCTGCGCGCCTATATGCTGCGGGTCTACAACTACATGACCGGCGGCTTGGCGATTACCGGCCTGGTTGCCTTGGTTCTGATGCAGACGGCCGTGACCTGGGACGGCGCGGGTAACCCGACCGGGTTTACCGCGCTGGGCCAGGCGATCTACGCCTCGCCCCTGCAATGGGTGATCATGCTGGCGCCGCTCGCCTTCGTGATGGTGATCAGCTTCGGCATCAACAAGCTGAGCGCAAGCACCACACAGCTCCTGTTCTGGCTTTTCGCGGCGGCGATGGGCGCTTCGCTTTCTTCCGTCGCGCTGGTCTATACGACGACCAGCATCGCCCGCGTCTTCTTCATCGCGGCCTCGGTCTTCGGGGTAATGAGTCTCTACGGCTACACTACCAAGCGCGACCTGACCGGCGTCGGCCAGTTCATGTTCATGGGGCTGATCGGCATCGTGATCGCGAGCGTGGTGAACATGTTCCTGGGCAGCACCCAGATGCAGTTCATCATCTCGATCATCGGCGTGATCGTCTTCGTCGGGCTGACCGCCTACGACACCCAGAACATCAAGAACATGTATCTGGAAAGCGATTCGGCCGAGGTCGGCACCAAGAAGGCCGTGCATGGCGCCCTGCGTCTGTATCTCGACTTCATCAACATCTTCGTGATGCTGCTGTCGCTCTTCGGCGCCCGCCGCTAGCCCGGCAACCAAGCAAAAACGGAAACGCCCGGGGCTTCGCTCCGGGCGTTTTTCTTTGCAGGCGCTCGAATCCGCGCCGGCCGTCGCCCGCCCTCACCCAGCTTCGGCTAGGCTCGGCTTCGCCTAGGCGAAGCTGGGTGAGGGGGATCGGCCCGAGGAGCCTCGGTATCCGAAATGGGCAGGACTGATCTGGAAAAGCTCCGAGCGTCAGGCGTCGGCGGCGCAGCGGAAGCCGGCCAGGATCTGGCGCACATCGTGTTCGTAGAAATTGCGGAAGCTGCGCCGCAGCAACCAGCGCGGGCTGGCCCAGCTGCCGCCCTTGAGAACCCGGTGCCGGCCGTCGAACCAGGCTTCGGAATAGCCCCGATAGGGCCAGGGCTCGAAGCCCGGAAAGGGATGGAATTCCGTCGCCGTCCATTCCCAGACATTGCCCAGCATATCGAGGCAGCCGGCCGCGCTGCGCCCGCCCGGCTGGGCCGTGACGCTGGTCGTGCCATGCACCCCGTTGCCGAAATTGGCGCGCTCGGCGCCCGGCGCCTCCCGACCCCAGGGATGGGGCGTATCGTCCGCGCCGTCGAGGGAGGCGGCCGCCGCGCGCTCCCATTCCGCCTCGCTTGGCAGGCGCTTGCCCGCCCAGCGGGCATAGGCCTCGGCCTCGTGCAGCGAGACGCCGGAGACCGGATGGTCCGTGCAGCCCTCGCGCCAATGCAGCGGCCGGCGTTCGATCCCGCTGGCCTCGAGCCAGGCCCAGCCGGCATCGCTCCAGCACTCGGCCCGGCCGTAGCCATCCTCCGTCATGAAATCGGTGAAATCCGCCTGCGTCACCGGATAGACATCGATGCGGAAAGCCCGCACGTCCACCGCCTGGCGCGCGCGCTCGTTATCCATGGCCGCCGGATCGGCGCTGCCCATGAGAACGCTCCCCGCCGGCACCTCGACCATCGCCTCGCCCGGTGGGCGGCTCGAGGGCGGCCCGCCCGGCGCCTCAGGCCGGGCGCCCAGCAGGGTGCGCAGGAAGGTGATGGTCTCGTCATGCATCGCCTCGTGCTGGAGCACGAAATGCCAGCGGCGCAATTCTATCGGATCGTCGAGCGGCGCCACGTCCAGACGCCGGAACAGGGCCGCCCGCATCGCCTCGCCATAGTCCAGCACGGCCTCCTTGCCCGGCACCCCGCGGCGCAGCGGCTTGGCGAGGCGCTCGGCATGGAAATAGTCCTCGTATTCGGGATAGGGCAGATCGAGCCCGGCGCTGTCGTGCAGCAGCCAAAGCCCCTCGGTCAGGGCGATATGGCCGAGATGCCAACCGACCGGGCTGAAACCCGGATCCGGCTGAGTCCGGAACAGGGTGTCGTCGATATCGTCGAACAGGGAGAGGGTATGGGCACGGCATTCCGCGAAAGCGGTGCGCAGGGCTTCCGCGTGGCGGTCGAGTGTCTGGCTTCGAGCAATCACAACCCGGGCATATTAGCCGGTCGAGCGCGCCAGAATCATGCTCATACGACAAAGCGGCAAATTGGTCTCCTCCGCCCAGGCATTGAAGGCGTCCTGAACGGCCATGCGGTCCTTCTTGCCGGTCGGCTTTTTCTCGACGACGCCGAGGCCGATCAAGGCCTTGATGACATCGACGCTCATGACATAGGTGTCCTTGCCCGCCATGCGCAGGAAATAGGGCCCGGAATTGCCGCCGAGCTGGCTGAAGCGGCCGGTCAGTTCGTCCACCAGGCCGACGATATCGCTTCCCGGCCAGGCGGCCAGCCAGGCGCCGAAGCTCCCCGCCTCGGCGCCGATCGCCCGCATGGCGGCGGCATTGGCGGAGATCGAGCGCAGCTTGCCGAGATGGCGGATCAGCCGCGCATTTCCAATCAGCCGCTCGATATCCTCGTCGCTCATCGCCGCGACCCGAGCCGGCTCGAAGCCGTGGAACGCCTCCTCGAAGGCCGGCCATTTGGCATCGACCAGACCGTGCTTCAGCCCGGCGCGGAAGATGCGCAGGCTCATCAGCGAGAGATAGCGGTCGTCCGGCACCGCGCGCAGGGCCTTGGCCGATTTCGCCTTGGGCAGTAGGGCGGCGAGCGCCGCCTCGCCCCCCGCGCGCTTCCGCGCCGCCGCGAGGATCGGGGCGAAGGGCGGAACGGCCACTACCCGGCAGCCTGCGCGGGGATGTAGCGGATCTCGCCGCGCATGATCCGGTCGGTGATCTCGCGGCCGAATTCCAGGCGCAGCAGGCGATCCTCCGCCTCCGTCGGCGCGGGCGGGATGCGCTTGACCGTGTTGTTGGCGAAGGTCTGCAAGGGTGCGGCGCCCGCCGCATCCGCCAGTCCCCTGGGCGCCTCGCCCGCCGCGACCGTGCGCACGCCGTCGCGCACCAGGCGGCGATACATGGTCACCCCCCGGTCCGTCATGCCCAGATGTTCCCGATTGTGGCTGGTGACCGTGCCCTGGCTGGTCCAGGCGTCCCAATCCCCCGGTTTTGCCTGGCGCATCTCGTAGGTCGGCTCGGCCGTCTGGCCGGCCGAATTGGGATTGAGCATATCCGCGCCGCCGCGCGCCATGCGGTCGAGATAGCCGTCGCGCCCGTCTTCGGGGATATGCCGATCGACTTCGTCCCAGCCGAGTGTCCAGCAATTGCCATCGTCGATCGGCACGACCCAATTAGTAGCGCCCGAGCGGCGATCGAACTCGGTCTCGCCCTCGGCATCCTCGATTCCCGCAACCCGCGCGATATTGGGCAGGATCATGTCGTTGGAGCGGAGATAGAGGTAGTCGCCCCAGCGGCGCACGCTGACATACATCATGCCGACCAGGGTCTCGCGCCATTCGATAGTCGGCACGGCGCCGTAGCAGGGCGTGAACTGGACCCCGGAATGGCGGGTGTGCAGGAAGGTGATATGTACCGGGTCCATCTCGTTCTCGCGGACCTGGAGCCAGTTGCACGGGTTGTGGATCTTGTAGGGCTGGAAATCCGCAATCGCGCGCCGCGCCCAGAGGTCGTATTCGGGAAAGGCGGGCTTTTCCTCCGGCGGGCCCATATAGGCGAAGACGATGCCGGCGAATTCATGAGTCGGATAGGCGCCCTGGTAGGTCTTGTCCTTTATCCGGCTTTCCGGCGGTTCGCCCGGGGTTTCCAGGATCGCGCCGTCGCGGTCGAACAACCAGCCATGATAACAGCAGCGGATGCCGCGCTCCTCGACCTTGCCGAATTCGAGCGAGGTGCCGCGATGGCAGCAATGCTTCTCCAGCAAGGCCGCCTGGCCGGAGCCGTCGCGGAAGGCCACCAGATCGTCCCCCATGATGCGCAGGGCCAGCGGCCGGTCGCCCAGATTCTCGGACAGGGCGACGGGCTGCCAGAAACGGCGCAGATATTCGCCGCAGGGCGTGCCCCAACCGGTCTCTTGCAACTCCGGATCGACGGGCATGGCCCGGTCCCGGTGATAGGCGCTGAACGGGCGCTTGAGGGTGCGTTCGCCTGTCGTCATGGCCGTAACTTCTCCCCAGGGTCGGGGAACGATAACGCCAGGGACGTGCGGCCGACAAGCGAGACGCGATTCAGGCCGGCACAGCCACGTCCATCCGTCGGCCGCGGCGATGGCGGCGATAGAGATTTCCGATGATCGCCAGATTGCCGAGATTGAAGGCGAAGCCGAGCAAGAAGGCGGCGACGTAGCTGCCAGTGCCGTCGAAGATCCAGCCACCGGCATAGCCGCCGCTGGCCATGCCCAGGGTGCCCCCTGTCATCACCATCGCGATACGCCAAGCCGCCCTGCGCTCCGGGAAGATCTCTCGGATGATCATGGCATAGCTCGGCACGATGCCCCCGAAGCCCAGACCGAACAGCACGGCGATACCGTAGATCGCCCAGAGATCGCCGAGCGAGGCGAAGAGCAGAAGCGAGATCGCCTGCAGGCCGGAACCGCTCAGCAGGGTGCGAAAACCGCCGATCCGGTCCGACAGGGCGCCCAGTCCCAGGCGGCTGAACAGGCTGGTGAAGAGCAACAGGGACAGGACCTGCGCGCCCTGGGCATAGGTGAAGCCGAGATCGCTGACATGGGCGACGAGATGGACCAGCGGCGTCGCCATGGCGACGCAGCAGCAGATGATGGCCGCGAAGAGCATCGCATGAACCGTGTTCAACGGCATGCCCAGGGGCTGGCGGTTATCGGCCAGGACCGCGGTGTTCTGGTGTGGCTGGGGCGCACGGCGGCGCAGGATCAGCAGGGTCGGCACCATCAGGCAGAGGGCTACCAGGGCATACCATTCGTAGGTCGTGCGCCAGCCATGGTGCTCGTTGACCCAGCGGAAGAGGGGCGCGAGCAGGGTGCCGCCCACCCCCTGGCCGCTGGCGACGATGGCGATGGCCAGGCCGCGGCGCTTGTCGAACCAGCGCGTCGTGTTGGCGATCAGGGGCGAGAACAGGGCGCCGTTGGCGATGAAGCCGATCAGCAGCCCATAGGCCAGATAGACCTGCCAGGGCTCGGTCACGTTGGACACGAGCCAAAGGCCGGCCGGCATGGCGAGGGCGGAGAGCACGATGGCGGGCGCGGGCCCCGACCGGTCCGACCAATAGCCCATGACGATGCCGCCCAGGCCGATGCCGATCATGTTGCAGGCATAGGCGCGCGAGGGGACCGAGCGCGGCCATTCCAGATCGACCGCTATCTGCTTGAGCGAGACCAACAACAGCAGGGTGCTGCCATAGCCCACGACGACGAGCAGCAGGGAGACGGCGAGGACGGCCCAGCCATAGGGCGTTTCGATGCTTTGGCGGTGGTCGGGCTGGGTCGTTTTGGCATCCACGGTCATAGGCTTTTCCTACCCCCCACCCCGACTCTCTCCCACAAGGAGGGAGGGAGATATCTCCGGCAGGCACAATGCGGCCCCCTCCTCCTCGATGAGGGAGGGTTGGGGTGGGGGTGACAAAAGTTGTCTGCCACCGCTCCTACGGCTCCATCCGCTTGGCGACTTCCTCGAGCATCACCTCGGTCGCGCCGCCGCCGATGGTGTGGATGCGCACGTCGCGGGCCATCCGTTCGATCGCCGTGCCACGCATATAGCCCGAGCCGCCGTGGAACTGCTGGCAGGCATAGACTGTCTGGTTGACCAACTCGCCGATCCAGGCCTTGGCCATCGAGACTTCCTTCACGCAATTCACGCCTTGGGAATCGAGCCAGGCGGTGTGATAGACGAGCTGGCGCGCCGCCTCGGCCTGGGCCGCCAGCATGGCGAGGCGCTGGCGCACCGCCTGTTGACCCCAGAGGGTGCCGCCGAAGGCGCGGCGTGTCTTGACGTGGTCGAGAGTCAGACGAAGCGCCGTGTCGATCTCGCCGATATAGATGCCGGCGGCCGAGAGCCGTTCGGTCTGGAAATTCTTCATGATCGCGTAGAAGCCGCGATTCTCTTCGCCCAGCAGGGCATCGGCCGGCAGCTTGACCGAATCGAAGGCGAGCTGGGCGGTGTCGGAGCTGCGCCAGCCCATCTTGTCGAGCTTGCGCACGACCTCGACACCCTTGGCCGCCTTGGGCACGATGAAAATGCTCGTCCCGCGCGAAGCCTTGGCGTCCGGATCGGTGCGCGCGGCGACGAAATAGACCTCGCCATGGACGGCGTTGGTGATGAACATCTTGCCGCCGTCGAGCACCCAGCCGTTGCCGTCGCGCCGGGCCGAGGTGCGGATATTCTGCACGTCCGAGCCGGCCTCGGCCTCTGTCACGGCAATGCTGCCGATCGTCTCGCCCGACAAGATGCCGGGCGCCCATTGGCGGATCTGCTCTTCCGTGCCCGCGTTGAACAGATGCGGGCTGGCCATGTCGGAATGGACGGTCGCGGTGATGGTGACCCCGCCGAAGGTCGATCGCGCCAGTTCCTCGGCAAAGATCACCGTGGCGATAGCATCCATGCCCGAGCCGCCATATTCCTCCGCCACGCGCAGGCCGAAAAAGCCCAGATCCCCCATCTTGCGCAGCAGCGCGCGGGGCACCATCTCCTCCTCCTCCCAGCGCTCGCCATGGGGCACGATCTCCTCCGCCACAAAGCGGCGGAGCTGATCCTGGAGCATCCGGTGCTCTTCTTTGAGATGGACGGGGTCCAAGGCGGGTGGCCTCCCTAGAAATCGTTGGCAAAATCGATTCGGCGCACACTCTAGCCGCCGGACGCAGCCCCCGCGACCCTTCCGTCGGACCGCCGGCGCGGCCATAATACAGCGGCAATCCAGGATCCGACCAAGGAGGGAGACACGCCATGCGCGAATGCGAATATCTGATCATTGGCGGCGGTATCGCCGGCGCCTCGCTGGCCTATCACCTGACCGATCACAGCGACGATGTCGTCATTCTCGAGCGCGAGGACCAGCCCGGCTATCACAGCACAGGGCGCTCGGCCGCGATCTTCACCGAGAATTACGGCCCGCGGATCATGCGCGTCATGTCCAAGGTCAGCGGACCCTTCCTGCGCCGGCCGCCGTCCGGCTTCTCGGACGTGCCGCTGCTGCACGACATGGGCGTGGTCTTCGTCGGGCGCGAAGACCAGAAGGCGACCATGGCCGCGATCCTGGAAGAGCTGCAGGAACTGTCAGACACGATCAAGGAAGTGAGCGTCGACGAGGCGATCGCCGCCAGCCCGCCGCTCAAGCGCGACTATATCGCCGTCGCGGCCCATGACCCGGCGACCGCGAATATGGACGTCAACGCGATCCATATGGGCTATCTCAAGAAGGCGAGGGCGACCGGCACGACCCTGGTGACCGAGGCCGAGGTGATCGGCATGGAGCGCAAGGGCGGGCTCTGGCATGTCCGGACGGCCAAGGCGGGCAACTTCGCCGCGCCGGTCGTCGTCAACGCGGCCGGCGCCTGGGCCGATCCCGTGGCCGAACTGGCCGGGGCGCGGACCATCGACCTGCAGCCCAAGCGACGCACCGCCATCGTCTTCGATCCGCCCGCCGGGGCGGATATCTCGAAATGGGCGGCCGGCGCCGATTGCGAGGAGCAGTGGTACTACAAGCCCGATGCCGGGCAGGTGCTCGGCTCGCCCGCCGACGAAACTCCGGTGCCGCCCCAGGACATCCAGCCGGACGAGATGGATATCGCCATCGTCGCTGACCGCATCCAGACGGCGACCAATCTGGAGATCAAGCGCATCAACCGCTCCTGGGCAGGGCTGCGCAGCTTCGTCGCGGACAAATGCCCCGTGGTCGGCTTCGCGCCCGACGCCGAGGGCTTCTTCTGGCTCGCCGGCCAGGGAGGCTACGGCATCCAGACGAGCTGGGCCATCGGTCTGACCGCCTCGGCGATGCTGCGTGGCCAGGGCGTGCCCGAGAAGGTCACCGGCTTCGACGTCACGGAAAAGGACCTGGGGCCGCAACGCCTCTGGGATTGACGTTCGGCACGCTGAGGCCAGGGGAAACCCCCTGCTTCCCACCGCTCGTCATTGCCCGGCGAAGCCCGGGCAATCCAGCCGACACCCTGGATGCCCCGGACTGCGCCGGCACATTCTGCCCCGGAAGGACTTGACGCCGCCCTACCCACGGTGTCGTCCCGGGACTTGTTCCCGGGACCCATCCACCCTATCCGTTCAAACGGTCATCGTGCCGTTCCCGCGACCGGAATGGTTGTAGACCCGATCACGCCTCGCCACGTTCCGACGCCAATGGGTCCCGGGAACAAGTCCCGGAACGACAGCGGTGTGTGTTTCGCGAAGACGACGCACGAGACGCGCAAGGTGTGAATGCCATGGGGACTGCGCCGGGGCATGACGGCATAGATATTCGTCGGTGCAGGCTAGGCGGCGCCCATCGTCAATTCTCGACGGTCAGCCCCATGCACGCCGCAAGGGCCTTGTCATAGGCGACATTGCCGATGGCCGTATCCTGGGCGCCCGTGCCGGTCAGGTCGCAGACGATGATCTGGTCCTCGCTCGTCCGGCCCTTCGCACGGCCGGCCGTGATCTCGCCGATCTCCGTCACCTGCCCCTCGGTCATATCGCCATGCTGCAACTCGCCCATCTTCGAGCATTGGGCCCAGCGGTCGCAGACGACCAAGTCGGCCCGGTTCAGGCAGGCCGCTTCCAGTTCCTGCTTGCCGACGAGGTCGCTGCCCACCGAGGTCACGAGCAGGCCGGGATGGAGCCAATCGGCCATGACCAGGGGCGCTTTCGAGGTCGTCGTGGTCACCACCACCTGGCTTTCGCACACCAGGGTTTCCGCGTCCGGCGCGGCCTCGACACGTACGCCCAGACGCTCTGCCATCTCGGACACGTACTTGTCGACATTGGCGGGGCTGCGGCCGAGCACCAGGATGCGCTTGAAATCGCGTTCGAGCTTCAACGCCTCCATCTGATAGCGCGCCTGGACGCCGGCGCCGATCACCCCGGCCGTCTCGACCCTGGCCGGGGCCAGATGGCGGGCCGCGACCGCGCCCGCCGCGCCCGTTCGCAGATCGGTCAGATAGGCATTGTCGAGCAGCACGGCCTCGACCATACCCGTGCAGGCGGAGACCAGGACCACGCTGGCCGGGGAATTGGGCAGGCCCAGCTTGTGGTTGTTGTAGAAACCGGCCGCGATCTTCACCGCGACCCGGTCGAAGCCGCTGATGAAGGCGCTCTTGATATCGATATCGCCTTCATGCTCGGCGATGCCGATATGCATGATCGGCGGGTTCTCCGCCTTGCCGTCGGCCAGGGCCGTAAAGCAGGCCGCGACGGCATCCACCGCCGCGTGGTCGACCGCCACGCAGCGGCGCAACTCCTTCTCGGTCAGAATCACGACGCTCATACGCTCGCTCCCCAAGCCTGTTCTCGCCCCCACCCCCCTCGATCCGCTTTGCGGCTCAAGCCCCCATCAAGAAGGAGCGAGAATGGCTGACCACTTCATCGCGATGATAACCCCCTCCCCCCTTGTGGGGGAGGGTCGGGGTGGACGGTAAAAAAGTCCGGCTCAGCCCAGCGTGTCGAGCCAATCGGCCTGCTCGGCCGCGATCCGGCGCAGCCGCTTGGAATCGACATTGGTGCCGCTCAACAGAACGGCGCAATTCTCGCCCGGATTC